>NZ_JBQOIF010000022.1:0-79157 GCF_052665395.1 Stenotrophomonas sp. 3(2025) | reverse complement strand
CGCCCATCCCGCCTCGCCCTCGCGAATTTTCCGGTGACGGACAGCAAAAGAGCGTTGGTGTTATCGGGTGGGGAAAGAGGGGTCAGATCCCTTTTTCCTGCGGAAAAGGGATCTGACCCCGGAAGTCGCCGGCTGTTGCTTCTGCTTCTGCTTTTTTCTTTTTTCTTTTGATCTTCCGTGGCTGACGCACACGGAAACTGTCAGAGGCCGGGCGGGGTGGGCTGCGCAGGGGCGTGAGCCGCATGGGCCCGAGGCATGCCTCGGGCGGGTTGGGCAGGATGCCCAACCCCGGTCTTGCCGGGTGCGCAGGACAGCGCACACGAGCAAGCGGCGACCGAGCTTACATGGACGTACTTGCAGCGACCCCTGCGCAGTCCACCCCGCCCGGCCAAGCACAGCTGTTGCTTCCAGCCACGAGGGGCTCCGCCGTTGGCCGTATCCCGCCGATAGGCGCGATAATGAAGGGATGGAAACCGTCCGCATCGCCACCCGCAAGAGCCCGCTCGCCCTCTGGCAGAGCGAACACGTCGCCGACCGCCTGCGCCAGGCACATCCCGATCTGCACGTGGAACTGGTGCCGATGAGCACCCGCGGCGATGAGGTGCTGGACCGCTCGCTGGCGGCCATCGGTGGCAAGGGCCTGTTCCTCAAGGAACTGGAACTGGCCATGCTGCGTGGCGAGGCCGACTGCGCGGTGCACTCGTTGAAGGATGTGCCGATGGAACTGGATGCGCCGTTCGCGCTGCCGGCAATGCTGACCCGCCACGATCCGGCCGATGGTTTCGTCTCCAACCTGTATGCCTCGCTGGATGCACTGCCGATCGGTGCGCGCGTCGGTACCTCGTCACTGCGCCGCCAGGCCCAGCTGCGTGCGCTGCGCCCGGACCTGGAACTGCTGGACCTGCGCGGCAACGTCAACACCCGCCTGGCCAAGCTCGACAACGGCGGCTACGACGCCATCGTGCTGGCCGTGGCCGGGCTGGAACGGCTGGGCCTGGGCAATCGCATCGTCGCCCGCCTGCAGCCGCCGCAGTGGTTGCCGGCACCAGCACAGGGCGCGGTGGCGGTGGAGTGCGATGGCGGCAATGCCGCGCTGATGGCGCTGTTTGCAGGCCTGGATGACGCCGCCACGCGCGCCTGTGTGGAAGCGGAGCGGGCCATGAACCGCGCGCTGCACGGCAGCTGCCATGTGCCGGTGGCGGCGATTGCGCAGTGGCAGGGCCAGGATCTGCACCTGCAGGGGCTGGTCGGCAGCGCCAGCGACGGCCGCGCGGTGCGTGCCGACGCCGTGGGCCCGGCCAGCGACCCGGAAGCACTGGGTCAGCGCGTGGCGAAGATGCTGCTGGATGCGGGGGCTGGCGAGCTGTTGAACGTCTGAGCCACCGCAGGTAATGCCGGCCGCTGGCCGGCAATCTCATGAACCCGATGAAATGCAGTTGCCGGCCGGCGGCCGGCACTACCAAAAGCAGAACGGGCGCCAGGCGCCCGTTTCGCTTATTTGAACTTGTAGACCACGTTCATCGTGGTCAGCGTATCGGTCTTGCGCTTGTCCTCGGCGACGTCGCTGTTGTAACGCGCCTGCCAGCCGGCCTTCAGCGCCAGGTGCTCGTTCATGCTCACCGAGACGCCAAAATCGTTCTGGCCGAAGGTGTTGTACGAACCCGATTCGACCAGCAGCGTGTTGATCAGGTCGGTGTTGTCGGTCAGCGAGTACTTCAGGTCGAACAGGCCGCGACCGATCAGGCCGGTGCGGGTGCGGTCGTCCTCGGTGCTGTGGGTACGGCGCACACCGGGGCCGATCTGCGCATCGAACGAGAAACGCTCGGTGTTCCACAGCCGGGTGCCGTAACCCAGACCGAACGAGCTCTGCCGGTCGTAGGTGGCGAAATCATCACGCTCGGTACGTACCGTGGCCGTCAGCTGGCGATGTTCGCCCAGCTGCAGCGCGCTGCCTGCACTGCCGGTGTAGCGGTTGGCGGTGGTGTTGTTGCGGCGCGTGGTGGTGCCGTCGTCGCTGGTTTCGGTCACCTTGGAGCTGGAGCGCAGGCCGAACAGATCCATGCTGTGCACCCAGTCGCCATCGGTGTAGCGCAGGCGCAGGCGGCCGTTGAAGCTCTCGGTGCTGCTGTTGCCACGTGCCGACGCGAAGCCGAGTTCGCCACCACTGCCGCTCCACGGCGAGGACATCGCCGCCAGTTCGGAGGCATCCTGCGCATACGCCAGCGGGGCGCAGAGCAGCAAGGGGACCAGCAGGGACACGCGCAGGGACATCGAGGCTTCTCCGAAGCGGTTGGCAGCCGGTGATGATACTGGAAGCGTGATGACCGTCCGAATCGCCCGTCCCGCCTGCTTCAGCAGGCGTTGTCGGCCAGGCCCATTCAGGGCAGGTCGACCTGCAGGGCAGGATCGTTGAAGCGCGAGTACCGCAGCCGCAGCTGGAAGGGCTTGCCGTTGTTGTGGCCGCTGCGCACGATCTGCCGCGGCAGGCCCTGCGCATCCACCCAGTACTCCAGCCGCTCACCGGCCGTGGCGCCACGCAGGCGGTAGTGGCGGGTGCTGACGCCGTCCAGCGTCTGCTCGCCCAGGTCTTCGGCCTGCAGGGCCTGTGCGGGGATATCGGCAGGCAGCGGGCTGCGCCATTGCTCCAGCAGCCCCGGCGGGGTCGGCACCTGGCGGATCGCATCGTCGGCCTGCAGGAACATGGTGTCGCCGATGATCACCTGTGGTCCGGCAGGGGTCTGCACCCGGAACCGGTCCGGGGCGACGAAGTCCATCGCGGTACGCACCGGCTGCTGCGCGCCCAGCACCTCCAGCTCGGCATGGAAGCTGCGCAGGGCGGCAAAGCGCTGGCTGGCAGACAGCACTGCCTGCGCCGGATCGGCAGCGGGGACGGGCGTGGCAGCGTCGGTGGGCGCCGGTGCGCGGTCGCAGGCGGCCAGCAGCAGGCAGGCCAGCAGGGGCAGGACAGACAACCGGCGCATCGGGCGCTCCACGGGGCAGGGGGCGCCCACGATAGCCCAATCGTCCGCCACAACGCCCGAGACTCGGACATAATCGGGGGCATGGACCGATACGAACGCATCACCGCCCTGCATCGTCTGCTCAAGTCCGCACGCTATCCGGTGACGGTGGCGACCCTGCAGGACAAGCTCGGTTGCTCCCGGGCCACCGTCTACCGCGACCTGGCGTTCCTGCGCGATGCGCTGATGGCGCCGATCGAGGGCGATGGCGAGGCCGGCTTCCGCTACCTGGCCGACGAGAGTGACCGCTTCGAGCTGCCCGGCCTGTGGCTGAGCTCGGAGGAGCTGCACGCCCTGCTGGCCTCGCAGCACCTGCTGGCCCGTACCGGCGGCGGCGTGCTGTCTTCGGTGCTGGCGCCGCTGCAGCAGCGCATCGAGAGCCTGCTGGCCGCCCAGGCTGGTGTTTCCAGCTGGCCGGTGGATCGGGTGCGGGTCATTCCGCACCGTGGCCGCAAGTTCGATGAAGCCAGCTTCCGTTCGGTGGCCTCGGCGGTGCTGGAGCGCAAGCAGCTGGGCTTTGAGTACCGCGCCCGCTCGACCGACGAAGCGACCAAGCGCACCGTATCGCCGCAGCGGCTGACCCATTACCGCGACAACTGGTACCTGGACGGCTGGGACCATGATCGCGAGGCCCTGCGCAGCTTTGCGGTGGACCGCATCTACAAGGCGCGGGTGATCGACAGCACCGCCCGCGATGTCGCCGACAGCGAACTGGACGAGCAGCTCGGCGCCAGCTACGGCATCTTCTCCGGTGCGCCCAAGGGCTGGGCAACCATCCTGTTCAGTGCCAAGGCCGCGCGCTGGGTGGCCGACGAGCACTGGCACTCCAAGCAGCAGGGACGCTTCCTCGCCGATGGCCGCTATGAACTGAAAGTGCCCTACAGCGTGTCGCGCGAACTGTTGATGGACGTGTTGCATTACGGGTCCGATGCCGAGATCGTCGAGCCGATGATGCTGCGCGAGCAGGCCAAGGCACTGCTGGAACTGGCCCTGACCAACTACGAAAAATCCTGACACCTCCCCCGAGATCGATTGCGCCCATGAAGAAGACCCTGTTGCTGCCCCTGTTCGCTGCTGCGCTGGCCCTGACCGCCTGCGGCAAGTCCGGTGAGCCTTCGCAGAAGCTGGTGGTGGCCGCCACCGCCGTGCCGCACGCCGAGATCCTGGACGTGGTCAAGCCGATCCTCAAGCAGGAAGGCGTGGAGCTGGACGTGCGCGTGTTCAACGACTACGTGCAGCCCAACGACCAGCTGGTGCAGAAGCAGGTGGATGCCAACTACTTCCAGACCGAACCGTACCTGGACGCCTACAACCGTGATCGCAAGACCGACCTGACCAAGGTGGTGGGCGTGCACATCGAGCCGTTCGGTGCCTACTCGCGCAAGATCAAGTCGCTGGCCGAACTGCGTGAAGGGGCCGATGTGGTGATCCCCAACGACCCCAGCAACAACAGCCGCGCGCTGATCCTGCTGCACAAGGCCGGCGTGATCGAGCTGAAGGACCCCACCAATGCGCTGGCCACACAGCGCGACATCGTCTCCAACCCGAAGAACCTGAAGTTCCGCGAGCTGGACTCGGCGATGCTGCCGCGCGTGCTCGACCAGGTCGATCTGGCCCTGATCAACACCAACTATGCACTGGATGCCGGCCTCAACCCGACCAAGGACGCGCTGGCGATCGAGAGCAAGGACTCGCCGTACGTGAATTTCCTGGTCGCCCGCCCGGACAACAAGGACGACGCCCGCGTGCAGAAGCTGGCCAAGGCGCTGACCAGCCCGCAGGTGAAGGCCTTCATCGAGACCAAGTACAAGGGCGCGGTGCTGCCGGCGTTCTGATGTCGGGTAGCGCCGGGCCATGCCCGGCGGAATGGGTGTCGCCGGGCATGGCCCGGCGCTGCCGCCCTCAATCGACGTGGAAGGCGAGGGTGGCGGCCACGGCCTGCTGCCACCCGGCGTAGAGTTTCTCGCGCCGGGCCACCGCCATCTGCGGTTCGAAGCGGCGATCGAGCCCCCACTGTGCCGCGATCTGTTCGCGGCTCTCCCAGAAGCCGACCGCCAGCCCGGCCAGGTAGGCCGCACCCAGCGCGGTGGTCTCGGTCACCCGCGGTCGCAGCAGGGGGACGCCGAGGATGTCGGCCTGGAAGCTGGCAAGGAAGTCGTTGCCGATCGCGCCGCCATCGGCGCGCAGTTCACTGAGCGAGATGCCCGCATCGGACTGCATCGCATCCAGAACGTCGCGGGTCTGGTAGGCCATCGCCTCCAGCGCTGCGCGCACGAAGTGGGCCTTGCCGGTGCCACGGGTCAGGCCGAACATCGCACCGCGCACGTCGCTGCGCCAGTACGGTGCACCCAGGCCGACGAAGGCCGGCACCAGGTACACCCCCGCGCTGTCGGGCACCTGTGCGGCCAAGGCCTGGCTGTCAGCAGCGCGATCGATCATGCGCAGCCCATCGCGCAGCCACTGCACCACCGAGCCGGCGATGAAGATCGACCCCTCCAGCGCGTACTCCACCTTTCCCTCCAGGCCCCAGGCAATGGTGGTCAGCAGGCCATTGCGCGAGCGCACGGCCTGCGTGCCGGTGTGCATCAGCATGAAGCAGCCGGTGCCATAGGTGTTCTTGACCATGCCTGGCTGGAAGCAGGCCTGGCCGAACAGCGCGGCCTGCTGGTCGCCGGCGATGCCGGCAATCGGGATCGGATGGTCGAAGAAGAACTGCGGGCGCGTGTGCGCGTATACCGAACTGGAATCGCGCACCTGCGGCAGCATCGCACGCGGGATGTCCAGCAGGGCCAGCAGGTCCTCGTCCCAGCCCAGGGTATGGATGTTGAACAGCAGCGTACGCGCGGCGTTGCTGTAGTCGGTCACGTGCGCCTGGCCGCCGCTGAGATTCCACACCAGCCAGCTGTCGATGGTGCCGAACAGCAGCTCGCCACGTTCGGCCCGCTGCTGCGCGCCTTCCACGTGGTCGAGGATCCAGCGGATCTTGGTGGCCGAGAAATAGGCATCGATCAGCAGGCCGGTACGCTCGCGGATCAGCGCTTCGTGGCCGTCGGACTTCAGCCGCTCGCAGATCGCCTGGCTCTGCCGCGACTGCCAGACGATGGCGTTGTGGATCGGCTGGCCGCTGGCACGGTCCCAGACCACGGTGGTTTCGCGCTGGTTGGTGATGCCCAGTGCGGCGATGTGGCGGGGATCGATCTGTTCGCGGCTGAGCAGTTCGGTGATCGTGGCGTAGACGCTTGTCAGGATCTCGCGCGGGTCATGCTCGACCCACCCCGGCTGTGGAAACAACTGGGCAAACTCGCGCTGCGCGCTGCCGACGATGTCGCCGGCGCGATCGAACAGGATCGCGCGCGAACTGGTGGTTCCCTGGTCGATGGCCAGCACGTAGCGGGGCGTCATGCAGCGTCTCCGGTGGCGATGTTGAGATCGTAATGCATCGGCGGCGCCGGGCCGCGCGCGGCATTACCGGCGATGTGAATCCATCCAGGCCTGCAGCCGTGCCGCCTGTGCCGCGTCCATCTGCAGCCCCAGCTTGCTCCGCCGCCACAGTACATCCTCGGCGCTGCGGGCCCACTCGTGGTCGCACAGGAACGCCACCTCGCGCGCGTGCAGGCCCGCGCCAAAGTCTTCGCCCAGATCGAACAGGCAGCGTGCGCCGTGCAGCAGGTCGATGCTGCGACTGCCATAGGCGCTGGCCCAGCGCCGCAGCGTGGCCTCCGGCAGCCAGGGGGCCTGGTGCCGAAGCTGTTCCCGTGCCTGCCCGGCATCGCCCCAGTCGCTGCCGGGCAGTGGCTCGCCTGCCGCCGTCCAGGCAGGGCCGGCGGCAGGCAGATAGGGGCGCAGCAGGTCCAGTGCCTCCTCGGCCAGTACCCGGTACGTGGTCAGCTTGCCGCCCAGCACGTGCAGCGCAGGCGCACCTTCGGCGTCCAGTTGCAGGCGATAGTCACGGCTCAGTTTGGCCGCGCGCGGGTCCGGGTCGGCCAGCAACGGGCGCACGCCGGCAAACTGCCAGACCACCTCGGCAGGTGCGACCGGATCACGCAGGTAGCCGTTGGCAGCGCTGCACAGGTAGTCCACTTCCGCAGGCAGCACACTGCAGCGTGCGGGGTCGCCGCGATAGTCGGTGTCGGTGGTGCCGATGAGCAGATGGTCGTGGAAGGGCAGCAGGAACACCACGCGGCCGTCGGGCTGCTGCAGCAGGCAGGCGCGGTCGTTCGGCCAGGCGCGGCGCAGCACGATGTGGCTGCCCTGTACCAGGCGCAGCGCAGGACCGCCGCTGCGGGCGTGCATGCGCTCCAGCAGACCGCCGGCCCAGGGGCCTGCGGCGTTGACCACCGCCTGTGCCTGCACGGTCTGCTGATGGCCTGCGGCGTTTTCCAGTACGGCGTGCCAGCGTCCGTGCCCGCGTTGCAGGTCCACGCAGCGCGTGCCGGTCAGGATGCATGTACCCCGCTGCGCAGCGTCGAGCGCGTTGAGGATGACCAGCCGCGCATCATCCACCTGCGCGTCGGCGTAGCTGAAGGCGTGCTGCAGCTGTGGCGACAGCAGCGCGCCGAGTGGATCGGCGTGCAGGTCCACGGCGCGCGACGCGGGGAAGGCGGGACTGCGCCGGCCCAGATGGTCGTACAGCCAGAGCCCGAGCCGCAGCATCCAGCGCGGGCGCAGGTGCGGCTGCCACGGAAGCACGAAGCACAGCGGCCGCACCAGGAACGGCGCCTGCCGACGCACCACCTCGCGCTCGCCCAGCGCCTTGCGCACCAGGCCGAACTCGCCCTGTTCCAGGTAGCGCAGACCGCCATGGATCAGCTTGCTGCTGGCGCTGGAGGTGTGTGCTGCCAGGTCGTGCTGTTCGCACAGCAGCACCTTCAGGCCGCGGCCGCTGGCATCGCGGGCGATACCGGCGCCGTTGATGCCACCGCCGATCACCAGCAGGTCGACCTCGTGCATCGCGCCTCCGCATCCCGTCCGTGTAGATCCGACTGTCAGTGGACTCTACAGAACCCGGGTGACGGAAACGACGACGGGCCCCGAAGGGCCCGTCGCGGTACAACAATGACGCAGAAGCGCTTAGAAGCGGGCGCCGATGCCGAAGCCGACGGTCCACGGATCCATCTTCGCTTCGCCGATCTTCTCGCCGCCGACCTTCACGTCCGGACGCGAGCGCATGTAGCGGGCGTCGGCACGGGCGAACCAGGTCGAGTTGATGTTCATGTCCACACCGACGGTGCCGATCACGCCCTTGGCATCCTTCAGGCGGATGTCCGAGTCGCTGCCGTCGGCCAGGGTTTCATTGCTGAAGGCCGACTGGAAGTAGCCCACGCCCACGAACGGACGGAACACGTTGTCAGCCTGGCCGAAGTGGTACTGGCCGCTCAGCGCGACCGGCTGCTGCTCGACGCTGCCGAGGCGGGCATTGCCCGGGCCCTTCACCTTGTGGTCGAACTTGTCTGCAGCGCCCCACAGCTCAACGGCCCAGTTGTCGTTGATGTAGTAGCTGAAGCTGACGGTCGGTGCCGGGCCGCCATCGACCTTCTTGATGCCGTCGATCGGGTCATTCTTCGGCTGCAGCAGCGAGACGCCGCCAACCACGGCAAAATGCTTGCCCGAGGCGGTATCGGTGGTGCTGCTGTCCTGCGCGAAGGCAGCCGGTGCGAACGCGGCGGAGGTCAGCAGGGCGAGGCTCAGGATACGGATGGAGCGCATGGGGGAATCTCCTAATGTTTCTTGTTTTGGGCCCCCGGTTGCGGGGCGTGCACACCGTAGTCGCCCCAACATGAATCGAATCCGACGCGCGTTAAAAATTAGTTCGCACTGTTCAGCGAACAGCGCGAAATCCCTGTTTCCATGCGGTTTCTGCCCTCCCGGAATATTCATGCAGTTGGAGAAGATGTGAGCGCTGCAACGTTGTGCATCGGCCTGCCTGCGCAGGTGAACGCGGATTGCCGGGTGCTGCTGCTGGGTTCAATGCCCGGTATCGCTTCGTTGCAGGCACAGCATTACTACGCGCACCCGCGCAATCGTTTCTGGCCCTTGCTCGGCGATCTGTGCGGCTTCGACCCGGCAATGCCGTACGCGCAGCGACTGCAGGCGCTGGCAGCCAATGGCGTCGGCCTGTGGGATGTGATCGGCCGCTGCGAACGACGCGGCAGCCTGGATGCGGACATCGTGCGTGGCACGGAAGTGGCCAATGCACTTCCCGCACTGATCGCCGCACTGCCTGACCTGCAGCTGATCGGCTGCAACGGTGGCGCGGCGATGCAGGCCTTCCAGCGCTGGGTGCAGCCGCAGCTGGCCACGTCGGCCAAGGTGCTGGCGCTGCCGTCCACCAGTCCGGCCAACGCAGCGTGGTCCTTGCCGCGCCTGCGCCAGGCCTGGCAGCCGGTGGCCGTCGCACTGGCGACATCAAGCGGACATCGGCAGGACAATACGCTACCGACTGGAAGCGCCGGCGGGCCATGAGCAACAGCGTGTCCCGGCTGCGTGCGTACTGAAAACACCTGTAACGGTTGGCGCTGGCTCCCGCTGGCCGCACAATAGACGTTTCCCTACACCAGATTGCCGGAGTTCTCCCCATGGCCGAAATCAAGGAAGCACGTGTCCCCGATATCGGTGACTACAGCGATATCCCGGTAATCGAGGTGCTTGTTGCCGTCGGCGATACGGTGAAGAAGAACCAGGGCCTGGTCACGCTGGAAAGCGATAAAGCGACCATGGAGGTGCCGTCCTCGGTGGCCGGCGTGGTCAAGGAAATCAAGGTCAAGCTGGGCGACAGCCTGTCCGAAGGCAAGGTCGTGGCACTGATCGAAGTGGCCGACGGCGAGGCTGCCCAGCCGGCCGCGGCTGCTGCACCCGCCGCGGCGCCCGCACCGGCCAAGGCCGCTGCTCCGGCCGCTGCCACCCAGGCCGCTCCCGCTCCGGCCGCTGCTGCCGCCCCCGCTGCCAGCGGCGGCGCGGTGGAAGCCCTGGTGCCGGATATCGGCGATTACAGCGGCATTCCGGTCATCGAAGTGCTGGTCGCCGTGGGCGATACGGTGAAGAAGGACCAGGGCCTGGTCACGCTGGAAAGCGACAAGGCCACCATGGAAGTGCCGTCGTCGGTCGCCGGCGTGGTCAAGGAGATCAAGGTCAAGGTCGGCGACAACCTGTCGCAGGGCAACGTGGTCGCCATCATCGAAGCCGAAGGCGCTGCCGCCCCGGCCCCGGGCAAGGCTGCCGCCGCTGCTGCCCCGGCCGCCGCCGAGACCGCCACCAAGGTCGAGCCGGTCGCCGTGCCGGCCCAGCCGGACAAGCTGGCCGCCCGCGAGATCGCCAGCGCCCCCTCGGCCGGTGCGCCGACCAGCCCGCCGGTGCAGTTCAATGCCGATGGCGTGTTGCCGGCCAAGGTGCCCTACGCATCGCCGGTGGTGCGCGTGTTCGCCCGTGAGCTGGGTGTCGACCTGCTGCAGGTCAGCGGCAGCGAGAAAGGCGGCCGCATCACCAAGGCCGACGTGCAGAAGTTCGTCAAGGCCGCGCTCAGCGGCGGCGCTCCGGCAGCTGCCGGTGGCACCGTGGCTGCCGGCGGTGGCCTCAACCTGCTGCCGTGGCCGAAGGTTGATTTCAGCAAGTTCGGCGACGTGGAAGTGCAGCCGCTGTCGCGCATCAAGAAGATCTCCGGTGCGAACCTCGCCCGCAACTGGGCGATGATCCCGCACGTCACCCAGTTCGAGCAGGCCGACATCACCGACCTGGAAGGCCTGCGCGTGGCGCTGAACAAGGAGAACGAGAAGGCCGGCATCAAGCTGACCATGCTCGCCTTCCTGATCAAGGCCAGCGCTGCGGCGCTGAAGAAGTTCCCGGAGTTCAACGCTTCGCTGGATGCCAGCGGCGAGAACCTGACCCTGAAGAAGTACTTCAACATCGGTTTCGCTGCCGATACCCCGAACGGCCTGGTCGTTCCGGTCATCCGCGACGTCGACAAGAAGGGCGTGGTGCAGATCGCGCAGGAAACCGGCGAGCTGGCCAAGAAGGCGCGTGACGGCAAGCTGGGCCCGGCCGACATGAGCGGCGGTTGCTTCTCGATCAGCTCGCTGGGCGGCATCGGCGGCACCGCGTTCACCCCGATCGTCAATGCCCCGGAAGTGGCCATCCTCGGCGTCTCCAAGTCGTCCATCCAGCCGGTCTGGAATGGCAAGGAGTTCGCTCCGAAGCTGATGCTGCCGCTGTCGCTGAGCTACGACCACCGCGTCATCGATGGCGCCCTGGCCGCACGCTTCACCACGTACCTCTCGCAGGTGCTGGCCGACATGCGCCGCGTGCTGCTGTAAGGCACCGCTTCGCCCCCACCGTGCGGCCGCTGCCCCTGGCGCGGCCGCCTGTCGAAACGCAGTGACAGCCCGCCGGCCACGCCGGTCGGGCACGAGGAAAACCCACCATGGCCACGATTGAAATCAAGGTTCCCGACATCGGCGATTACAGCGATGTGCCGGTGATCGAAGTGCTGGTCGCCGTTGGCGATACGGTGAAGAAAGACCAGGGTCTGGTGACCCTGGAGTCGGACAAGGCGACCCTGGAAGTGCCGTCCTCGGCAGCCGGCGTGGTCAAGGAAATCAAGGTCAAGCTGGGCGACACGCTGTCCGAAGGCGCGGTCGTCGTGCTGCTGGAGACCGAAGGCGCCGCTGAAGCGCCGGCCAAGGCCGCTGCGCCGGCCCCGGCGGTTAGCGCCCCGGCCAGCAAGCCGCCGGTGACGCCGTCGCACCGCGCCCCCGCCGAGCCTGCAGCACCGAAGCCGGCGCTGGCCAGTGGCAAGGCCGCCGACATCGAGTGCGAAATGGTCGTGCTGGGCTCGGGCCCGGGCGGCTACACCGCCGCCTTCCGCGCCGCCGACGTCGGCCTGGATACGGTGCTGGTCGAACGCTACGCCAGCCTCGGCGGCGTCTGCCTCAACGTGGGCTGCATTCCGTCCAAGGCACTGCTGCATGCCGCTGCGGTGATCGACGAAGTTGCCCATGCCGGTGATTTCGGCGTCGAGTTCGGCAAGCCGACCATCACCCTGGACAAGCTGCGCCAGTACAAGGAAAAGGTCGTCAACCAGCTGACCAAGGGCCTGGCCGGCATGGCCAAGCAGCGCAAGGTCCGCAATGTGCAGGGCGTTGGTACGTTCGTGTCGGCCAACGAACTGCTGATCACCGCTGAAGACGGCAGCACCCAGCTGCTGCGCTTCCAGAAGTGCATCATCGCCGCCGGTTCGCAGGCGGTGAAGCTGCCGAACTTCCCGTGGAACGACAAGCGAGTGATGGACTCCACCGACGCGCTGGAACTGGCCGAAGTGCCGGGTTCGCTGCTGGTCGTCGGTGGCGGCATCATCGGCCTGGAAATGGCCACCGTGTATGGCGCGCTGGGTAGCAAGGTCACCGTGGTCGAGTTCATGGACCAGCTGATGCCGGGCGCCGACAAGGACCTGGTCAAGCCGCTGGCCGACCGCCTGAAGAAGCAGGGCATTGACGTGCACCTGAAGACCAAGGCCTCCGGCGTGACCGCCGATGCCAAGGGCATCACCGTGACCTTCGAAGCCGCCGAGGAAGGCCAGGCGCCGGCATTGGCGCAGGGCACCTTCGACCGCGTGCTGGTGGCCGTGGGTCGTTCGCCGAACGGCAAGAAGATCGATGCTGAAAAGGCCGGCGTGCAGGTGACCGATCGTGGCTTCATTCCGGTCGACCGGCAGATGCGCACCAACGTGCCGCACATCTTTGCCATCGGCGACATCGTCGGCAACCCGATGCTGGCCCACAAGGCCACGCACGAGGGCAAGCTGGCGGCCGAAGTGGCTGCCGGGCACAAGAAGGAGTGGGTGGCGCGGGTGATTCCGTCGGTGGCCTACACCAACCCGGAAATCGCCTGGGTTGGCGTCACCGAGACCGAAGCCAAGGCCAAGGGCCTGAAGGTTGGCGTGGCCAAGTTCCCGTGGGCCGCCAGCGGCCGCGCGATCGGCATCGGCCGCACCGAGGGCTTCACCAAGCTGATCTTCGACGAGGACAGCCACCGCATCATCGGCGGTGCGATCGTCGGCGTGCACGCCGGTGATCTGCTGGCCGAGATCGGCCTGGCGATCGAGATGGGTGCCGAGGCCGAAGACATCGGCCACACCATCCACGCGCACCCGACGCTGAGCGAATCGGTGGCGATGGCCTCGGAAATCTACGACGGCACGATCACCGATCTGTACATGCCGAAGAAGAAGTAACGCGCCCGCGTTTGGTAGCGCCGGGCCATGCCCGGCGGACTTGCCATGTGAAACGGAAAGCCCGGCGAAAGCCGGGTTTTTTCTTGCCGGCCATTGCTGTCTGACCACGTCGATTCTGTCGTATGTGGCCCGTGGCGGCCCTTGCGCCCGGCGCGCGTTAGTGAGGTCCTTTGGGAATCCCGTCCGTGGCTCTCAATGCGCAGATAGGGGCATCGCGCTGCCAACTACGGCGATGGTTGTCGTTTACGGCCTCAAGTGCGTCCCCGCATCAGCTTGTGCCGGCTTCGGAGGGGGTGGCAAACCTCGTCGCGGTGGACAGCCGCTGTTTGATGTGGCCAAGAATCAGGAACTATCTTCTCCAGTCCAATCATCGGCCAACAGTCGCGACCCTGACCATGACGCATCCGCAATCTCCTCAGACTGGGGAGCTTATCGAAACCTTCACATACAGCAAGTGGCCGCTTGTACTCATGTACGCATTGGCAGGGATATTTTTTCTGGCAGCTGCATTCCTGCTCGTACTGAAGAATCACGTACCGGTCGATGGCTACAGGACCATCCACTTGGGCGTAGCACTTGTGCTGGTGTGTGGACTGGCTGTTCTGGGGCTGACGGTATGGCAGGGAACGCTGCGCAAGGCCCGGTATGAAGTCTATGAGCGCGGGATCACCGAGGTTGTCGGCAGGAAGCGCACCTACATCGCGTTCGCTGAGATGCAGGACCTCTACCTGTTTGGTACAGGCAAGCTGGGAGCGGCGGGGTTTCTTACCGATGTTGCCTACCGCCTCGCACCAACGACCGCCTTCCACTGGGCAAACCAACATCTTGGGCGGCATCTCGAATTCATGCAGTTGGTCTGCCAGCTGCACGTGCGGGAACGCCTTCCGGTGATGATCACGGCATTGAGCTCGAACTCGGTGGTTACCTTCAACTACGTCTCCAGCGGACAGGTCTGGAAAAAGCGCATCCTTGGGAAATACCTGGATGTCACGACCCAGCCCCTCCTGCTGACCCGCAGCCATATCGAAGTGGGTGGGCGCCGCATTCCAGCTGCAACGGTGGCCCAGGTCGATATCAACCAGTGGAGCGAGCGCATCACGATCAAGGATGCATCAGGTGCCGTGGCGTTTTCCACGATACCGAGCGGGATCTTCAGCCTGGATCTCTTTCTGGAAACGTTGGCCTGGATCCTTTCAGACGACAATCAGGTCTGATTGAGCCTGCGACAAACAAGAACGCGGCGCCCGTTGCCGGGGCGCCGCGCTGGAGAGAGAGAGAGAGAGAGAGAGAGCGGTAACGCTTAGAAGCTGACGCTGATACCCGCCACCGGGCCCTTGAATTCCTGCTTCAGGCCGATGGTGCCGTCGCTGCCCTTCTTGTCCGCATCCAGCTTGAACCAGTCGTAGCCGGCGAACACGCCGAAGTTCTGGGTGAAGCGGTAATCGACGATCGCGTTGGCGCGGCTGAGGTCACCCTTGTAGTCGTCGAAGCTGCCCCAGCGCGTGTTGAGGTACTGGCCCTGCAGGGTGATCATCCACTTTTCGGACGGGGTGAAGCTCAGGCGTGCACCGACCACCGGCGCCACACCGTCGGTCTTCTCGTCCAGGAACTGGCCTTCATACACCGTGCCCAGGTCGGCGTAGCCCTTGGTGCTGACCTTGGCGTATTCGGCACCCAGCTGCAGCCCGAGGTCGAACTTCTCGGTGTCCACCACCGAGTAGTCATACACGAGGCTGGCCACCTGGTACTTCAGCTCGGCCTTGACGAAGCTGTCGGCCGGCACGTTGACGTTGCCGAAGGAAATGTCCTGGCCAAGCGTCTCGCGGCGGTCCTTGTCGTACTTGAAGTAGTTGAACAGCAGGCGCTGACGGTTGCTGATGCGGAACATGCCGTCGATGCGCGGCTCCCATTCCTTGCCACCCAGCTTGAAGTCCTCGGAGAAGCCAATGTCCTGGCCGGCGACATTGGTGTTGCCGCGCAGGGTGTTGTCCGAGTCGATGTTCATCGCGCCCAGGCGCAGGGCGAAGCGGTCATCGCCTTCGGCGGCATGGGCGGAGGAGGCGAACGACGCGCCGGCGGCGAGAAGCGAGAGGGCGAGCAGGGTGGGGACGGAGCGCATCGAAAGAGTCCTTGCAGTGGTTCATCGGAATGAAGGCCACTTTGCCGGACGTCGCTGTCCACCATTCGTGAAGGTATGGTCCACGCGGTGTGGACGGTTCAGCGCTGTCAGCGCCCTGCGAAAAGATGGCCCCGGAGCGGCGCTTCGGGGCCATCGTGGGGACCTGCAGGCGAAGCGTCGACGAGGTAGCTGCAGGCAGGTCGGAAGATGGGACCACGGCCGTCGGCGGAAAGTTCCGTCGCCTGCGACCAAAGTTCAATACGTTGCGCTGCAACATCGCGCAGATGGCATTGTCCCCGTGGTGGGCTGCAAAACCGCAGCCCTTACCGCAACTTGCGCTGTTCCGATATGAACAGGCAGCGGTTGTCTCGCAAATTGTCCCATTGCTATAATTTGGCGGCTCGATGAGGCCCCCCTGCTGTAGTCGCCTCAGCCATCCACTTGTAACCACGCGGGACGTCCTGTGCTGAACTCCGTAGAAACGGGTCGGCGACTGATGCTGCGCGCCGCGGTCTACCCGCTGGCCGCGGTGGCTGTCCTGGCTCTGGCCTTCCTGCTGGTGGGGCCGAAGTATGCCCTTGGTGCCCTGGCATCCGGTGTGGCGGTTTCGGCCGGTGGTTGGGTGGCGGCACGGATGGCGCTGGGTGGTGGTGCGCTGGGGGCCGGTTCGGCCATGGCACGCCTGATCGTTGCGATCGTGGCCAAGTGGGCGCTCGTTTTTGGTGTCCTGATGGTGGGATTCCTGGTCTTCAAGCTGCCTGCACTGGCGCTGTTGGCCGGTATCGCCGTCGGGCTGATGTTCCAGGTCCTGGCCATGGCCAGGCGCTAATCGAATTCATTTAACTTAAGGTTCCGGACACATGGCAGGCGAGGCGCTTACACCCACCTCCTACATCCAGCATCACCTGCACAATCTGACGGCAGGTCATGGCACTCCGTGGGCGATCCACGTGGACACGCTGGTAACCTCGCTGCTGATGGGCCTGGTAATGGTCGTCGCCTTCTGGATGGCGACCCGCAAGGCCACCTCCGGCGTGCCGGGCAAGTGGCAGGCGTTCGTCGAGATCTGCCTGGAGTTCGTTGACCGCCAGGCCAAGGACACCTATCACGGCACCAGCAAGCTGGTGACCCCGATCGCGATCACGATCTTCTTCTGGATCCTCCTGATGAACCTCATCAAGATGATCCCGGCCGACTTCATCGCCAAGCCGCTCGAGCTGATGGGCGTGCCGTACTGGAAGCCGGTCCCCACCGCAGACGTCAATGCCACCCTGGGCATGTCGATCAGCGTGTTCTTCCTGATGCTGTTCTTCGCGTTGCGCGCCAAGGGTATTGGTGGTTTCACCAAGGAATTCCTGACCGCACCGTTCGGCAAGTGGATGATGCCGTTCAACCTGATCCTGAACATCGTCGAGTGGCTGAGCAAGCCGATTTCGCTGGCGATGCGACTGTTCGGCAACATGTTCGGCGGTGAAATCGTGTTCCTGCTGATCTGGGTGCTGGGCGGTGCAGGTATCGCCGGCATGTTTGCAGGCGCGTTCGCCGGCTTCGGCTGGATGCTGTTCCACCTGCTGGTGATCCCGCTGCAGGCCTTCATCTTCATGATGCTGTCCATCGTGTACCTGAGCCTGTCGGAAGACGCTCACTGAGTTTCGCTTCACCCTTCATCCGTTTGTTTCTAAACCCTTAGCAATCAAGTTCCTGGAGAAAACCATGTACTTCGCCGTCCTGACCAATCTCGCCCAAGTTCAGAGCTCCACCGTCCTCGCCGTCGGCATCATGATCGGCCTGGCCGCGCTGGGCGCCGGTCTGGGTCTGGCCATCATGGCCGGTAAGTTCCTGGAGTCGGCCGCGCGCCAGCCGGAACTGATCCCGGTCCTGCAGGTCCGCATGTTCATCACCGCCGGCCTGATCGACGCCGCCTTCATCATCTCGGTCGCCGTGGGCCTGCTGTTCGCCTTCGCCAACCCGCTGGTCGGCGAGTTCGTCTCGCGCCTGCCGGCAATCGCTGGCTGATCCAGCGAAAGTGAAACGACCGGGCGCCGCAGGCGCCTGGTCGCGGATGAAGGTTCGGAGGCGCCGCCCGTGTGGCGGCGCATCCATCCCGTCACAACCGACTGAGCGAACCCCATGGATATCGGTTTTACCCTCATCGCCCAGGCCCTGGCCTTTGCCGCCCTGATCTGGCTCATCGCGACCAAGATCTGGCCGCCGCTGATGAACGCGATCGAAGAGCGCCAGCAGAAGATCGCTGAAGGCCTCGCTGCTGCCGACCGCAGCCAGAAAGATCTGGCCCAGGCGCAGGACAAGGTCAATGAAGCGCTGAAGGAAGCCCGCACCAAGGCCAACGAGATCATCGACCAGGCCCACGCGCGTGCCAACCAGATCGTCGACGCGGCCCGCAACGAAGCTGTTGCCGAAGCCACCCGTCAGAAGGACCTGGCCCAGGCCGAAATCGACGCCGCCGCCAACCGTGCCCGTGAAGATCTGCGCAAGCAGGTGTCCGCGCTGGCCGTGACCGGTGCCGAAAAGCTGCTCAAGCGCGAAATCGACGCCAACGCCCACAAGGCGCTGCTCGACGAGCTGGCCTCGGAGATTTAAGGATGAGCCAGGCCCTCACGCTTGCCCGCCCGTACGCCCGCGCCGCCTTCGCGACCGCGCGTGACGAAGGCGCGTTCGCGCCGTGGTCGGACGCTTTGGCGTTCTCCGCCCACGTCGCCGCCGACCCGCGCGTGGCGGCCCTGCTCGCCAACCCGGAGCTGGGTCGCGATGACGCCATCGCCCTGCTGGCGCCGGAGTCCCGCGGCGAGACCTACTCGCGCTTCCTGGCTGTGCTTGCCGAGTCGCATCGCCTGCCGCTGCTGCCGGAGATCGCCGGCATGTTCGACGCCCTGCGCGCCGAGGCCGAGCACGTGGTCAAGGCCACGGTGACCTCCGCGGCCGAGCTGTCGGTTGCCGAGCTGGACGCGATCAAGGCCGCGCTGCGCAAGCGCTTCAACCGCGAGGTCGAAGTGACCACCGCGGTCGACGCCTCGCTGATCGGCGGCGCTGTGATCGACGCCGGCGACGTGGTCATCGATGGTTCGCTGAAGGGCAAGCTGGCCCGTCTGCAGACCGCGCTCGCTAACTGAATTCATTTAACGTCCGGCCCCGCTGCCGGCACTAGGACTTGACGATGGCAACCACGCTCAACCCCTCCGAAATCAGCGAACTGATCAAGAACCGCATCGAGAAGGTCAAGCTGGCCGCGGAATCGCGCAACGAAGGCACCGTGACCAGCGTGTCCGACGGCATCGTGCGCATCTTCGGTCTGGCCGACGTGATGCAGGGCGAAATGATCGAACTGCCGAACAACACCTTTGCCCTGGCCCTGAACCTGGAGCGCGACTCGGTCGGCGCCGTGGTCCTGGGTGGCTACGAGAACGTGCGCGAAGGTGACGTCGCCAAGACCACCGGCCGCATCCTGGAAGTGCCGGTCGGTCCGGAACTGCTGGGCCGCGTCGTCAACGCGCTCGGCGAGCCGATCGACGGCAAGGGCCCGCTGGCCACCCAGCTGACCGCTCCGGTGGAGCGCGTTGCTCCGGGCGTGATCTGGCGCAAGTCGGTCGACCAGCCGGTGCAGACCGGTTACAAGTCGGTCGACTCGATGATCCCGATCGGCCGTGGCCAGCGCGAGCTGGTCATCGGTGACCGCCAGACCGGCAAGACCGCACTGGCCATCGATGCGGTGATCAACCAGAAGGGTACCGGCATCAAGTGCGTGTACGTAGCGATCGGCCAGAAGGCCTCGACCGTTGCCAACATCGTGCGCAAGCTGGAAGAGAACGGCGCCCTGGCGCACACCATCGTGGTGGCTGCCACCGCGTCCGAATCGGCCGCGATGCAGTACATCAGCGCCTACTCGGGCTGCACCATGGGCGAGTACTTCATGGACCGCGGCGAAGACGCGCTGATCGTGTACGACGATCTGTCCAAGCAGGCCGTGGCCTACCGCCAGATCTCGCTGCTGCTGAAGCGCCCGCCGGGCCGTGAAGCCTACCCGGGTGACGTGTTCTACCTGCACTCCCGTCTGCTCGAGCGCGCTGCCCGCGTGTCCGAAGAGTACGTCGAGAAGTTCACCAACGGTGCGGTGACCGGCAAGACCGGTTCGCTGACCGCGCTGCCGATCATCGAGACCCAGGCCGGCGACGTTTCCGCGTTCGTTCCGACCAACGTGATCTCGATCACCGACGGCCAGATCTTCCTGGAAACCGATCTGTTCAACGCCGGCATCCGCCCGGCCGTGAACGCCGGTATCTCGGTGTCGCGCGTCGGTGGTTCGGCGCAGACCAAGATCATCAAGAAGCTGTCCGGCGGCATCCGTATCTCGCTGGCCCAGTACCGCGAGCTGGCTGCGTTCGCGCAGTTCGCCTCGGACCTGGACGAAGCCACCCGCAAGCAGCTTGAGCGCGGCCAGCGCGTCACCGAGCTGATGAAGCAGAAGCAGTACGCGCCGATGTCGATCGCCAACCAGGCGCTGTCGATCTACGCCGTCAACGAGGGTTACCTCGACGACGTGCCGGTCAGCAAGCTGCTGGCGTTCGAAGAAGGCCTGCACGCGCATTTCGCCAACACCCAGGGCGAACTGATCGGCAAGGTCAACGCCACCGGCGGTTGGGACAACGACATCGAAGCTGCCTTCAAGAAGGGCATCGTCGAGTTCAAGACCACCGGCAGCTGGTAATCGAGGTCCTGTAGAGCGGAGCGATGCTCCGCTGGACCAGACGATCAAACGGTTGAACAACGCGGGGCCCCGGCCCCGCGCCACGGGAATAAAAGATGGCAAGCGGACGCGAAATCAAAACCAAGATCAAGAGCGTGCAGAACACCCGCAAGGTGACGCGCGCCCTGGAAATGGTCTCGGCCTCCAAGATCCGCAAGGCGCAGGATCGGATGAAGACCTCGCGTCCGTACGCGCAGGCGATGAAGCAGGTGATCGGCCACCTGGCGCAGGCCAGCACCGACTACCAGCATCCGTTCCTGGTCGAGCGTGAGCAGGTCAAGCGGGTCGGTTTCATCGTGATCTCCTCCGATCGCGGTCTGGCCGGCGGCCTCAACAACAACCTGTTCCGCAGGATGCTTGGCGAAGCCAAGGCCTGGCAGGACAAGGGCGCCGAAGTGGACCTGGTGACCATCGGCCAGAAGGCATCGACCTTCTTCCGCCGGGTCAAGGTAAACATGGTCGGCACGGTGACCCACATCGGCGACACGCCGAAGCTGGAATCGCTGATCGGTGTGATCAAGGTCATGCTCGACGCCTTCACCGAAGGCAAGGTCGACCGCGTGTACCTGGTCTATAACCGCTTCGTCAACACGATGACGCAGAAGGCCAGCTTCGATCAGCTGCTGCCGCTGCCGGCCGCTGAGAAGCAGGTTGCGCACCACGACTGGGACTACCTGTACGAACCCGATGCCGCGACCGTGCTCGAGCACGTGATGACGCGTTACATCGAGTCGCTGGTGTACCAGGCGCTGCTGGAAAACGTCGCTTCCGAGCATGCCGCGCGCATGGTGGCGATGAAGTCGGCCAGTGACAACGCCAACAAGCTGATCGGAACCCTGCAGCTGGTCTACAACAAGGCCCGCCAGGCAGCGATCACCCAGGAAATCTCCGAAATCGTCGGCGGCGCGGCAGCAGTCTGACCGCGTTCGTTAAAAGCACACATTTAGAGGATGCAGCAATGAGTCAGGGCAAGATCGTTCAGATCATCGGCGCCGTCGTCGACGTCGAATTCCCCCGCGAGTCGGTGCCGAAGGTGTACCACGCGCTGAAGGTGGACAACACCGAAATCACCCTGGAAGTGCAGCAGCAGCTCGGTGACGGCGTGGTCCGCTGCATCGCGCTGGGCTCCACCGATGGCCTGAAGCGCAACCTGGTGGCCACCAACACCGGCCGCGGCATCTCCGTGCCGGTCGGCGCTGGCACCCTGGGCCGCATCATGGACGTGCTCGGCCGCCCGATCGACGAAGCCGGTCCGGTCGCCTCCAGCGACAACTGGGAAATCCACCGCGCTGCTCCGTCGTATGAAGACCAGTCCCCGGCCACCGAGCTGCTGGAAACCGGCATCAAGGTCATCGACCTGATGTGCCCGTTCGCCAAGGGCGGCAAGGTCGGCCTGTTCGGCGGCGCCGGCGTCGGCAAGACCGTCAACATGATGGAACTGATCAACAACATCGCCAAGGCGCACAGCGGTCTGTCCGTGTTCGCCGGCGTGGGTGAGCGTACCCGTGAGGGCAACGACTTCTACCACGAGATGAAGGACTCCAACGTCCTGGACAAGGTCGCGATGGTGTACGGCCAGATGAACGAGCCGCCGGGCAACCGCCTGCGCGTCGCCCTGACCGGCCTGACCATGGCCGAGTACTTCCGCGACGAGAAGGACGAGAACGGCAAGGGCAAGGACGTGCTGCTGTTCGTCGACAACATCTACCGCTACACCCTGGCCGGTACCGAAGTGTCGGCACTGCTGGGTCGTATGCCGTCGGCAGTGGGTTACCAGCCGACCCTGGCCGAGGAAATGGGCGTCCTGCAGGAGCGCATCACCTCGACCAAGAATGGTTCGATCACCTCGATCCAGGCCGTCTACGTGCCGGCCGATGACTTGACCGATCCGTCGCCGGCGACCACCTTCGCCCACCTTGACTCGACCGTGACCCTGTCGCGTTCGATCGCTTCGCTGGGTATCTACCCGGCAGTCGATCCGCTGGACTCCACCAGCCGCCAGATGGACCCGCTGGTCATCGGCCACGAGCACTACGACACCGCCCAGCGCGTCCAGCAGACCCTGCAGAAGTACAAGGAACTGAAGGACATCATCGCCATCCTGGGCATGGACGAACTGTCCGAAGAAGACAAGCAGGCCGTGTCGCGCGCCCGCAAGATCGAGCGCTTCTTCAGCCAGCCGTTCCACGTGGCCGAAGTGTTCACCGGCTCGCCGGGCAAGTACGTGTCGCTGAAGGACACCATCCGTGGCTTCAAGGCCATCGTCGATGGCGAGTACGACCACCTGCCGGAGCAGGCGTTCTACATGGTCGGCAGCATCGAAGAAGCGGTCGAGAAGGCCAAGAAGATGGCCGAGAAGGCCTGATGCGGCGGGGACGGGCACACGCCCGTCCCGACCGTGACACGGGGTGGGCCTGCGCCCACCGCTGCGGAATCCCTGCGGTGGGTTCGACCCGCCCCCTAGCGAAGAGAGTTACATGAGCACCATCCGTTGCGACATCGTCAGCGCCGAGCAGGAAATCTTCCGTGGCGAAGCGACCCTGGTCGTGGCCACCGGTGAGCTGGGCGAACTGGGCATCGCGCCCAAGCACGCACCGCTGATCACCCGCTTGAAGCCGGGCAAGGTGGTAGTGACCACGCCGAGCGGCGAGCAGCTGGATTTCGCCATTTCCGGCGGCATCCTGGAAGTGCAGCCGCAGGTGGTGACCGTGCTGGCCGACACCGCGATCCGCGCACAGGACATCGACGAAGCCTCGGTCCGCAAGGCCAAGGAAGAAGCCGAACGCATCCTGGCCAACCGCGGCGAAGCGATGGAAGTGGCCGAGGCCCAGCAGAAGCTGGCAGAGGCCGTTGTCCAGCTGCAGGCGCTGGAGCGCCTGCGCAAGACCCTCAAGCACTGAACGGTGCCGAGGTGATGCCTGCGCCGGCAAGGTGCAGGTGAGTGCAGGAACGCCGGCTGCCAAGCCGGCGTTTTTGTTTGTTCTCTACGAGGGCAGGGAATGCAGCAGTCATCGACAGCGACGCAGGGCACGGGCAGCTGGCAACGTTCCTGGCGCACACCGGAAGGTATGTTCCTTGCTGCCTGGGTGGTGCTGTGCCTGCCATGGCTGCTGGGCATCAAGACCATTCCATTCGACGCGGTGCAGCAGTTCTTCCCGGCAGTGAGCTTCAGCGCTGAACAACTGCGCCATCTACAGGCGCCGTGGTGGAATCCGTATCTGTACGGGGGTTACCCGCAGCTGGCCGACCCGCAGATGATGACGTTGCAGCCGAGCATGCTGCTGCCGATGCTGTTGGCTCCGACGTCGCTGCACCTGTTCAACGTGGTCGTGCTGCTGCACGTGCTGGCAGGTGGCTTCGGTGCGCTGCGGCTGGGCCGCGTGCAGGGAATGACGCCACCGGCGCAGCTGCTGTTCGCGCTGGTACTGATGTTCGGCGGGGTGGTCGCCTCGCGCCTCCAGCACACGCCGATGATCGTCAGTTACAGCCTGCTGCCGTGGCTGTGGCTGGGCATGGAGCAGGTCCGCCGCCAGGGGCGGCTGCGTGACGCACTGCTGGCCGGCATTGCCGGAGGCCTGTGCGCGCTGCAGCTGACCCAGGTTACCTACTTCATCATCCTCGCCTGTGCGATCCATGCGCTGGGCGCGGTTGTGCTGGCGAAGGGCCAGCGCGTGCGGTTGCTGCTGCGATTTGGTCTTGTCGGCGTGCTTGCCGGGCTGATCAGCGCGCCACAGTGGTTGTCCACGCTGGCCTGGCTGGGCGAGACAAATCGCGATGGTTTCTCGTTGGAGGCTGCGTTGCCGGGGGCGATGCACTGGCAGACCCTGGCTACGCTGCTGTCGGGCAACGTGTTCTCGCAGGGGCGCGGTGACAGCTGGGCCTTTGGCGACATCAGTGCCGATTACCTGTATCTCGGCGCGGTGCCCCTGGCGCTCTGGCTGGGATGGGGCGGTGAGGTGCTGCGGCGCAGACCCGCGGCGACCCGCATCGCGCTGGCAGTGGTGATCCTGATGATCCTGGCTGCACTGGGTGGGGCGACGCCACTGTTTCCGTGGCTGTTCACCTGGCTGCCTGGGCTGGATCTGTTCCGACGACCTGCCGATGCCTTGTTCCTCACGGTTCCCGCTGCGGCTTGGCTGGCTGCCAACGCCTTGCAGGTTGCATTGCAGCGAGGCCCGTTGCGGCCGCCGTGGACATCGGTGGCCGCCGTCATGCTGCTTGCCGTCTCCAGTGCATGGATGGCGATGGAACGCGGCCACCCCGTGGCCTTTGTCTGGCTCGGCATCAGCGCGGCCGTGGGAATCGCCGCGGTGCTGCTGCTGCGTCGTCACCGGGCACCCGAGCGCTGGCTGTTTGTGCTGGTGCTGTTCGACCTGCTGCTGTTCAACGTGGGGACCAGCTTCAACGCAGGCAGTGGCACCAAATCGGTGCTGACCGCCGACCGCGCCGGGCCGGCGCAGCGGGCCTACGCGCTGCTCGCGGCAGAGCGGCAACCCGGTTTGCCTGAGCGCGCCGTGGTCTTCGGCATCGGTGGGCTCACCAACGGTGCTGCGGTCCATGCGATCGCGCTGGCAAACGGCTACAACCCGATGTTGGCCAGCGACTACCTGCAGATGACCGGCATGCCGGGTGAACCGGTGGATACGTTCCAACAGAAGCTGCCGACGGCCTGGGCAACGGACACAACCGCGCCTGTGTACGATCTGCTGGGCGTGCGCTGGCTGCTGGCCCAGGATCCGTTCCCGGGTTCAAGCGCGCAGGGTGACCAGGTCGAGCTCGCGCGACGCGACAGCGTGCTGCCGCGCGTGCTCAATCCTCGGAATGTCCGACGCCACGATGCGCGTCTGCCGCCTGCGGATGAATTCAACCAGACCGATTTCAGCCGGCAGCTCTGGCTGCCAGCCATGGCCGGCGCCGCATGCCCGGAGCATGATGCCGGTGAGGCCAACATCCAGGTGCAGCACTACCAGCCTGGCCGTATCGAGCTCACGGTGGAAGCCGACCGCCCCGCGTGGGTCGTGGTCAACGAGGTGGCTGCCCGTGGCTGGCAGGCCCGCTTGCCCGATGGCACCGTACTGCCGCTGCTGCGTGGCAATGGCCTGTTCCATGCGCTGTGCGTGCCGGCAGGCCGCCATCAGGTGCAGTTGCGTTACAGCCCGCTGCAGTTGTGGCGCGAGGGATTGAGCGTGCGCCTGGCCGGCGACGGTAGCCGTCGCTGAATGCTGGTCAGCGGTACACCACGTGCCGCAGCAGCAGGAACGACACCAGCGCCAGACCACCTTCCACCAGCGGCTTGGCCAGCCACGCGTACTGCAGCCCCAATGCGTGGTCGGCCGCGGTCACCAGCAGGGTGCTGGCCGCGGTGAGCAACGTCCACAGCAGGAGGAAGCGCGCGAAGCGCTTCCAGCCCAGGCGCTGTTGGCCGGCGGCCGAAAAGGTGTAGCGGCCGTTGAGCCAGAAGCCGAGCAGCATGCCGGCCAGGCGGCCGACGACGTTGGCAGGGGCGACGGGCAGCCCGAGTGCGGTGCTGCCCACGAACACCAGCCAGTCCAGCAGCAGCTGCACCAGGCCGACGACGATGTATGAGCTGCCCTGGCGGATGAGCGTCATGACCGTGGGATTGCGATACCGCCCAGCAACAGCGGAGCCATCCAGGGCAACAGATCGGGAAATCGTTCCTGCAGGAAGAGCACGGTTCACGTCGGGTGGGGAAAGAGCTCGGCTATCCTATCAGCCAACCCCCAGATTGCCGCCGCCGTGCGGCCCCTCTCCATGACCCAACCCCTGCACGTGATCATCCTCGCCGCCGGCGCCGGCAAGCGCATGAAGTCGGTGCTGCCCAAGGTCCTGCAGCCGATTGCCGGCCAGCCGATGCTGGCGCATGTGATCGCCACCGCGCGCGAACTGCAGCCGGCCGCCATCCACGTGGTGTACGGCCACGGTGGGGACCAGGTGCGCAGCTGTTTCGCTGACCAGCCGGACCTGTTGTGGGCTGAACAAGCGCAGCAGCTGGGTACCGGTCACGCCGTTGCCCAGGCCATGCCGGAGGTGCCCGACGCCGCACAGGTGCTGGTGTTGTATGGAGATGTGCCGTTGATCCGTGCGCAGACCCTGCGCGACCTGCTGGCCCAGCCGGGCCGGCTGGCCGTGCTGGTGGCCGATGTGGAGGATCCCACCGGCTACGGTCGCGTGCTGCGCGATGCCGAGGGCAAGGTCGGGGCGATCGTTGAGCAGAAGGACGCCGACGATGAACAGCGTCGGGTGCGCATCATCAACACCGGCATCATCACTGCCGAATCGACGGCGCTGCGCCGCTGGCTGTCGCAGCTGTCCAACAGCAACGCGCAGGGCGAATACTACCTGACCGATGTATTCGCCTTTGCCGCCCGCGAGTTCACTCCGGCGGAGATGGCCCTGGTGGCCGATGCGCAGGACGCCGAAGGCGCGAACGATCCGTGGCAGCTCTCGCAGCTGGAACGGGCCTGGCAGCGGCGCGCGGTGCGCGCGCTGTGCATCCAAGGCGCGCGCGTGCGCGATCCAGCGCGGGTGGATGTCCGGGGCGAGGTGATCGTCGGCAGCGATGTGATGATCGATGTCGACGTGATCCTTGAAGGCAAGGTGGTCCTCGGCGATGGCGTGACCATCGGGCCGTTCACCCGGCTGAAGGACGTCACTCTCGGCGCGGGCACCGAAGTGCGTGCGCACTGCGATGTGGAAGGCGTGATCAGCGAGGGCGCGGCCCAGATCGGCCCGTTCGCGCGCCTGCGCCCGGGCACCGTGCTGGCCGACGGCGTGCACGTGGGCAACTTCGTGGAAACCAAGAAGGTCACCCTGGGCGTGGGCAGCAAGGCCAACCACCTGACCTACCTGGGCGACGCGGTGATCGGCAGCAAGGTCAACATTGGCGCGGGCACCATCACCTGCAACTACGACGGCGTGAACAAGTCGACCACCACCATCGGCGACAACGCTTTCATCGGCTCCAACAGTTCGCTGGTGGCGCCGGTGCTGATCGGTGAAGGGGCCACGATTGCGGCCGGTTCGGTCATCACCCGCACTGCGCCGGACGGCAAGCTGACCGTGGCCCGTGCGCGCCAGGAAACCATCGATGGCTGGCAGCGCCCCATCAAGAAAAGCTGAGCCGAGGCCACCGCGCGTCGAGGAACTGAGTGCGCTGCCGCGCATCGAACAGCGTGCGGGCGAACTGCTGCGCGGGCACGAGGCGTACCCGGTGTTCGCTGGCCATGGACTGGAGCTTCCCACGTTGCAGGCCGGACTGCGGCGTGGCCAGTTGTGGATCATCGAAGGCGCCGATGGCGGCATCGCCGGCTACCTGCTGGGCGATGCGCTCGACGGCGATTTCCATGTGCTGCAGATGGATGTTGATCCCAATCATGCTCGCCGGGGCTACGGACGGGCGTTGCTGCAGCACGCACTCGCCGAGGCCAGGGCGCTTGGCTATCCGGCGGCGGTGCTGACCACGTTGTCCGATGTACCGTGGAATGCGGCTTTCTATGCCAGCGAAGGATTCACCCTGCTGCCGGATTCAGAGTGGGGCGCGGGCCTGCGAGGGGTGATGGCCGAGGAAGCCGCGTTGGGATTCCCGATGCACCTGCGGGTGGCGATGCGACGGGTGCTTTAGTTTTGCTTCTTCTGTTGATTGCTGAAGGTTGATAACGGTTCATGGGTGTCACTTTTCTTTTCGCGCGAAAAGAAAAGTAACCAAAAGAAACGCGCCGCCAGTCCGCGAGCCGTCGTGCTGCACACGCCGGTACCCTGCGCTCCTCGGTCCGCCGAGGGACGGCGCGGGAACTCGCTGCGCTCAGACACCCGCGCCTCTTCGCCCTCGCCGGCCCTGCGGTGCTCGGCTCGCTTCAAGGCGGACCCAAGTCAAAGGCCACAGCTGCACCCAGTAGATCCACGCCATGCGTGGATGCTTTTGCTCTGCTTCTCGAGTCCGTCTTGAAGCGAGCCGAGCACCGATGCGCAGCACGACGGCTCGCGGCCGGCGGAACGCTTCTTTTGGTTACTTTTCTTTGCGTACAAAGAAAAGTGACACCCATGAACAATGATCAACCTTCAGCCATCAACAGAGGAGGGAAGAACAAACCTACCCCACCGGCAACAGGATCGACACACACAGCCCGCCGTCGGTGCGGTTCTGCAGTGACACGCGACCACCGTGCGCCTCGACGATCTCGCGGGTGAGGGCCAGCCCCAGCCCGGTGCCGTTGCGCTTGGTCGAATAGAACGGCATCAGCGCATTCTGCAGCACCTGCTCGTTCATGCCCTTGCCGCGGTCCAGCACATCCAGCCGCAGCCACTGCGGCAGCCGGGTCAGCTGCACCTGTACGTCGTCGTTGGGCGGATCGGCTTCGGCGCAGGCCTCGTGTGCATTCTTCAGCAGGTTGAGCAGGGCCTGGCCGAACTGGGCGATGTCGATCCGGCTGCTCAGCTCCTCGTCGGGTGCACGCTCCATCGTGAACGGAATCTGCTGGCACAGGCTGGACAGGAACGGCGCCCAGTGCACGGTCTGCAGCTGCGGCTGCGGCAGCTTGGCGAAACGTGCATAGCCGCGGATGAAGCCTTCCAGGTGGCGGGCCCGGTCTTCGATGGTGGTGAAGATCTCCGGCAGCCGGTCGAAGCGCTCGCGCTTGACCAGTTCGCCGCCGGAGTGCGCAAGCGAGGCGATCGGCGCCAGCGAGTTGTTGAGTTCGTGGCTGATCACCCGGATCACCTTCTTCCAGGTCTGTACTTCCTGCCGGCGCAGTTCGGCGGTGAGCTGGCGTACCAACAGCAGGTCATGCGGGCGGCCGTTGAGCTGGAATGCGCGCCGCGACAGGTGATAGACCTGTTCGTCGTCCTCGTCGCCTTCCACACCGTCTTCGCTTTCCGACTTCACCGCAAACAGGCTGTCGCCGCCGCGGCCGATGGCATCGCGCAGTTCCACCGGCAGCTGCTCGAGCACGTCTTCCATGCGCTGGCCTTCCAGCTTCCAGCCGCTGTGCAGCAGCTTGCGCGCGGCCAGGTTGGAGAACACCACGCGGGAAATGCCATCGCCACCGGCGGCGATCAGCAGCATCGCCACCGGGGTGTTCTGCACCATGGTGTCCAGCAGCAGTTCGCGCTGCACCAGGCCCTGGCGTTGTGCGCGCAGCACTTCCCCGAGCTCGCGGTGTGCCTGCACCAGGTCACCCAGTTCGTCATTGCCGGGCCAGTAGATGCCGAAGTTGTACTCACCGTCGCGGTAGCTGCTGGTGGTCCCGGACAGCGCCCGCATCAACGAGCGCACCGGTGCGGTGGCGCGGCGCAGCGTCCACCACATCAATGACAGCAGGATGATCGTGGAGACCGTGGTCACCACCCAGCCATGGTCCATCCAGTAGGCCAGCAGCCACGGCAGCGCGGCAGCCAGCGCCAGCACCGGCAGCAGGCGCAGGAACAGGCGGAAGGTGAAGGAGCGTCGCTTCATTCGCGTGGGATGCCGTGACGGTCCATGCGCCGGTACAGCGCCTGCCGGCTCAGTCCAAGCTCGTTGGCCGCCTGTGCGATGACGCCGTGGTTGCGCGCCAGCACTTCTTCGATGCGTGCGCGATCGGGATCATTGCCGGCGCTTGGCGTCGGGCGCGACGCAGCCGGTGCACGCGGCAGGTTGAGATCGGCCACTTCGATGCGGTTGCCGGTGGCCAGCAGTTCGGCACGCTGGATCACGTTGCGCAGCTCGCGCACGTTGCCCGGCCACGGGTGGCGCTGCAGTGCGGTGGCCGCCGTGCTGGACAGCGGCTTGCCGATGCTGAGGAAATGCTCGGCCAACGGCACGATGTCGCCTGGGCGGTCGGCCAGCGGCGGCAGCGTCAGTTCCACCGTGTTGAGCCGGTAGTACAGGTCTTCGCGGAACGTACCTTCGCGGATCATCGCCGGCAGGTCGGCATTGGTCGCGCTGACCACGCGCACCTTGACCTGGCGTTCGCGGTTGGAGCCCAGGCGTTCGAAACGTCCTGTCTCCAGCACGCGCAGCAGCTTCATCTGCCCACCCAGCGACAGGTTGCCGATCTCGTCCAGGAACAGCGTGCCGCCGTCAGCTGCCTCGAACTTGCCTTCGCGCGCCTTGTTGGCGCCGGTATAGGCGCCGGCCTCGGCGCCGAACAGTTCGGCCTCGATCAGTTCGGAGGGCAGGGCGCCGCAGTTCACCGCCACGAACGGGCCCTTGGCCACCAGCGAGTTGGCCTGGATGATCTGCGCGATCTTCTCCTTGCCCGCGCCATTGGGGCCGGTGATCAGCACCGGCAGCTCAGAGCGCGCGACCTGGCACGCCAGGGCGATCACCCGCTCGCTGGCGGGGTCGGCGAACACCGCACCACACAACGCGTACTTGTCTTCCAGCGCATGCCGCTGGCGTTGTTCGCGCTGGCGTCGCTGGTCCAGTTCGCGCCGCGCTTCGGACAATTCCAGCAGGTTGTTGACCGTGGTCAGCAGCTTGCGGTCATCCCAGGGCTTGGCCAGGTAGTCGGCGGCACCGGCCTTGACCAGGTCCACCGCGCTGCTCAGGTGGGTCCAGGCGGTCAGCAGGATCACCGGCAGATCGGGGTGGCGTTCGCGGATCTGTGCGAACAGCGCCTCGCCTTCCTCACCGGAGGTGGTGTCCTCGCTGAAATTCATGTCCTGGATCACCAGGTCCACCGGCTGCGATTCCAGCAGCGCCAGCCCTTCGGCCGGGCTCTGCGCCAGCAGGGTGTCGATGTCGTGCAGGGAGAACAGCACGTCCAGCGCGGTACCCACGCTGGCGTTGTCGTCGATGATCAGGATCGCAGGCATGGGTCGCAAAGAGGGTAGCGCCGGGCCATGCCCGGCGGGGCGGGTGCAGTTGCAGCGGCTGGAACCGCCGGGCATGGCCCGGCGCTACCGGGCCGCTCTGCAATATAGCGAAACCAGCGGTAGCGCAGGGGCGTCCGGACTCAGCGCCGTGGCGGGGGCGGCGGTGGCGGTGGTGCTGGCGGGTTCAGCGCCGCCCGCCACGCCGACACCGCCACCGGCACGGTCAGCATCCGACCATCGCGCCGCAGCAGCAGGTGGACGGTGGGCGTCGATGCCGCCCGTACTGCGTCGGCGAGCTGTTCGATCTGCCGCACCGGCGAATCGTCCACCCGCAGGATGCGGTCGCCGCTTCGCACGCCGAAGCGCGCCTCCGGGCTGGCCGCATCCACCCTCACCACGCCTTCGGTCGAGCGCAGCGCCAGCCGCGCATCGTCCTGGCGCCACGCCAGCGTCTGCGCGCTGCTGCTGCCGGCGAGTACCGGCAGCGGCAGGGCCAGCAACAGAAACAGCAGGCTGGCGCGCATCTCACGCCCCCCGCGTGGCGACGGCCGGTGGCACCGCCGCAGCGCGGCGGGCCGGGCCGAACACGGCGATCTGGCCGAGCAGCCACAGCAGCGCTGCGCCCAGCGGCAGGTACAGCAGCGGCATGCGCGGCAGCTCGTACATGTTCATCAGGGCCAGGTTGATGGCGTACGCCGCCAGCATGCCCAGCACGATGCCCAGCGTGGCCAGCAGGAAGTTCTCGGTCTGGAAGTAGCGCAGGATCTGCCCGCGGGTGGCGCCCAATGCGCGGCGGATGCCGATCTGCTTGCTGCGCTGCTGCACCCAGAAGCTGGCCAGGCCGACGATGCCCAGGGCGGTGACCACCAGCAGCGCCACGCAGACCGTCACCAGCAGGCCGACCATCGAGCGGTCGTTCTTGAAGTAGTCGGCACGCTGTTCCTGGTAAGTCAGTTTCTCGCGCACCAGGCGGTTGGGGTCGTTGTGCTCCAGCGCGGCCAGCGCACCTTTCAGCACTTCATCGCGGCGTTCCGGCGAAGTGCGCAGCATGTACGGGCCGCGGGTGAAGTCGGTACGCACCGGCAGCATCATCGACAGGGTGCTGTTGTCGTTGTAGTCGGTAGGGGTGGCCAGATGGGCGACCACGCCGACCACATGCAGGGCCTGGTTGCCCATGTAGAACGTCTTGCCCAGCGCGCTCTGGTCCGGATACATCTTGGCGGCGACCTGCTGGTTGATGATCACCGGCGCGGCGCGGTCAGGCTTGGGATTCTTCTGGGCTTCCTCATAGTCGATGTATTCACTGGGCAGGAAGTCGCGGCCGGCGACCAGCTGCAGGCCAAGCGTCGGAAGTGCGTTCTCGCTGAACATGTACAACGACACGAACGCGGTCGGGCGCTCCTGGTCACGTTCGCGCGAGATGCTGGTGTTGCTCGAGTTGCGGCGGAATGGCAGCTGGTTGACCTTGGTCACGCTGGTCACGCCGGGAATCGCGCGCAGCGATGCCAGGTCTTCGTTGGTGCGGGCCATGGCGTTGGTCTGCTTGCCGATGCCGCTGACCCGGACCATGACCAGTTCGTTCTCGGCCAGGCCGCTGGGCTGGCTGATCTTTTCCACGCGCTGGGTGACCAGGAACAGGGCATTGCAGACGATGGCGCAGGTCAGGGCGATTTCCAGCACGATCAATGCGGCTGCGGTCTTGTGCCGGCGCAGGGTGCTGAGGATGGGGCGGATGTCCATGGGAAGTCCTCGTTCTGGTGCTTACTGCGACTTGAGCTGGATGGCCGGGGTGACCTGCATCGCGCGCCAGGCGGGCAGGAAGCCGGCAGCAATGCTGGCCAGCAGGGTCAGGCCGAGGGCGAGCAGCAGCATGCTGCCGTCGAGGTGGGCCAGCTTGGCGTAGTCCACCGGCTGCTGGCGTACTGCATACAGGCCCAGCAGTGCCAGGCCGATGCCGAGCACGCCGCCAACCACGCCCACCGCGCCCGCCTCGACCAGGCACTGCAGGAAGATCTGCCCGCGGCTGGCACCCAGTGCGCGGCGCACGCCGATCTCACCGCTGCGGCGCAGGAACTTGGCCAGCAGCAGGCCGACCGTGTTGACCAGGCAGACACCGAGGAAACCCAGGGCCAGCCACATCTGCAGGCGTACGTCGCTGGGTACCGCGTTGTTGAAGGTCAGCCACTCCATCACGGTGCGCAGGCGCACGTTGGCCGGGCGCTCGAAACGGCCGGCAGCCCGCTGCTGGTCCGAGTAGTTCACCAGGTAGCGGCGGTAGTCCTCGGCCTTGGACGGGTCAAGCTCCACCCAGTACTGGATCCAGGTGCACGGCGCGTTGATCGAATTGCTGTCGTCATCGGGTGCGCCGTCGCGGAAGCAGTTCATGTTGCCGTTGCTGCCGAGCTTGAGGTCCATCGCGGTGGACAGCGGCATCATCAGGTCCTCTTCGCGGCCGTAGTTGCCAACGGTCAGGTCGAAGAAGTGCGGTTCCGGATTCCAGGTATCCATCACGCCGATCACGCGCAGCGAATGGCCATCGACCCGGATCTCACGGCCGACACTGTCGGCGCCCTGGAACAGCTTGTCGTTGATCACCTTGGACAGCACCACCACGCGGGAGCGACGGTCATCGTCGCTGGCCGTCCAGGCACGGCCATACAGCATCGGCACATTGAACATCGGGAAGAAGTCAGCCGAAGTCCAGCGGGTGTCGATGTTGAACGGCTTCAACGTGCTGCCTTCCGGCTCGATGGTCGCGTCACCGGCACTCATCATCGCCTGGCGCTCGCCACGCTTCTCGCGCAGCAGCGTCTCTGCATCGAAGCGGGTCATCTGGGTCTCCGGCTCTTCGCCGGTCAGGTAACCCGAGCGCGGGCGCGGATCGACCTGCACGTAGAACAGGCGGTCGCTCTTGTCAGGGATCGGATCGCCGGACAGCACGTGGAACACGGTCAGGGTGGTCATCGAAGCACCGATGCCCAGCGCGATGGCGACCACCATCAGCGCGGTCAGTACCTTGTTGCGGCGGAAGCTGCGCACCGCCAGTCGGGCGTAGTAGGCGAACATGGTCGTGCCCTCACTCGTTGACGGCGACGATGCGACGCGGGGTGGCCAGCACCGGCTCGCGCACCAGGTCGGTGACCTGGCCGTCGACGATGTGCACGTTGCGCTGCGCGCGTGCGGCCAGTTCCGGGTCGTGGGTGACCATCACGATGGTGGTGCCGGCGGCGTTGATCTCCTCCAGAAGTTCCATCACCCCGCGCGCCATCTGCGTGTCCAGGTTGCCGGTCGGTTCGTCGGCCAGCAGCAGGCGCGGGCTGCCGGCCAGGGCACGGGCGATCGCCGCGCGCTGCTGCTGGCCGCCGGAGAGTTCGTTCGGGTAGTGCTTCATGCGCGAGCCCAGGCCGACCTGGCTCAGCGCCTTCTCGATGCGCTCGCGGCGCTCGCCGGCGCTCATCTTGCGGTAGCGCAGCGGCACGTCCACGTTGTCGAACAGGTTGAGGTCCGGAATCAGGTTGAAGCCCTGGAAGATGAAGCCGATCTTCTGGTTGCGCAGGCGGCTGCGGGCATCATCGCCGAGCTTGCTGACGTCCTGGCCATCAAGCATGTAGGTGCCGCTGGTGAAGGTTTCCAGCAGGCCGGCGATGTTGAGGAAGGTGGTCTTGCCGGAGCCGGACGGACCAGTGACGGCGACGAACTCGCCTTCCTTGACCTGCAGTTCCAGTGAACGCAGCGCGTGGGTTTCCACCTGTTCGGTACGGAAGACCTTGGCGACCGAACGCATTTCGAGCATGTACATGGGGTGTCCTCTCTCCAGGATGTATGAGTTGTCAGTTGACGGAGACGCGTTCGGCGTCCTTGAACAGGTCGCTGCCCGAGACCACGATGCGGTCCCCCGGCTGCACACCCGACTTGATTTCCACTTCGCCCAGGCTGCTGACGCCCAGTTCGATCGGACGACGCACCGCGGTGCGGCCATCCATTACGTACGCCACGCCGTTGCCCTGCTCCACGAACGGGCCGCGCTCGACCTTCATGACATTCCTGCGGGTATCCAGCAGCACCCGCACCGACATCCGCTGGCTCTGGCGCAGCCCTTCAGGCTGGGCCGCAGCGAAGCGGACGCGAGCGTTGACTTCACCATTGACCACTTCCGGCGACACCGCACTGATCTCGCCCGGGAACGGCTGGCCATTGCCACCGGTCAGCTGCGCCGGCATGCCGATCGCCAGATCGCGCGCGAAGCTCTCCGGCACCTTGATCTCGACTTCGAACTTGGACAGGTCGACCACGCCCAGCACCGGCGCGTTGGCGGCAAGGTTGGTGGCCTGGGTGGCCTGCACCTGGCCGACCTGGCCATCGAACGGTGCACGCAGGGTCAGTGCGTCCACCTGGCGCCGCACTTCGGCCACTACGGCCTTCTGGCGGTCGGCCAGCAAACGCTTGTTGCGTGCGTCCAGGTCCGCGCCCTGGCTCTGCAGGCGTGCATCGGTGGTGGCATTGACCAGGCTGATGTCGGCCTTCTTCAGGGTGTCCTGGGCCTTGGCCAGGTCGATCTGCGGCACCGCACCGCCATCGAAGCCACGCTGGTAGCGCTGCAGGTCGCGGTCGGCGGCCTGCCGCTCGATGTTGGCCTGGTCGGTTTCCTTGCGTGACTTGGCCCGGGCCAGGGTGGCATCCAGGTTGGCGCGGCTGGCCTCGGCTTCCAGGCCGGCCAGGGTGGCCTCCTCCTGGGCGAGCTTGCTGCGCAGCTCGGGGCTGTCGATGATCGCCAGCTCCTGGCCCTTCTTGACCACGTCGCCGGCCACCACCTTCAGGTCCACCGTGCCGGCGGAGATGGCGTACAGCACCGGGCTGTTGGCGGCGATCACGCGGCCGTCGGCGGCGATGTCGCGCACCAGGTCGCCGCGCTGCACTTCGGCGATGCGCACCCGGCTGCTGTCGAACGAGCTGCTGGCATTGGACCACGCATGCACGGCCCAGCCGATGCCGGCCAGCAGCGCGATCCCCGCCAGGGCCGGCCAGCGGTAACGATGCCATGCGGCCTTGGGGGCACTGGCTGAAGCGGAGGAAACGATCTGGTCCTGGGCGGAGGTGTCGCGGATCATCGGGTTCGTGCCTGTCGGTGGTGCCAGAGTGGTGCCAAGGACAAAGCACACAGCGTGCCAACTTTATTTCCTTTCCCATCAATTAGTTGCGGATTTTTCATGACTGTCCGGGTGTCCGCGGACACCTTTCCGGACACTTTCATTAAGCGGACAGGAGGGGGCTGGCGGACACGCACGCTAGAATGCGGCGACCGTCTTCAAGGAACTGCGTGACATGTGTGGAATCGTAGGTGCGATCGCCGGGCGCGACGTGGTGCCGCTGCTGATCGAGGGACTGAAGCGACTGGAATACCGCGGCTACGATTCCTCCGGCATCGCCGTGATCGATCAGGCCGAACGGCCCGAGGTGCGCCGCGTACGCCGCACCGGTCGTGTCTCGGAGATGGCCACTGCTGCCGAGGCTGAAGGCTTCAATGCCAGCCTGGGTATCGGCCACACCCGCTGGGCCACCCATGGTGGTGTCACCGAGGCGAACGCGCATCCGCACATCAGCCATGGCGTGGCGCTGGTGCACAACGGCATCATCGAGAACCATGAGGAGCAGCGCGAGAAGCTGCGCGCGCTGGGCTACACCTTCGAGTCGCAGACCGACACCGAAGTGATCGCCCACCTGATCCACCACCATCTTAAGAATGGCGATGACCTGCTGGTCGCGCTGCAGCACACGGTGAAGGAACTGACCGGTGCCTATGCGCTGGCCGTGGTCAGCCGTGCCGAGCCGCAACGTTTCGTCTGTGCCCGCATGGGCTGCCCGCTGCTGGTCGGTCTGGGCGAGGGCGAGAACTTCGTGGCGTCCGATGTGTCGGCCGTGCTGTCGGCCACGCGCAAGGTGATCTTCCTGGAAGAGGGCGACACCGCCGAGATCCGCCGTGATGGCGTGAGCATCTTCGATGGCAACGATCAGCCGATCGAGCGCGATGTGCATCTCTCCGATGTCTCGCTGGCATCGCTGGAGCTGGGCCCGTACCGCCACTTCATGCAGAAGGAGATCCACGAGCAGCCGCGTGCGCTGGGCGACACCATCGAAGCGGCGATCGACGCTGGTGGCTTCCCGGCCGAACTGTTCGGCAAGAATGCCGAAGCGGTGCTGTCGGGCATCGAGGGCGTGCAGATCCTGGCCTGTGGTACCAGTTACTACTCGGGCCTGACCGCGCGCTACTGGATCGAGGCCATCGCCGGCCTGCCGTGCAGCGTGGAGATCGCCAGCGAATACCGCTACCGCGCGGCCTATGCGAATCCGAAGCACCTGATCGTGACCATCTCCCAGTCCGGCGAAACGCTGGACACGATGGAAGCGCTGAAGTACGCCAAGTCGCTGGGCCACACGCACACGCTGTCGATCTGCAACGTGCCGGAAAGCGCGATTCCGCGCGCCAGCGAACTGGTCTGCTACACCCGTGCCGGCGCCGAGATCGGCGTGGCCTCGACCAAGGCGTTCACCACCCAGCTGGCCGCGCTGTTCCAGCTGACCGTGGTACTGGGCAAGCTGCATGGCCGCGTTGATGCCGCACAGGAAGCGGACTACCTGGAGCAGCTGCGTTTCCTGCCGGGGAGCGTGCAGCATGCGTTGAACATGGAACCGCAGATCGCTGCATGGGCCGAGCGCTTCGCACGCAAGAGCAGTGCGCTGTTCCTCGGCCGTGGCCTGCACTATCCGATCGCCCTGGAAGGCGCGCTCAAGCTGAAGGAAATCTCGTACATCCACGCCGAGGCCTACCCGGCCGGTGAGCTCAAGCACGGGCCGCTGGCGCTGGTGGACGAGGACATGCCGGTGGTGGTGATCGCGCCCAACGACAGCCTGCTGGAGAAGGTCAAATCCAACATGCAGGAAGTGCGCGCGCGTGGCGGCGAGCTGTTCGTGTTCGCCGACCAGGACAGCAACTTCAACGAGTCCGAAGGCGTGCACGTGATCCGCACCCCGCGCCATGCCGGCGTGCTCAGCCCGGTGGTGCACACCATCCCGGTGCAGCTGCTGGCGTACCACACCGCGCTGGCGCGCGGCACCGACGTGGACAAGCCGCGCAACCTGGCCAAGAGCGTTACGGTGGAGTAAACACTCGGGTCCATTGGATGCTGCATGCGAAAGGGGCCCACGTGGCCCCTTTCGTTTATGACAGTGGCGCTTCCAAGTGGGACAGCTGCCGGGTTTTCTGTCCGCGGTCGGCAGCAGGCAATCAATCTTTAATGCGCGACATCGCCTGTATTCAGCTGCGGTTTCAGCCGCGGTGCCATTCTCTGGATCGTCAGTTGGTTCCTACGACGAACTGTCCCATCGATGCCGCTAGTGACCGATGGTCGCAGTCGTAGAATCGAGTTGACCGAGATCCGGGTTGAGCCGTTGAACCCCCTCGTTCGTGTTGCAGCACGACGTCTGCCGATCCATTCCAAGCGGCAGGTGGGTGCGCCAGACGTGCACTGAAAGGTCTGTTCCCGGGGAGGGGGCGAATCGGCAGAGCACACTTTTTTGACTTCAGTGACCTGCACCAGGAAACAAGAATGAACGTCCGCGAGCTCCTGCAATCCAAGAAAGAAGCTGTCATCACCATCGACACGGAAGACACGATCGGTGCCGCCGCGCACAAGATGAGCGCGAATAAAATCGCCGCACTGGTCGTGATGAAGGATGATGCCCCGGTCGGCATCATTTCCGAAAAGGACATCGTCCGCAGCCTGGCCGATGATGGCCCGCAGGCCGGTCGCCGGGTGATTTCCAGCCTGCCGTCCACCGGCCTGGAAGGCATTGCGCCGGACGCCACGTTGAAGCAGGCCATGTCCCTGATGACCTACTCGCGTCGTCGCCACCTGATGGTCACCGACGGCAGCAAGCTGGTCGGCATCCTCAGCCTGGGTGACATCGTGAAGAACCTGCTGGGCGAGCTGGAGCTGGAAAAGGCCGTGTTGCAGGACATCTACATGGCGGCCCACTGAGGCCTGCGCTGCGTGATGAAACGAAGCCGGGCATTGCCCGGCTTCTTCGTTGGTAGCGCCGGGCCATGCCCGGTTTCATTCGTTGGTAGCGCCGGGCCATGCCCGGCGAGTGCGTAGCGCAGGAATCAGAAGCTGACCTTCACCGAATCGGCGCTGTAGTTCGCCGGGCCGTGGTAGACAACCTCGATGTTGTTGCCATCCGGATCGAGCACGAAGGCGCCGTAGTAGCCGGGATGGTACGGGCGCTCGCCGGGCGCGCCGTTGTCCTTGCCGCCCGCCGCCAGCGCAGCGCTGTGGAAAGCATCGACGGTGGCGGTATCGCGGGCCTGGAAGGCCAGGTGATGGCGACCGGTCAACTGGCCGGCAGCGGCCTCGCTGCTGGCGCTGGAAATGAACAACTCGTCGGCCCAGAAGTAGTCATCGCCTTCGCCGGCCACCGGGATGCCGATCGTGTCGAACACCGCCTGGTAGAAGCGGCGGCTGGCGGCCAGATCGCGTACGACCAGCTGGATGTGGTCGATCAATCGCCCGCGGTGCAGTTCCATCGTTTCCATACGAACCTCGCAAAAAAGGGGGATGGAGTCGGTAGCGCCGGGCCGTGCCCGGCGAGCGCGCAGCGCGGCCTGCTCAAGGCCGCCGGGCATGGCCCGGCGCTACCGGAATTGTGCCCCTTTCTGCCGGTCAGGCGTTGGCGATGATCTCGACCCAGTAGCCGTCCGGGTCCTTGATGAAGGCCAGGTTCTTCATGCGGCCGTCGGTCAGGCGCTTCTGGAAGGTCACGCCCAGGTCTTCGAAACGCTGGCAGGCCGCTTCGATGTCCGGCACCGACACGCAGATGTGGCCGAAGCCGCGCGGGTCGCTGTTGCCGTCGTGGTAGACGGCGCCTTCCTGGTTCTCGGTGCCATGGTTGTGGGTCAGTTCCAGCACGCCCGGCAGGCCGGCCATCCACAGGCGGCGGGTGTTGTCATCTTCCGGCACCACGGTGCCGGCAGGTACGTAGGCCAGGAAGTACAGGCTGAACTGGGCTTCGGCGAAGTCGCGCTTGTCGATCAGCTGGTAGCCCAGCACGCGGGTGTAGAAGTCCAGCGAGGCGGTGGCGTCCTTGACCCGCAGCATGGTGTGGTTGAAGACGAAGCCGGTGGTCTCGGACGGGGCCTGGGCGGCGACGCCGGGGACATCGCGCAGGGCGGGAATGGTCATGGGGGAGGTCCTTCAGACAGGGCCGTTGCCGGCCGGATGGGTGTCATTCTACGGGCCGGCAGCTGACGGCACCGCGACGTACAATGGCCGGATCGCACCGTTCCGTCCTGATGACCATTGCCCGCCATGTCGCAGCGTGAATGGGTGGCCGCCGCCATCCGCAAGATCGAAGCCGATTTCAACCGTTCCGCCGATACCCACCTGATCCCGCTGGCGCTGCCCGGGTTCGAGGGCATCGAGGTGTACCTGAAGGATGAATCGAGCCATCCCACCGGCAGCCTCAAGCACCGGCTGGCGCGTTCGCTGTTCCTGTATGCGCTGGCCAACGGCTGGCTGCGTGAAGGACGGCCGGTGATCGAGGCCTCCAGCGGCTCCACCGCCGTTTCCGAGGCCTACTTCGCGCGCCTGCTCGGCCTGCCGTTCATCGCAGTGATGCCGGCCACGACGTCGCCGGAGAAGATCGCGGCGATCGAGTTCCACGGTGGCCGCTGCCATCTGGTCGAGCGCGCCTGCGACCTCAACTGCGATTCGGAAAAGCTGGCCCGCGAAACCGGCGGCCACTTCATGGACCAGTTCACCTATGCCGAGCGCGCCACCGACTGGCGTGCCAACAACAACATCGCCGAATCGATCTTCAAGCAGATGGCCGAGGAGCCAAGCCCGATTCCGGACTGGATCGTGTGCAGCCCCGGCACCGGCGGTACCGCAGCAACGCTCGGGCGCTACGTCAGCTATCGCCGGCATGACACCCGCATCCTGTGTGCGGACCCGGAAGTCTCGGTGTTCTACGATGGCTACCAGGCTGCACTGGCCGGCGGCAACGAGTGGCGCGGCATGACCTGCAACGGCGGCTCGCGGGTGGAAGGCATCGGCCGGCCGCGGGTGGAGTCCAGCTTCATCCCGACCAGTGTCGATGCCATGGTGAAGGTGCCCGACGCCTTGAGCCTGGCTGCGATGCGTCATGTCAGCCGCCAGCTGGGGCGCCGCGTCGGTGGCTCCACCGGCACCAACTTCATCGGCGTGCTGCAGGCCGCGCAGTGGATGCGCGAGGCCGGCCGCCAGGGCAGCATCGTCAGCATCCTGTGCGACAGCGGCGATCGCTACGCGCACAGCTATTACGACCCGGCCTGGTATGTGCGGCAGGGAATCGATGTGGACGCTGCCGACGCGCAGGTGGCGGCGGCGGTGGCCGGGCAGGGCCTGCCTGGATTGCCGTGGTGCAGTCTGGAAGCGCTGTAAGCCCGTCAGGCATCCGCCGGGCATGGCCCGGCGCTACCAGGACAGGTCGGCAGCGCCGGGCCATGCCAGGCGAGCGCGGCGGCGCATTGGATCGCGCTCAATACCCGGCGGCCATGAAGGCATCCAGTACCGCATCGCGCAGCGCGTCGGGCAGGGCCTCAATCTCCACGGCGCGGTCGTCCAGGTGCAGTCGCGGGTCCAGGCTGCTGGCCCGGCCCTGGGCCAGGGCCTGCAGCCACAGCAGCACGCAGATGACGAACTCGCGCTCGTGGCCCAGCCGCACCTGGCTGGCACCGCGCTCGATCACTTCGAAGGGATACCATTCCTGCTCGTCGCTGAATCTTCCACCCTGAAGCTGCAGTGCCTGCAACTGCTGCAGGTGGCGCGGTGCATCATCGCCCGCATCGCACAGCGCGGCGATCCAGGCCAGCTCGGTCGGGCTGGCCGACAGCGCCAGCGATGACGTACGTACTGCGGATGGAGCTGGAGCCAGACCTTCCATGTGGGGCCTCCTCGATACGTTCCGCTGCGGTCTCCCCCGCGCCGCAAGCTTCAGCCGACGGACGTCAGGCCGACGTGAACAATGGCCCGCCGCCCCTTGTCTGTCGGCCTGGCCAGCGCCATATCGATCTGGCTGCCCGCGCTGCCGGGCCCGTACCCTGGAGACCTGCCGTGACCGTTGCCAACCCCCTGCTCGATTTTTCCGGCCTGCCGCGCTTCGAGGCGATCCGCCCCGAGCATGTGGCGCCGGCGCTGGACGTGCTGCTGGCGCAGGCCGAAGCGGCGGTCAGCGCTGCCGAGCAGGTGCAGCCGGTAACCTGGCAGACCTTCGTCACCCCGCTGGACGACGCCACCGAACGCCTGTGGCGCGCCTGGGGCCTGGTGGGCCACCTGCAGGGCGTGGTCAACACGCCGGAACTGCGTGAGGCCTACAACAGCAACCTGCCGCGGGTGACCCGTTTTGCCAGTGCGCTGGGCCAGAACCTGGTGCTTTACCGCCAGTACCAGGCGCTGGCGGCCAGCACCGAAGCGGCCGGTTTTGATGAGGCGCGCCGCAAGGTGCTGGACAACACCCTGCGTGATTTCCGCCTCGGCGGTGCCGAACTGGATGCGGACGCGCAGCAGCGTTTTTCCGCCATCAAGGAGGAACTGTCGGCGCTGTCGGCGAAGTTCTCGCAGAACGTGCTCGACGCCACCGATGCGTGGTCGCTGATCGTCGAAGACCCGGCGCGCCTGGCCGGCGTGCCGGACGACGTGAAGGCTGCTGCACGCGCCGCTGCGGAGAAAGACGGCAAGGCAGGCTGGAAGCTGACCCTGCAGATGCCGTGCTACCTGCCGGTGCAGACCTGGGGCGAGGACCGCGACCTGCGCGAGATCCTGTACCGCGCCAGCGCGCAACGCGCCTCCGAGTTCGGCGACGATGCGCTGGACAACGGCGGCAACATCGATCGCATCCTTGCACTGCGTGCCGAGCTCGCCGCGCTGCTGGGCTTTGATTCCTACGCCGACTATTCGGTGGCCACCAAGATGGCCAGCGACCCCGCCGAAGTGCTGGGCTTCCTGCGTGACCTGGCCGCGCGCGCCAAGCCGTTCGCCGCCAAGGACCGCGCCGAGCTGGAGCAGTTCGCCCGCGAGCATCTCGGTATCGACAGCCTGCAGGCCTGGGATCTGGCGTTCGCCGCCGACCGCCTGAAGCAGGCGCGTTACAGCTACTCCGAGCAGGAAATGAAGCAGTATTTCACCGAACCGAAGGTACTGGGCGGCCTGTTCTCGGTGATCGAGCAGCTGTACGGCCTGCGCGTGCAGGAAGACAGCGCGCCGGTCTGGCATGAGGACGTGCGCTTCTTCCGCCTGGTGGATGCGCAGGGCGCCCTGGTGGGCCAGTTCTACCTGGACCTGTACGCCCGCGAGGGCAAGCGTGGCGGCGCGTGGATGGATGACTGCCGCAACCGCCGCGAGCGCGCCGATGGCAGCGTACAGACGCCGCTGGTGTACCTGGTGTGCAACTTCGGCCGTGGTGCCGATGGCAAGCCGGCAACCTTCAGCCACAATGAAGTGACCACGCTGTTCCATGAAATGGGCCATGGCCTGCATCAGCTGCTGACCCGCATCGGCGAACTGGGCGTGGCCGGCATCAACGGCGTGGAGTGGGATGCGGTGGAGCTGCCCAGCCAGTTCATGGAGAACTTCTGCTGGGAATGGGACCACCTGCAGGGCATGACCGCGCATGTGGAAACCGGCGAGCCGCTGCCGCGCGCGCTGTACGAGCGCATGCTGGCCGCACGCAACTTCCACAGCGGCATGGCCACCGTGCGCCAGTTGGAATTCGGTCTGTTCGACATGCTGCTGCACAGCCAGTTCGAGGCGGCGCAGGACAGCGTGCTGGCACTGCTTGAGCGGGTGCGTGCGGAAGTGGCGGTGAACCATCCGCCGAGCTGGAATCGCTTCCCGCACCAGTTCAGCCATATCTTCGCCGGTGGCTATGCCGCCGGTTACTACAGCTACAAGTGGGCCGAAGTATTGAGCGCCGATGCCTACGCCGCGTTCGAGGAAGCACCGCAGGCGCTGGCCGCAACCGGCGCGCGTTTCCGCGACGAGGTGCTGTCGCGCGGCGGCAGTCGCCCGGCTGCCGAGAACTTCAAGGCCTTCCGCGGCCGTGCGCCGCAGATCGACGCGCTGCTGCGCCATTCGGGCATGGCGTAAGCACGTTGCCGCCATCCACGCATGGCGTGGATCTACCGGAATGCTCCGGCATGGCGTAAACGCAGAAAAGGGCAGCGCTCCGGTAGCGCCGGGCCATGCCCGGCGAGCACGTAGCGCGGCGCAGGAAAGCCGCCGGGCATGGCCCGGCGCTACCGGGGCGTCCCGCTTTCAATCGGCGTAGATCATCTTCCGGGTCATGCCGCCGTCGACTATGAAGTCCTGGCCGGTGCTGAAGCCGGACAACGAGGACAGCAGGTACACCGCCAGTGCGCCGATGTCCTCGGGTTCGCCGACGCGGCCAACCGGATGCTGGGCGTGGTCGGTGGCCGAGTACTGCGGCACGTGCTGGCGTGACGGCGCCTGCCAGGCATCGGTGCTGATCCAGCCGGGGCTGATGCTGTTCACCCGCACCGCCGGTCCCGCACTGATGGCCAGAGCGTGGGTGAAGGCCACCAGCCCGCCCTTGGCCGCAGCGTAGGCTTCGCTGTGCGCCTCGGACTGCCAGGCGCGCGTCGATGCGATGTTGATGATCGCGCCTGCGTCGGCCGACAACGCCGGCAATGCGTGCTTGCTGCACAGGAACGCGCCATGCAGCGATGACAGCCGGCGCTGCCATTCTTCCCAGTCCATGTCCTGCAGCAGGGTGCCGTGCGGCCCGGCGATGCCGGCATTGTTGACCAGGCCGTCGATGCGCCCGAAGCGTTGCAGGGCCGCCGCGATGAAGTCGCGCACGCTGCTTTCGTCGGTGATGTCCAGCCGCTGGAACGCGGCATCATCGCCGCGTTGCCATTCGGCCAGGCAGGCCTGGCCCGCCTCTACGTCCAGATCGCCGATCAGCACACGGCCGCCGGCCCCGAGCACCGCCTGGGCGATGCCGCGGCCGATGCCGTTGGCACCGCCGGTGACCAGCACCACCCTGCCGTGCAGTGGCGCGGCCGGCCAGGTGGCAATCGGCGGCACCGTGCTCATGACAGGTCGTCGCCGCGCAGGCGACGGTGCCAGCCCTCGACACCGATCCGGTCCAGGGTCTGGATGTTGCGCTCGACGATCACGTCCGGGTCCGGGTAGACATCCACCGCGCGTGCCACGCTGTCTTCGCGCAGCAGGTGCAGGGTGGGGTAGGGCGCGCGGTTGGTGTAGTTGCTGGCGTCATCGGCGGCGACGCCATCGAACTGGTAGTCCGGATGGAAGCTGGCCACCTGCAGGATGCCCTGCAGGTCCAGCGCCTCGATCGCCGCATCGGCGTTGTCGAGGAAGTCGTTGTAGTCGAGGAAGTCGGTCAGTACCTGCGGATGCACGATCAGCGTGGTATCGATCTGCTCGGCCGGCGTGTCGCGCAGCAGCACCAGTTCTTCGGCCAGTTCTTCCACCAGGGCTTCGGGTGTGGTCGCGTCGCTCAGCACGATGCGGACCTGGTCCTTCACGTACACCGCCTTGGCGAACGGGCACAGGTTCAGGCCGATGACGATGCGCTCCAGCCACAGGCGGGTGGCGGCGATCGGGTCATCGGTGGGCAGGGGGGTGTCGGTCATGGCGGGCGCATCGGCTGGCGGGGGTGGCCATTGTAGGCGGGCCGCTGCAGGGGCGCCGTTCACTGTGCAGGAACTGGACAACGGCGATGCTGGAAATTCCCATCGATTCAATCCCTTGCCGATATCACGCCAATGGCCGATTGCCGACGCTGCGGGCCAGGCGTGCAATGGCGGCACGACACAGGAGGACTTTTCATGACTGCATCTTCCCCATGGCTGCCGGACGCACTCTGGTCAGGCGCCTTCTTCGACGGTCAATGGAGCGCCGCTGCACAGTGCCAGCCGGTGATCGAGCCCGCCACCGGGCAATCTCTTGGCGAAATCGGCCTGGCCGATGCGGCGCAGGTCGCACGTTCGGCGGCCGCGGCGGCGCAGGCGCAACAGGCATGGGCGGCAGCGCCGTACGAACAGCGCGCCGAGGTGCTGCGCAAGGCTGCACGCCTGGCCGAAGAAAACATCGATACGCTGATCGACTGGCTGGTCCGCGAAAGTGGCTCCACCCGCCTGAAGGCCGGTTTCGAAGCCAAGGTGACCATCAAGGCGCTGCATGAGGCCGCCGCGCTGCCTTCGCGCAGCGTGGGTGAGATCCTGCCGTCCGAACCTGGGCGGCTGAGCCTGGCGCGGCGCCGTCCGCTGGGTGTGGTGGGGGTGATCTCCCCGTTCAATTTCCCGCTGTACCTGGCGATGCGCGCGGTGGCGCCGGCGATCGCGCTCGGCAATGCCGTGGTGCTCAAGCCGGACCCGCGCACGGCGGTGTGTGGTGGTGCGGTGATCGCACGCCTGTTCGAGCAGGCTGGTCTTCCGCAGGGGGTGCTGCAGATGCTGCCCGGCGACGGCGCCGCCGGTGCCGCGCTGACCAGCGACCCGCATGTGGCGATGATCCAGTTCACCGGCTCGACGGCGGCCGGACGCAAGGTTGGCGAAGCCGCCGGCAAGCACCTGAAAAAGGTGTCGCTGGAGCTGGGCGGCAAGAACGCGCTGATCATCCTTGACGATGCCGATCTCGACCTGGCCGTGGCCAACACCGCCTGGGGCGTGTACCTGCACCAGGGCCAGATCTGCATGGCCACCGGCCGTGTGCTGGTACAGCGCGGCATCCACCAGGCCTTCCTGCAGAAGCTGGTGGCCAAGGCGAAGTCGCTGAAGGTGGGTGACCCGGCACGCGAGGATGTTGCGCTGGGCCCACTGATCAATGCCGCGCAACGCGACCATGCGGCGCGTGTGGTCGACGACGCGGTGAAGGCGGGTGCCACGCTTGAAACCGGCGGCACCCACCAGGACCTGTTCTTCGCACCCACCGTGCTCGGCAACGTCAGTGTCGACAATCCGGCGTTCAACGAAGAGATCTTCGCGCCAGTAGCGGTGGTGGTGCCGTTCGATGACGACGACGAAGCCGTGCGCCTGGCCAATGACAGCGAGTACGGCCTGTCGATGGCGATCGTCTCCCGCAATGTCGGCCGCGCGCTGAAGCTGGGCGAGCGCCTGCGCACCGGTCTGCTGCACATCAACGACCAGACCGTGAACGACGAGGTCATCAATCCCTTCGGCGGGGTAGGGGCGTCCGGCAACGGCACCAGCATCGGCGGCCCGTCCAACGTGGAGGAATTCACCCAGTGGCAATGGATGACGGTCAAGGGCGAAGCCCCGGCCTATCCCATCTGATCGAGGAGAACGCAACGATGAGCAGCAACAGTGGATCGCGTGACATCACCGCAGCGGTGGTGCGCGGCAAGGAACTGCCCTTTGTCATTGAACAGGCGCGCCTGCGGGGCCCGCAGGACGACGAAGTGCTGGTGAAGATCGTAGCGACCGGCCTGTGCCATACCGATCTGATCGTGCGCGACCAGTACTATCCGGTGCCGCTGCCGGCAGTGCTGGGCCATGAGGGTGCGGGCATCGTCGAGGCGGTCGGCCCCAACGTGCGCGAGCTGAAGGCCGGCGACCATGTCGTGCTGACCTACGGCCAATGCGGCCACTGCAATCCCTGTCGTGGTGGCCACGGTGCATACTGCCGCGATTTCTTCGCGCTGAATTTCGGTGGTGATGATGGCCACGGCCATACCGCCATCACCGATGCACAGGGCCAACCGCTGCACGATCACTTCTTTGCACAATCGTCGTTCGCTACGTTTGCGCTGGCGCGCGAGATCAATGCGATCAAGGTGCCTGACGATGCGCCGCTGGAGCTGCTCGGTCCGCTGGGCTGCGGCATCCAGACCGGTGCCGGTGCGGTGCTCAACTCGCTGCAGGTGCGATCGGGCAGCAGCTTCGCCAGCTATGGCGCCGGTGCGGTCGGCCTGAGTGCGGTGATGGCGGCCAAGGTCGCCGGTGCCACCACCATCATCGCCATCGACGTGGTGCCCTCGCGGTTGCAGCTGGCCATGGAGCTGGGCGCCACCCATGTGGTCAACAGCCGCCAGACCGATGTGATCGAGGCGGTGCGCGCGATCACCGGTGGTGGCGCCGATTTCGCGCTGGAATCGACCGGGCGCCCGGAAGTGCTGTCGGCCGGCATCGAAGCGCTCGGCGGGCTTGGCATGATGGGCGTGGTCGGTGCGCCGAAGCTGGGCACCACTGCCAGTTTCGATGTGAACAACCTGCTGCTGGGCGGCCGCAGCATCCGTGGCATTGTCGAGGGCGACAGCGTGCCGCAGGTGTTCATTCCGCAGCTGGTGACGCTGTACCAGCAGGGGCGCTTCCCATTCGACAGGCTGGTGAAGTTCTATCCGCTGGAGCAGATCAACCAGGCGGCCGAGGACAGCACGCGGGGGATTACGCTGAAGCCGATTCTGCGGATTGCGGCGTGAGGTGAGGGTGGGTTTGCAGGGCTGCGCCCTGCACCTGCCGAATCAACGGCAACGGCAACGGCAACGGCAAAAGCGGGCATTCCGTGGGATGGCGGGGTGGGTCCGGTTGCGGGGGACGCTGCAAGTCCCCCTCCGGGGCCCGGCCCAACCGCTGGCGGCTGTGCGTTCGGGCGCTTGCGAAGCAGTGCTTCGCAAGCAAAGCGCCCTCACCCCTGTAAGCTCGGTCGCCGCTTGCTCGTGTGCGCTGTCCTGCGCACACGGCAAGGCCCGGGTTGGGCGTCCTGCCCAACCCGCCCGAGGCATGCCTCGGGCCCATGCGGCTCACGCCCCCGCAACCGGACCCACCCCGCCTTCGACGGGTTCCCGCTGCTGTTGGTGGGTGTCGACCCTGGTCGGCACGTGGATCCACGCCATGCGTGGATGAATGCCGGACGAAATTGGAAACGCTCCGTTGTTGGCACGTAACGCGGGCATGGCGTGCGTGGGTGTACGCTGCATGCATGATGGCCACGACAGTCGGGCAACAGCAGCTGGTGGCGGCTCGGGCCGCCTTCGCCGAGGGTGACGTGCAGTCGCTGGCGATGCTGCCCCTGCCGTTGCAGCAGTCCTGGCAGCGCTCGCATGCGGCCGGTGTGCGCCCCGGGCAGGAGCCGTATTATCCGCCGTTGCAGGGCAATGGACACCGCTTGGAGTCCCGCGATGACCGCCGCCTGGCGCGTTGCGTGCAGCCGGAACTGGAGCAGTTGTGGGCGGCGTTCGGTGCGCGTGGGTGGACGATGTTCTGCGCCAACGGCGAGGGCATGGTGATCGTGCATCGCGCCCATGGCCTGGAAGATGCGCCGCTGCTGCGGCCGATCCAGGTGGGCCGGCGGCTGGGCGAGGCCGAGATCGGCACCACCGCGCCTGCGGTCAGCCTGGCCGACGACCTGCCCGCGCTGGTACGCGGCAATGAACACTATCTGCAGCGGTTCGCCCCCGTGTTCTGCCTGAGTGAGCCGCTGCATGACCTGCAGGGGCAGGTCTGCGGTGCGATCGACATCACCGGCCTGGGGGAACGTGACCCGGCATTGCTGCAGGGCTATTTCCGGCAGGCGGCGCTGGCCATCGAGAACCGCTTGATCCACACGCTCAGGGATGTCCACCTGCTGGCGGTACAGCATGATCCGCGCTGGCTGGCATCTCCGCTGCAGGGCCTGTTGGCGGTGCAGGAAGACGGCCAGTTGCTTTGCGCCAATCGCGTCGCCCGGCGCCTGCTCGGACTGCCGCGGCGTGGGCCGCTGCCGCTGCTTTCGCTGGAAACACTGTTTGCCGGCGCCAGCGCTGCGCAGCGACGTCGACTGCTGCAGCCCGGCCCTGCGCATCGGGTGCGACTGGGCGAGGGCAGTGCGGTCCATCTGCAGCACCTGCAGGCACCGCGCGCCGCACGGACACGTTCACCGGCTACGGCCGCAGCGCCCGTGCAAGCGGCACCATTGCGTGACCAGCAGCGCGATGCGGCAAGGCGAGCCGCCCATACTGCCGACGGCAACCTCAGCCTCGCCGCACGCCAGCTCGGCATCTCGCGGACAACGCTGTACAGACTGCTGCGCGAGTGAGGCCGGCCACCGAGGCCGGCGCTACATCGCGGTGTTGATCAATCGCGGAAGTTGTTGAACTGCAGCGGCAGGTCGAACTTGCCGGCCTTGAGCACCGCGATGGCGTCCTGCAGGTCGTCGCGCTTCTTGCCCTGCACGCGCAGCTTGTCACCGTTGATCTGGCTTTCCACTTTCAGCTTGGCGTCCTTCAGCGCAGCGGCGATCTTCTTGGCGATCTTCTGCTCGATGCCCTGCTTGACGGTGATCTTCTGCCGCGCCTGGGCCAGGTTGGTCTCGATGTCACCAAACTCCAGGCTCAGCACGTCGATACCGCGCGCGGCCAGGCGCGCACGCAGGATGTCGTTCATCTGCTTGAGCTGGAATTCGGTCGGTGCGGTCTGGTTGATGACATCGCCATCGCGCTCGAATTTCGCATCCACGCCCTTGAAGTCGAAGCGGGTGGCCAGTTCACGGTTGGCCTGGTCGATGGCGTTGGTCAGCTCGTGGGTGTCGACTTCGGACACGACGTCGAAGGAAGGCATGGGCGTTACTCCGCAGAAATCAGTGGCGGCCATTCTATCGCGCCGGTCGCGGCGGCAACGCCCGTGGTCGGCGATAATGGGCCATGAACGTGCAACGCTCCCCTTCGCGCGCCGTGGCCTGGATGGTCGCTGCTGTCGCCTGTTTCTCGCTGATGGACGCCGGCATGAAGCAGCTCTCGGCCGGCTATCCCTCGCTGCAGGTCACCTTCCTGCGTGGCGCGGCGTCGCTGCCCTTCGTGCTGGTCTGGGTGCTGGCCAGTGCCGGGCCACGCTCGCTGATCCCGCGCCGCTGGGGGCTGCACCTGCTGCGCGGCGGGCTGGGCATGGCGATGATCGGCTGCTTCGTGTTCGCCCTGCGCGACCTGCCGCTGTCCACCGCCTACACCATTTATTTCGTCGCGCCGCTGCTGATTGCCGCACTGTCGGTGCCGCTGCTGGGCGAGCGGGTCGGGCCGCGGCGCTGGGTCGCCATCGGCATCGGCCTGGTCGGCGTGCTGGTGGTGCTGCGGCCGGGCGTGGGCGGTTTCATCTCGGTGCCGGGCCTGATGGTGCTGGCCGCCGCCACCGCCTATGCCATCGCCGCGATCACCGTCAGCCTGCTGACCCGCACCGATACCTCGCAGTCGATGGTGGTCTGGTTCCTGGTCATCATGGCCATCGGCGCCGGGCTGCTGGCTATTCCCGGCTGGGTACCGCTGCAGCTGGCGCATGCGCCGTTGATTGCCGGCATGGGCCTGGCCGGGGCGCTGGGCCAGATCGCGCTGACCAAGGCCTTCCAGCTGGGTGAGGCCTCGATGATCGCACCGCTCGAATACAGCGGCCTGGTCTGGGTGATCGGCTGGGACCTGGCCTTCTGGGGGCAGCTGCCCGATGGCTACACCTGGGCAGGCGCGGCAATCATCGTCGCCTCGGGCCTGTACCTGCTGCACCGCGAACGGGTGAACCGGCAGGAGCCGCCGAAACCGTTGGACCATCCCTGAACCGATCTGGCTGGGGAAGGGGCTCTGACCGCCGCCGATGTACCGACGTGGGCGGCTTAGAACCAAAAGGAATAACATTCTGGCCCATGGCGCGGGCGCGCGAGCGCCGGCGCTGGTAGGCTGCACGCCCCCTTCCATCGCCCTTCCGGTGAGCTGATCCCGTGATCGAGTTCCAGCGCCTGCACAAATCCTATGCCGTTGCCGGCCGCGCGGTCAGCGCGCTGCAGCCGCTGGACCTGACCATCGAGGCCGGCGAGGTGTTCGGCATCATCGGTCATTCCGGTGCGGGCAAATCGACGCTGATCCGCATGATCAACCGCCTGGAGGAGCCCAGTGGTGGCCGCCTGCTGATCGCCGGCGAAGATGTCACTGCGCTGGATCCGGAAGGCCTGCGCGCGCTGCGCCGCCGGATCGGCATGATCTTCCAGCACTTCAACCTGCTGTCCTCGCGCACGGTGGCCGGCAATGTCGCCTTCCCGCTGGAGCTGGCCGGTACGCCGAAGGCCGAGATCGATGCGCGCGTGGCCGAACTGCTGCAGACCGTGGGCCTGCAGGCGCATGCGGACAAGTACCCGGCGCAGTTGTCGGGCGGCCAGAAGCAGCGCGTGGGCATCGCCCGCGCACTGGCCACCCGCCCGCAGATCCTGCTGTGCGACGAGGCCACCAGCGCGCTCGATCCGCAGACCACCGCGTCGGTGCTGGCGCTGCTGTCGAAGATCAACCGCGAACTGGGCCTGACCATCGTGCTGATCACCCACGAGATGGACGTGATCCGTCGCGTCTGCGACCGCGTGGCCGTGCTTGATGCGGGCCAGCTGGTCGAGACCGGCCCGGTAACGAAAGTGTTCCTGCACCCGCAGCACCCGACCACCCGCCGTTTCGTCAGCGAATCGGAGCAGGTGGACGAGGGCACCCTGCACCGCGATTTCGACGCGGTCGGTGGCCGTGTCGTGCGCCTGACCTTCCTTGGCGCCGACACCTACGAACCCCTGCTCGGCAGCGTCGCGCGGCAGACCGGGGTCGACTACAACATCCTGTCCGGCCGTATCGACCGGATCAAGGACACCCCGTATGGCCAGCTGATCGTCGCCCTGGTGGGCGGTGACCAGTCCGCCGCGCAGGCCGCGTTCGTGGCCGCCGGCGTGCACGTTGAGGAACTGCGTCGATGAACATCGCCACCGCTGGCGGCTTCTTCCGTCACCTGGATGCAGGCAAGTGGGCCGACATCGGCCAGGCCACCATCGACACCCTGCTGATGCTGGCCGGTTCGCTGCCGCTGACCCTGGCCATCGGCCTGCCGCTGGGTGTGCTGCTGTACCTGTTCGGTGCGCCACAGCTGAAACGCCGGCCGGTTGCCTACGGCGTGCTGGCGCTGGTGGTGAACCTGCTGCGCTCGGTGCCCTTCATCATCCTGATGATTGTGCTGATCCCGGTCACCCTGTTCATGATGGGCACCTCGCTGGGCGTGCGTGGCGCGATCGTGCCGCTGGTCATCGGCGCTGCGCCGTTCTATGCGCGGCTGGTGGAAACCGCGCTGCGTGAAGTGGACCGTGGCGTGATCGAGGCGACCCAGGCAATGGGTGCCACGACCTGGCAGCTGGTCACCCGCGTGCTGCTGCCCGAAGCGCGGCCGGGCCTGATTGCCGGTGCTACGGTGACCACCGTGGCCCTGATCGGCTTCACCGCGATGGGCGGTGCGATCGGTTCAGGTGGCCTGGGCGACCTGGCCTTCCGCGACGGCTACCAGCGCTCGCACACCGACGTGGCGCTGGTCACGGTGGTCCTGCTGCTGGTGCTGGTGCAGCTGCTGCAGATGCTCGGCGACCGCCTGGTCGCGCATTACAGCCGCAGATAACAGAATGCCGGGCGGCGCCCGGCATCGTTCACGGTAGTGCCGGGCGCTGGCCGGCAACTTCATGTCTGGTAGTGCCGGCCGCTGGCCGGCACTACCACCGTGCGCAGTCAACGCACGTTCGGTACTTCGTAGCCCAGCTTGCCCACCTGCTCGGGGTGCTGCGGCACGCGCTTGAGCTTGTCGGTGTTCACCCCGTACTCGTCGCGCAGGCGTTCGGCCAGGTCCTTGTACAGGGCCTTGTCCATGTCAGGTGTGCGCGCGAAGATCCAGGCCATCTCGCGGCCCGGGTAGCCGATCAGCGCCCAGGAATAGTCCGGTGCTACTTCCAGTACCCGCGAATGGGTCGGCACGACCCGGTAGAACCAGGTGCGCCAGCCATGGTTGCCACTGTCGGGATCGACGCTGGCGCGCGCACGGATTTCCTGCAGCGGCTCACCGAAACCATCGCGGTAGCGATAGGTGATGGCGACCTTGTGGTCCTCGCGCAGCTCGTACTGATTGACGCTGGTGACGTGGCCGCGCTCGATGAAGTTCGGCACGCGGCCGATCACGTACCAGGTCCCCATGAAGCGCTGCAGGTCGATCGCCCCATCTGCAGAGGCTTCCGCGGCGCTGTTGCGGGACGACGGTGGGGAATTGGCAGCCACTGCCGGACCGCCCAGGGACAGGGCCAGCAACACAGCGCAGAGCGGGCGGATCGAGGTCATGCGGCGGCGGGCTCCAGTGGGCTTGCCCGCGCATGGTCACTGTGTGCAGGCCATCCGTCAATGGTGTCGCAGCCGGTGAGAAGCCCCACAGCCAAGCTGGCCGGCATCGACCCCCGGAGAATCCGCATGCGCACCCGTCCCCGCCACCGCCGGCCAACTGAACGCGTCAGCGAACGCGCCGATCCGCGCCTGTTGCGGGTGGTGCCGCAGCTCGCCCTCGCTGGCCTGGCCGTGGTGCTGGTGTGGCCGGCCGCGCGTGGCAGCAGTGCCTGGCTGGGCTGGTTGCCGCTGTGGCTGGTCGGCATGCCGTTGGCGGCCTGGTGGGCACTGCTGCGCTGCCCGTTGCCAACGCTGGCCATGCTCCGCTCGCTGCAACGCGACCATGGGCAGGCCCGGCGGCGCTCCCCCACGCGTACGCGCAAGGCGCACACCGCCACGGCCTGACCTTCGACACGGGGGCGGCCCCGGTGATCCATGCTAGCGTTTCACGGCTAATGACTGCCTGGAGCTGCAATGTCACGATTCGCTTCCGCCTGCCTGCTGGCCGGCATGATGACCGCTGCCTCGGTGGGTACCGCCGTGGCCGCTGAAGACACCGACCGTTACGCCTGGCTGGAGGACGTCACCGGCGACAAGCCGTTGGCCTGGGTCAAGGAACAGAACGCCAAGTCCGAAGCGCGCCTGGCGCAGACCCCGGCCTTCAAGCAGATGGAGAGCAGCATCCGCGAGGTGCTTGATTCGGACGCCAAGATTCCCGGCGTGCAGAAGATCGGCGATTACTACTACAACTTCTGGAAGGACAAGCAGCACGAGCGCGGCCTGTGGCGTCGCACCACCCTGGCCGAGTACCGCAAGGCCTCGCCGACCTGGGAGACCGTGCTCGACCTGGATGCGCTGAACAAGGCCGAGAACGAGAACTGGGTCTGGCACGGCGCCGACTGCCTGCGTCCGGACTACAGCCGCTGCCTGATCGCGCTGTCGCGCGGTGGTGCCGACGCCGATGTCACCCGCGAGTTCGACCTGACCAGCAAGAGCTGGATCAAGGACGGCTTCTTCCGTCCCGAATCGAAGGGCGGCCTGAGCTGGATCGACCGCGACACCGTGTTCGTCTACACCGATTTCGGCAGCGGCTCGATGACCACCTCCGGTTACCCGCGCGTGGCCAAGCTGTGGAAGCGTGGCACGCCGATGTCCGCCGCCAGCCTGGTCTACGAAGGCAAGCCGGAAGACATGTACATCGCGGCGATGCACGATGACACTCCGGGCTTCGAGCGCAACCTGGTCAGCCGTACGCTGGCCTTCTACAACAACGAGATCTACCTGCGCGGCGATGATGGCAAGCTGACCAGGATCGATGCGCCGAACTCGGCCGAGAAGGGCCTGCACAAGCAGTGGCTGACCCTGGAACTGCGCGATCCGTGGGCCGTGGGTGGCAAGACCTATGCCTCTGGCGCGCTGCTGGTGACCAAGCTGGATGATTTCCTGGCCGGCAAGCGTGATTTCGAGGTGCTGTTCACCCCGACCGCGACCACCTCGCTGGCCAGTGCCTCGTGGACCAAGAACCACCTGGTGCTGAATGTGCTGGACGACGTCAAGAACCGCCTGTCGGTGCTGACCCCGACCGCCAAGGGCTGGCAGAAGAGCGATTTCGTCGGCGCGCCGGCCTTCGGCACCCTGGGCGTCAGTGCGGTCGACAGCAATGACAGCGATGCAGTGTGGCTGACCGCCACCGATTACCTGACCCCGACCACCCTGGCGATCGCCGACATCGGCAAGGCGCCGGAAGTGCTCAAGACCATGCCGGCGTTCTTCGATGCCGACGGCAAGGTGATCGAGCAGCATTTCGCCACCAGCAAGGACGGTACCCGCGTGCCGTACTTCGTGGTGCACGACAAGGCGATGAAGCTCGACGGTTCCAACCCGACCCTGCTGTACGGCTACGGTGGTTTCGAGATTTCGCTGACCCCGTCGTACTCGGGCGGCATGGGCCGCGCCTGGCTGGAAAAGGGCGGCGTGTACGTGGTTGCCAACATCCGTGGTGGTGGCGAGTACGGCCCGCGCTGGCACCAGGCGGCGCTGAAGCAGAACCGTCACAAGGCCTATGAAGACATGGCCGCGGTTGCCCAGGACCTGGTCACCCGCAGGATCACTTCTGCCAAGCACCTGGGCGTGCAGGGCGGCAGCAACGGTGGCCTGCTCACCGGCAACATGCTGACCCAGTACCCGGAGCTGTTCGGTGCGGTGGTGGTGCAGGTTCCGCTGCTGGACATGAAGCGTTACAGCCACCTGCTGGCCGGCGCATCGTGGATGGCCGAGTACGGCAACCCGGACACCAGCGACTGGGAGTTCATCAAGACCTTCTCGCCGTACCACCTGTTCGACGCGAAGAAGAGCTACCCGCCGGTGCTGTTCACCACCTCCACCCGCGATGACCGCGTGCATCCGGGCCACGCCCGCAAGATGGCCGCGAAGATGATCGATGCCGGCAAGGACGTGACCTACTACGAGAACATCGAAGGCGGTCATGGCGGTGCAGCCAACAACGCGCAGGCCGCGCACATGTCCGCACTGGCCTACAGCTTCCTGTGGGAGCGGTTGGCCGGTAAATGATGAAATGAAGAACGCCGCCCCCGGGCGGCGTTCTTTGTTGGGCATTCGCTGAACGGTAGCGCCGGGCCATGCCCGGCGGCTCCTTTGCCGCGCTGCGCGCTCGCCGGGCACGGCCCGGCGCTACCGGAATCGTTTCAACCCGCGCGCGATACGCTCCACCGCTTCCTGCAGCCGCGGCACTTCCTGGGTATAGGCCAGGCGTACGTGCTGGTTCGATCGATGGAAGCCGAAATCCAGGCCCGGGGTGAATGCCACGTGCTCGGTTTCCAGGAAGTGCGCGCAGAACGCCTGCGCGTCATCGGTGAACGCGCTGACGTCGGCGTACAGGTAGAACGCCCCCTGCGGCTCCACTTCGATGCGGAAGCCAAGTTCGCGCAGTGCCGGCAGCAGGAAGTCGCGGCGCTGCTGGAAGGCCTGGCGGCGCTGCTCGAAGATCGCCATCGCCTCGTCGCTGAAACAGGCAAGGGCCGCGTGCTGGGCGATGCTCGAAGCGCTGATGTACAGGTTCTGCGCCAGCTTCTCCAGGTCGGGTACCGCCGCCGGTGGCGCCACCAGCCAGCCCAGTCGCCAGCCGGTCATGCCGAAGTACTTGGAGAAGCTGTTCAGCACGAAGGCACTGTCATCGACCTGCAGCACGCTCGCTGCATCCAGGCCGTAGGTCAGGCCGTGATAGATCTCGTCGACCACCAGGTGGCCGCCGCGCGCATGCAGCGAAGCCGAGAGGGCCGCCAGTTCATCGGCTGACAGCACGGTGCCGGTGGGATTGGCCGGCGACGCCACCAGCGCGCCGACGCTGTCGGCGTTCCAGTACTGCTGCACCAGCGAAGGAGTCAGCTGGTAGGCCGTTTCCGGGCCGACCGGAACGAGCTGCGCGCCGCCTTCCACCAGCCGCAGGAAGTGGCGGTTGCACGGATAACCGGGATCGGCCAGCAGCCAGTGGCGGCCCGGGTCGACCAGCAGGCTGCTGGCCAGCAGCAGCGCGCCGGAGCCGCCCGGCGTGACCAGGATGCGTTCGGGGTCGATATCCAGGCTGTAATGACTGCGATAGAAACCGCTGATCGCCTGGCGCAGGGCCGGCAGGCCGCGTGCGGCGGTGTAGCGGGTGTGGCCGGCGGCCAACGCCGCCTGGCCGGCACGCACGACCGGCTCGGCGGTGGTGAAGTCCGGTTCGCCGATCTCCAGATGGATCACATCGTGACCGGCCTGTTCCAGCGCCTGTGCGCGGGCCAGCAGGGACATCACATGGAAGGGAGCGATTTCGTGGCTGCGCCGGCTGTAGCCCGGCGTGTGGGGCAGGGTACTCATGCCCCACATGGTACGCCGGGTGTCCCGGTAGTGCCGGCCGCTGGCCGGCAACCTCGGGATGAACAGTCTGCTGCCGTTGCCGGCCAGCGGCCGGCACTACCTCCGCGCGTCCATGACGATCCGCAGGGTTGCCCGCAGCCCCCCTGCCACCCAGACTCAGGCGCAAGGACGCCATTGCATTGCCGATCAAGGAGCCTTATTTCATGAAATCCACTCTCTGCCTGTTGCTTGCGAGCCTGATGACCAGCACCGCTACCGCCGCCACCCCGCCCGTTCCGCCGGATGTTGAGAAGCGTCCGCACGTGGTCAAGGCGCCGTTCGGCGCGACCCGCAACGATGACTATTACTGGCTGCGCGACGACAAGCGCGAGGACAAGGCCATGCTGGCCTACCTGCAGGCCGAGAACGCCTACGCCGACCAGCTGCTGGCACCGCTGAAGCCGCTGGAGGACGCGCTGTACGGCGAGATCGTCGGCCGCATCAAGCAGGACGATGCCAGCGTGCCGGCGCGCGAGCGCGGCTACTGGTACTACAGCCGCTACGAGACCGGCCAGGACTATCCCATCCATGCACGCCGCAAGGCCAGCATGGACGCGCCGGAGGAAGTCCTGCTCAACGTCAACACGATGGCTGCCGGCAAGGGCTATTTCAGCGTCGGCTCGATGGAGGTCAGCCAGGACAACCAGCTGCTGGCCTGGGCCGACGATGACGTGGGTCGCCGCCAGTACGTCATCCGCTTCAAGGACCTGAGCACCGGCGCGGTGCTGCCGGACACGATCACCGGCACCTCGGGTGACCTGGTCTGGGCCGATGACAACCGCACCGTGCTGTATGTCGAGAACGATCCGGAAACCCTGCTGACCGTGCGGGTGAAGAAGCACGTGCTGGGCACCCCGGCCAGCGCCGACACCGTCGTTTACGAAGAGAAGGACGACAGCTTCTACATGGGCATCGGCCGCACCCGCGACGATCGCTTCATCACCATCGGCGTGCACAGCACCGTGTCCTCCGAAGAGCGCTATGCGCCGGCCAGCGACCCGACCACGTTCACCGTGCTCGCCCCGCGCCAGCGCGACGTGGAGTACGACGCCGACCACTACGACGGCCGCTGGGTGATCCGCACCAACGATGGCGCGAAGAACTTCAAGCTGGTGACCGCACCGACCGATGCCACCTCGCGTGCGCAGTGGAAGGACTGGATCGCCCATGACGATGCGGTGTTCATCGAAGGCTTCGAACTGTTCGATACCTACACCGCCATCGCCGAACGTTCAGAAGGCCTGGAGCGCATCCGCCTGCTGTTCAAGGACGGTCGCAACGACTATGTAAAGGCCGACGAACCGGCCTATTCGATGGGCCTGGGCGACAACACCGAGGCTGACACCACGTGGCTGCGCTACGTGTACACCTCGATGACCACGCCGACCACGGTGTACGAACTGAACACCGCCACCGGCGAGCGTCGCCAGCTGAAGCAGCAGCCGGTGATCGGCTATGACGCCTCGAAGTACGAGACCGACCGGGTGTGGATCACCGCGCGCGACGGGGTGAAGGTGCCGGTGTCGCTGGTCTATCGCAAGGGCTACAGGAAGGATGGCACCGGCGCGCTGTTCCAGTACGCCTACGGCAGCTACGGCATGTCGATGGACCCCTACTTCAACCAGACGGCGGTGAGCCTGCTCGACCGTGGCGTGGTGTACGCCATCGCCCACATCCGCGGTGGTCAGGAAATGGGCCGCGACTGGTACGAGAACGGCAAGCTGCTGCACAAGCAGAACACCTTCAACGACTTCATCGACGTCACCCGTGGCCTGGTGGCACAGGGCTGGGCGGCGAAGGATCGTGTCGCCGCGTCCGGTGGCAGCGCCGGTGGCCTGCTGATGGGCGCCATTGCCAACCAGGCGCCGCAGGACTACCGCGTGCTGGTGGCGCAGGTGCCGTTCGTGGACGTCGTCACCACCATGCTCGATCCGACCATCCCGCTGACCACCAACGAGTATGACGAGTGGGGCAACCCCGAGCAGAAGCCGTACTACGAGTACATGCTGTCCTACTCGCCCTACGACAACGTGAAAAAGCAGGCGTACCCGGCGCTGTTCGTGGGTACCGGCCTGTGGGATTCGCAGGTGCAGTACTGGGAACCGGCCAAGTGGGTGGCCAAGCTGCGCGATGACAACACCAGTTCCTTCCCGATCCTGTTCCGCACCAACATGGAAGCTGGCCACGGCGGCAAGTCCGGGCGCTTCCAGCGTTACCGCGAACTGTCCGAGTCGTATGCATTCGTGCTGCAGCAGCTGGGCATCGAAACGCCCGCGGCCGGTGCTGCGACGGAATGACGCATCGTGGCGGCGGTGATATCGCCGCCGCCACCTGCGCTCGGTATCCTTGCGCGATGCGCCCGCCCGAACCGCCCGCCAGCAAGGACCTGCCAACGCCCGCCCGGCCGGTGCGGTTCCGTTGGGCGTGGTGGCTGCTGGCCTACGCCAGCCTGGGCACCGGCATCGTCGGCATCTTCGTGCCGGGACTGCCCACCACCGTATTCATCCTGATCTCGGCCTGGGCCGCCTCGCGCGGCTCCGAGCGCCTGCACGCCTGGCTGCTGCAGCACCCGCGCTTCGGCCCGGCCATCACCCACTGGCAGGCCCACGGTGCGGTCAGCCGCTACGGCAAATGGATGGCCACGATCACCATGGCGGTATGCGCCGGCATCATGCTGTGGTGCGTGCCGGTGGCCTGGGTGAAGTGGTTCTCGATCGGCAGCATGACCGTGGTGGCGATCTGGCTGTGGACCCGGCCGCTGCCGCCGGCCGATTGATCTCTCCCGTCGGGCATGGCCCGGCGCTACCAGGGGTGCTGGGTTGCGGCAGCGCCGGGCCATGCCCGGCGGATGCGTGGCCCGGCACCCTGCACCAACCGCTCAGCCGCCAATGGCTATACTCGGGGCATGAACATCCCCCATCGCAATGTCATCCTGATTCCGCTGGCAGCGGCCTCGCTGCTGTTCCTCGCCGCATGCGGCAACAAGGGCCCGCTGGTGCTGCCGCAGAAGCCGGTGCCGGTGGAAGAAACCGTCGAACCGGCCACCGATACCGACACCACGCCCGCTGCCACCCAGGACCCCCGCGACGGCAGTCCGTCGGTGACCCCGGACCCGGTCAAGAAGGTGGACGACGGGAATGAGTAAGGCGGTTTCCAACGGCCTGCGCTTCAGCAAGATGCACGGGGCGGGCAACGATTTCGTAGTGATCGACCTGCGCGACGGCACCCCGCCGCCCACCCCGGAACTGGCCGCGCGACTGGCCGACCGCCATACCGGCGTCGGCTGCGACCAGATCCTGACCATCGAGCCGCCGCGTGCCGAGGGCTCGGTCGCTTCGTACCGGATCTGGAACGCCGACGGCTCCAACTCCGAGCAGTGCGGCAACGGCGCGCGCTGCATCGCGGCCTGGCTGGTGCGCGAGGGCAGTGCGCAGGGCGATCGCTTCGTCATCGACAGCCCCCTGGCCAGCCACGCCGTGGACGTCCTGGGCAATGACCAGTACGCGGTGGCGATGGGTGTGCCGGTGTTCGATCCGGCGCAGGTGCCGCTGATCGGCTTCGCCCACCCGCGCGAGGAGTACCTGCTGCCACTGCAGGGCGAGACCGTGCGCTTCGCGGCGGTGTCGATGGGCAATCCGCACGCGGTGATCGAAGTGGGCCTGGTCGATGCTGCACCGGTTGAGCGTGTGGGCGGACTGCTGCAGCAGCATGCTTCGTTCCCGAAGTCGGTGAACGTGGGCTTTGCCCAGGTGATGGGCCCGGAACATGCGCGCCTGCGCGTGTTCGAGCGCGGCGTGGGTGAAACCCTGGCCTGTGGCAGTGGCGCCTGCGCTGCCGCCGTGACCCTGATGCAGCGCGGCCGCCTGCAGCGCGATGCGCGCATCAGCCTGCCTGGTGGCGACCTGCGCATCCAGTGGCCGGGCGATGGCCAGCCGGTGGTGATGGCGGGCCCGACCGCATTCGTCTTCGAAGGGGAGTGGATCGCATGACTGAGACCGTCGACAAGCTCGGTGCCCATGAAGTCGCGGCCTGGTTGCGGCGCCATCCGGGCTTCCTCAAGCAGTTCCCGGACCTGGCGCTGACCCTGGTGGTGCCACGCGATGACGGCCCGACCGCATCGCTGGCCAGCTACCAGCTGGAAGTGCTGCGGGAGAAGAACCGCGAGCTGGCGCGACGGTTGGCCGACCTGGGCGCGACCGCGCAGGTCAACGAGCGGCTGGCGGTGCGCACGCATCAGCTCACCTTGGCCCTGATGAAGCAGGACAACGCCGCCGATACGCTGCGCGCGATGGCCGCATCGCTGCAGGAGGACTTCGCCGGCGATCTGGTGCGGTTGGTCGTGCATGCGCCGGTGGCGGGGCTGGAGCAGGCCGAGTGGCTGCAGGTGCTGGCTGCCGATGATGCGCAGCTGGGCCCGTTCCGCGACTGCCTGAAGGATGGCGAGCCGATCTGCGGCCGCCTGCAGAGTGACAAGAACGCGGTGCTGTACGGCGCGCGCAGCGAGGAAGTGCAGACCACCGCATTGCTGCCGCTGCCGGGCGTCGGCCTGATCGCGGTGGGCAGCCATGATCCGAACCGCTTCTATCCCGGCATGGGCACGCTGTTCCTGCGGATGATGGGCGAGGCCCTGGTGACCGGGCTCAAGCGCTTCGCGGATTGAGCGGGAAACGACGACGATGAGCGCGGTGCAGGCGTTCCTGCAGCACCTGCAGGTGGAGCGGCGGATGTCGGCGCATACGCTCGACGCCTACCGCCGCGACCTGGAGGCGTTGTCGGTGTGGGCCGAACCCCGCGGGGTGGCCGTGGAGGCGCTGGATACCGACGCGGTGCGCCAGTTCGTTGCCGATGAACACCGCCGTGGCCTGTCGGCCAAGAGCCTGCAACGCCGGCTGTCGGCCTGCCGCAGCTTCTATGCCTGGCTGCTCAAGCATGGCCGCATCGAGGCCAGCCCGGCAGCGACACTGAAGGCGCCGCGTGCGCCGCGACGGCTGCCGCAGGTACTCGACGCCGATGAAGCCGTGCAATTGGTTGAACTGGAACCGGAAGGCGAGCTGGGACGTCGTGACCGCGCGCTGCTGGAACTGTTCTATTCCTCCGGCCTGCGCTTGAGCGAAGTCTGTGCGCTGACCTGGCGCGATCTGGATTTCGCCAGCGGCCTGGTCAACGTGATGGGCAAGGGCAACCGGCAACGTCGCGTCCCCTTCGGAAAGCCGGCACGCGAAGCGCTGCTGACCTGGCGCAGCGAAAGCGGTGGTGATGCTGCCACACCGGTGTTCCCCGGCCGCAACGGTCCGATCAGCCAGCGCGCGGTGCAGATCCGCATCCGCCAGTTGGCGCAGCGCCAGGGCCTGTTCAAGCACGTGCACCCGCACATGCTGCGGCACAGTTTCGCCAGCCACATCCTGGAATCCTCCGGTGACCTGCGCGGCGTGCAGGAACTGCTCGGCCATGCCGACATCGCCACCACGCAGATCTACACCCACCTGGATTTCCAGCATCTGGCCAAGGTCTACGATGCGGCGCATCCGCGCGCGAAACGCCGCAAGGACCCGCCCGACACGGGGGGGTAGCGCCGGGCAATGCCTGGCGGCTGTGTGATCCATGTGGCGTGTATGCGCCGCCGCCCGCGCTGCGCGCTCGCCGGGCATGGCCCGGCGCTACCGTTACTGCGCCGCCGATGCACTGGCCTGTGGCAACGGCTCGGGCCGCACCCAGCACCCGATCGAAACCCAGGGTGAAGACTGGTACACCGCCCGGGAGTCGAGCCGAATCCGGACCGGCCATCGCAGGACGAGCGCTGAACGGCAGCTATCGGCACGGGCTTGATCGCTTCGGCGGCTGTCCCCATGTCCCGTGAACAGCTATCGGAGGCCGCATGGACCCCAGTCAGAATCCCACCGTTTTCCACGCCACCACCATCGTCTGCGTTCGTCGCGGCGAGCACGTGGCCATTGCCGGCGACGGCCAGGTCACCCTCGGCCACACGGTGATGAAGGGCAACGCGCGCAAGGTCCGCCGCCTTGGCCGCGATGGCCAGGTGCTGGCCGGCTTTGCCGGTGCCGCCGCCGATGCCTTTACCCTGTTCGAGCTGTTCGAAGCCAAGCTGGAGAAGCATGGCCAGCTGCAGCGTGCCGCGGTGGAACTGGCCAAGGATTGGCGCACCGAGCGCCGCCTCGGCAAGCTCGAAGCCCTGCTGGCGGTGGCCGACAAGGAAACCTCGCTGATCATCAGCGGCACCGGCGACGTGATCGAGCCGGAGGACGGCATCATCGCCATCGGTTCCGGTGGTTCGTATGCGCTGTCCGCTGCACGCGCGCTGATGGCGCACACCGAACTGGATGCACGCACCATCGCCAGCGAAGCGATCAACATCGCCGGTGACATCTGCATCTACACCAACCGCAACGTGGTGGTCGAGGAGTTGTGACGCGGAACTGTCACACGCATTCCTGATCCGCCGGGCATGGCCCGGCGCTACCGACAACGCATTCGTGAGCACACCCATGCCGCACAAGATCGAAGTTTCCTCCGCCACCATGACCCCGCGCGAGATCGTGCAGGAACTGGACCGGCACATCGTCGGCCAGCATGACGCCAAGCGCGCGGTCGCCATCGCCCTGCGCAACCGCTGGCGCCGCATGCAGCTGCAGCCCGAGCTGCGCAACGAGGTCATGCCCAAGAACATCCTGATGATCGGCCCGACCGGCGTCGGCAAGACCGAGATCGCGCGCCGCCTGGCCACGCTGGCCAACGCGCCGTTCGTCAAGGTCGAAGCGACCCGCTTCACCGAAGTCGGCTATGTCGGCAAGGATGTCGAGCAGATCATCCGTGACCTGGCCGATACCGCCGTCAAGCTGTACCGCGAACAGGCCAAGGTGCGCGTGCGCACGCAGGCCGAAGAGCGTGCCGAAGACCGCATCCTCGATGCGCTGCTGCCGCGCCGCAGTGGTGGCATCGGCTTCGACCCGGAGGCTGCGCGCAACGAGCCGTCGGCGCAGGACAACGAGACCCGCATCAAGTTCCGCAAGATGCTGCGCAACGGCGAGCTGGACGATCGCGAGATCGAGCTCGACCTGACCGCCAACGTCAGTATGGACATCATGACCCCGCCGGGCATGGAGGAAATGGGCCAGCAGCTGAAGTCGATGTTCGCCAACCTTGGTGGTGGCGCCAAGGCCCACAAGCGCACGCTGACCATCAAGGCCGCGCGCCCGCTGCTGCAGGAAGAAGAGGCCGGCAAGCTGGTCAACGAGGATGACATCCGCACCGCCGCGATCGAAGCCTGTGAACAGCACGGCATCGTGTTCATCGACGAGATCGACAAGGTCGCCAAGCGGGGTGACAACGTGGGCGGTGGCGATGTCTCGCGCGAAGGCGTGCAGCGCGATCTGCTGCCGCTGGTGGAAGGTTCCAACGTGTCCACCAAGTACGGCACGATCAAGACCGACCACATCCTGTTCATCGCATCGGGTGCCTTCCACCTGGCCAAGCCCAGTGACCTGATCCCGGAACTGCAGGGCCGCTTCCCGATCCGCGTGGAGCTGGGTGCGCTGAGCAAGGCTGATTTCGTGCGCATCCTGACCGAGCCGAAGGCTGCGCTGACCAAGCAGTACGAAGCGTTGCTGGCCACCGAAGGCGTCAAGGTCAGCTTCACCACCGATGCCATCGACCGCCTGGCCGAGATCGCCTTCCAGGTGAACGAGCGCCAGGAGAACATCGGTGCGCGCCGCCTGCATACCGTGCTGGAGCGCCTGCTGGATTCGCTCAGCTACGAAGCACCGGACCGCGATGGTGAAACCCTGGCCATCGACAGTGCCTATGTCGATGCGCACCTGGGTGAGCTGGTGCAGGACCCGGACCTGAGCCGTTACATCCTGTAACCGGGAATGCGAAGAGGCCGCCGAAAGGCGGCCTTTTCGTTATGCAGGGTGGCCGAATCTGCGGTAGCGCCGGGCCATGCCCGGCGGCGCCGTCACGCCTCCGGCAGCGGCTCGGGTAACGAACCCGGTACGAACACGCCTTCCTTCACGTAGGCGGCCAGGGTCATGTCCAGCGCCAGCATGCCGTCGCGCTTGAGGTCCATCAGGTCCGGTTCGACCATCGCCCCGTGCAGCACGCCGAGCACGGTGGCGTGCAGCATGCGCGCGGCGATCTTCGGGTCGGCGCCGTCGCGCAGCTGGCCCAGGTCCTGGGCACGGCGCAGGGCGCGTTCCATCCGGTCCAGGGCATCGCGGAAACCGCTCTGCTGCAGTTCGGTCAGCACCCTGGTGTCGGCCGAGGCATCGCTGCGCAGCATGATCTCCATGGTCTTGCGCAGGCGCTCGTCCTCGGACAGCTCGATGAACGAGTGGATCATCACCGCGCGCAGGTCATGCACCGGCGTGTCGCGCTGGTCGGTGGAGGTGCGCTCCAGCTCCTGCATGAAGGGCAGGTGCACCCGTTCGACGATCGCGGTCAGCACCTCGCCCTTGTTCTTGAAATGCCAGTACACGGCGCCGCGGGTGTAGCCGGCGCGGGCACCGATCATCTCCAGCGTGGTCCGGGCCACGCCGTGTTCGTGGAAACAGGCTTCGGCGGCATCCAGGATGCCTTCGCGGGTTGCCTGGGTGTCCTCTTTGGTCTTGCGGGCCATGAGCGGGTACGAGTGCAGGTGAAACGTGGCTGAATTGTACCGCTTTACAAACAAACACGCATGTATGTATATTTCCGTCCCATCATTCCCGTCGTGTGCGTGGCAGGCCCGTCCCGGCTCCCACTTCACGCGGGTGGGCGCTGTCAGCGCGGTCTTCTCCTGCAAGGGGAGGGGCCTTCGTATCAGCCCCTTCTGAGATCCCTCCCTTCAAGAGCCATTCCCATCATGTTGCTGAGCCGAATCCGACCCTTCGCGTTGTCGCTGGCGATCGCTGCCACCGTCGCTGCCTGTGGCGGCCAACCCCAGGCACCTGAACAGGGACCGGGCCAGGTCAGCGTGGTCACGCTGAAGTCCGAGACCGTCGGGCTGACCCGTGAGCTGCCGGGCCGCACCAACGCCTTCCTGGTGGCCGAAGTGCGCCCGCAGGTCAACGGCATCGTCGCCAAGCGCCTGTTCACCGAGGGTGGGATGGTCAAGGCCGGCGAGCCGCTGTACCAGATCGAGGACGCCAGCTACCGCGCCCAGGCCAACAGTGCGCGTGCACAGCTGGCCCGCGCCGAAGCCACCGCCAATGCGGCGCGGCTGAGCGCCAAGCGCATCACCGAGCTGGCCAAGGTCGACGCGGTCAGCCAGCAGGATCTGGAAAACGCCGTGGCTGCGCAGAAGCAGGCAGAGGCCGATGTCGGCGCCGCCAAGGCCTCACTGGATGCCGCCAACGTGACCCTCGGCTATGCGCGCATCACCGCGCCGATCAGCGGCCGCATCGGCAAGTCCAGCGTCACCCAGGGCGCGCTGGTCAGCGCCGGCCAGGCCACGGCGCTGGCCACCGTGCAGCAGCTGGACCCGATCTACGTCGACCTGACCCAGTCCTCGGCCGAGCTGCTGCAGCTGCGCCGCGAACTGGCCGCCGGCCGCCTGCAGGACAACCAGCAGACGCCGGTCAGCATCCTGATGGAAGACGGCAGCACCTTCGAACACAAGGGCACGCTGGAGTTCTCCGAAGTCAGCGTCGATCCGGCCACCGGCAGCTTCGCGCTGCGGGTCAGGGTCGACAACCCCGATGGCCTGCTGATGCCGGGCATGTACGTGCGCGCGGTGATTGGCGGCGGTGTGCGCAGCGATGCGGTGCTGGTGCCGATGCAGGGCATCGCCCGCGATCCGAAGGGCGATACCAGTGCGATGGTGGTCGGCAAGGACAACAAGGTCGAAGTGCGCCCGGTCAAGGTCAGCCGCACCGTCGGCGACAAGTGGCTGGTCGAGGACGGCCTGAAGGCCGGCGACAAGGTCATCGTCGAAGGCCTGCAGAAGATCGGCCCGGGCATGCCCGTGAATGCCACCGAACAGGGCGCCGCCCCGGCCAAGCCGGCCGCCGCCCAACCTGCAGCTGCGGCCGCAGGCGCGAAGTAAGCGGAGAACTCCATGGCACGTTTCTTCATCGATCGACCCATCTTCGCGTGGGTCATCGCGATCATCATCATGCTCGCCGGCGGCCTGGCCCTGTTCAAGCTGCCGATCTCGATGTACCCCAACGTCGCACCGCCGGCGGTGGAAATCAGCGCCAGCTACCCGGGTGCTTCGGCCAAGGTGGTCGAAGACTCGGTGACGCAGATCATCGAGCAGAACATGAAGGGCCTTGATGGCCTGATCTATTTCTCCTCCAACAGTTCGTCCAACGGCCAGGCCACCATCACCCTGACCTTCGAGAGCGGGACCAACCCCGACATCGCCCAGGTGCAGGTGCAGAACAAGCTGCAGCTGGCGATGCCACTGCTGCCGCAGGAAGTGCAGCGGCAGGGCATCAACGTGGCCAAGTCCAGCTCGGGCTTCCTGAACGTCATCGCGTTCGTGTCCGAAGACGGCAGCATGGATGCCAACGACATCGCCGACTACGTCGGTTCCAACGTCGTGGACCGTCTCAGCCGCGTTCCGGGCGTGGGCAACATCCAGGTGTTCGGTGGCAAGTACGCCATGCGCATCTGGCTGGACCCGAACAAGCTGCACACCTACGGCATGTCGGTGCCCGAGGTGGTCGCTGCGGTGAAGGCACAGAACGCGCAGGTGGCCATCGGCCAGCTGGGTGGTGCGCCGTCGGTGAAGGGCCAGCAGCTCAACGCCACCATCAACGCGCAGTCGCGCCTGCAGACCCCGGAACAGTTCCGCAACATCATCGTGCGCGGTGCGCAGGACGGTGCCGAACTGCGCCTGGGCGATGTAGCCCGCGTCGAGCTGGGCGCCGAGTCGTACGACTTCGTCACCCGCTACAACGGGCAGCCGGCCAGCGGCCTGGCGGTCACCCTGGCCACCGGCGCCAACGCGCTGGATACCGCTGCCGGTGTCGATGAAACGCTGAAGGAACTGGAAGGCTTCTTCCCGGCCGGCCTGAAGGCCGAGATCCCGTACGACACCACCCCGTTCGTGCGCGTGTCGATCAAGGGCGTGGTGCAGACCCTGCTCGAAGCGATCGTGCTGGTGTTCGTGGTGATGTACCTGTTCCTGCAGAACTTCCGCGCCACCCTGATCCCGACCATCGCCGTGCCGGTGGTGCTGCTGGGTACCTTCGGCGTGCTGTCGGTGCTGGGCTTCTCGGTGAACATGCTGACCATGTTCGCGATGGTGCTGGCCATCGGCCTGCTGGTGGACGATGCCATCGTGGTGGTGGAGAACGTCGAACGCATCATGTCCGAAGAGGGCCTGTCGCCGCTGGAAGCCACCCGCAAGTCGATGAGCCAGATCACCGGCGCGCTGGTGGGCATCGGCCTGGTGCTGTCGGCGGTGTTCGTGCCGATGGCCTTCATGAGCGGCTCCACCGGCGTGATCTACCGGCAGTTCTCGGCGACGATCGTCTCGGCGATGGCGTTGTCGGTGCTGGTCGCGATCGTGCTGACCCCGGCGCTGTGCGCGACCATGCTCAAGCCGCTGAAGAAGGGTGAGCACCATGTCGCCCACCGCGGGTTCGCCGGTCGCTTCTTCAACGGCTTCAACCGTGGCTTCGACCGCACCAGCGAGAGCTACCAGCGCGGCGTGCGCGGCATCCTGCACCGTCCGTGGCGGTTCATGGGCATCGTGGCCGCGCTGTTCCTGCTGATGGGCGTGCTGTTCGTGCGCCTGCCCAGCTCGTTCCTGCCCAACGAAGACCAGGGCGTGCTGATGGCGCTGGTGCAGGCACCGGTGGGCGCAACCCAGGAGCGCACGCTGGAATCGATCGCCGCGCTCGAAAAGCACTTCATGGAAAACGAGAAGGGTGCCGTCGAATCGGTGTTCTCGGTGCAGGGCTTCAGCTTCGCCGGCATGGGCCAGAACGCGGGCATGGCTTTCGTCAAGCTGAAGGACTGGAAGGATCGTGACGCCGACAACGGGGTGATGCCGATCACCGGACGTGCGATGGCTGCGCTGGGGCAGATCAAGGATGCCTTCATCTTTGCGTTCCCGCCGCCGGCGATTCCGGAACTGGGCACGGCCTCCGGCTACACCTTCTTCCTGAAGGACAACAGCGGCCAGGGCCACGAGGCGTTGCTGGCGGCCCGGAACCAGCTGCTGGGCCTGGCGGCCGGCAGCAAGAAGCTGGCCAACGTGCGACCGAACGGCCAGGAGGACACGCCGCAGTTCCGCATCGATATCGATGTGGCCAAGGCCAGCTCGCTGGGCCTGTCGATCGACCAGGTCAACACCACCCTGGCCACCGCGTGGGGCAGCTCGTACATCGATGACTTCATCGATCGCGGCCGCGTCAAGCGCGTGTTCGTGCAGGCTGACCAACCGTTCCGCATGGTGCCGGAGGATTTCGATCTCTGGTCGGTGAAGAACGACAAGGGCGAGATGGTTCCGTTCAGCGCCTTCGCCAGCAAGCACTGGGACTACGGCTCGCCGCGCCTGGAACGCTACAACGGCGTGTCGGCTACCGAAATCCAGGGCGAACCGGCCCCGGGCGTGGCGTCCGGTGATGCCATGGCCGAGATCGAACAGCTGGCCAAGCAGTTGCCGGCGGGCTTCGGTGTCGAGTGGACGGCGATGTCCTACCAGGAACGCCAGGCGGGCTCGCAGACGCCGCTGCTGTACACGCTGTCGCTGATGATCGTGTTCCTGTGCCTTGCCGCGTTGTATGAAAGCTGGAGCGTGCCGACCTCGGTGCTGCTGGTGGCGCCGCTGGGCATCCTCGGTGCGGTGCTGGCCAATACTTTCCGTGGCATGGAGCGCGACATCTATTTCCAGGTGGCGATGCTGACCACGGTGGGCCTGACCAGCAAGAACGCGATCCTGATCGTCGAGTTCGCCAAGGAGCATCTGGAGAAGGGCGCGGGGCTGATCGAAGCGACGATGCACGCGGTCCGCGACCGTCTGCGCCCGATCATCATGACCTCGCTGGCCTTCGGCATGGGCGTGCTGCCGCTGGCGATCTCCAGCGGTGCCGGCTCGGGTGCCAAGCAGGCGATCGGCACCGGCGTGCTCGGCGGCATGGTGGTCGGCACCGTGCTCGGCGTGTTCTTCGTGCCGCTGTTCTTCGTCGTGGTGCAGCGCGTGTTCAAGAAGCGCAACGCCACCGAGTGATGAAAACCGGTAGCGCCGGGCCATGCCCGGCGGATGCCTCACCGCATGGTCGCCGGGCCCGGCCCGGCGCTACCACCGTGACCCCCAAGGTGTCGCTATGAAATTCTCTTCTCTTGCAGTATCCCTTGCCACCGCGCTGGCGCTCAGCGCGTGCGGCACCCTGGCGCCGAAGAACACCGCAGTGGCCCCGGCCATTCCTTCACAGTGGCCGGCCGAAGCCGCGCAGGGCGAAGTGGCCGATGCAGCCGCGGTCGGCTGGCGTGACTTCTTCACCGACGAGCGCCTGCAGCAGGTGATCGGCCAGGCGCTGGACAACAACCGCGACCTGCGCGTGGCGGTGCTCAACGTCGAAAAGGCGCGTGGCCAGTATCGCGTGCAGCGCGCAGACCGCGTACCGGGCGTGGCCGTGACCGGGCAGATGGACCGCCGCGGTGGCGACGTGCCGGTCACCGAGCAGTTCAGCGCAGGCGTCGGCGTGGCCGAGTTCGAACTGGACCTGTTCGGCCGCGTGCGCAACCTGAGCGAAGCCGCGCTGCAGCAGTACTTCGCTGTAGCCGCCAACCGCCGCAACGCGCAGCTGAGCCTGGTGGCCGAGACCGCCACCGCGTGGTTGACCTACGGTGCCGACCAGCAGCGTCTGGCGATCGCCGAGGCAACGGTGAAGACCTATGAGGATTCGCTGCGCCTGGCCGAAGCGCGCCATGAGCGCGGTGGCAGTTCGGGGTTGGAACTGACCCAGACCCGCACCCTGGTGGAAACCGCGCGTACCGATGCCGCACGCCTGCGTGGGCAGCTGGCCCAGGACCGCAACGCGCTGGCGCTGCTGGCCGGTGGCCAGCTGGATCCGGCGCTGCTGCCGGACAGCATCGCACCGCAGGTGCTTGCGTTGGCACCACCGCCGGCTGGCCTGCCCAGCGACGTGCTGCTGCAGCGCCCGGACATCATGGCGGCGGAACATCAGCTGCTGGCGGCCAATGCCAACATCGGTGCCGCACGCGCAGCCTTCTTCCCCAGCATCTCGCTGACCGGCAGCATCGGCAGTGGCTCGGGTGAATTGTCCGGCCTGTTCGACAGCGGTACGCGGGTGTGGAGCTTCCTGCCGAAGATCACCTTGCCGATCTTCCAGGGCGGCAAGCTGCGCGCGAACCTGGCCGTGGCCAACGCCGACCGCGATATCGCGCTGGCGCAGTACGAAAAGTCGATCCAGAGTGGTTTCCGCGAAACCGCCGATGCGCTGGCATTGAATGTCAGCCTGGATGAACAGGCGGCCTCGCAGCAGCGCCTGGTGGAAGCGGCCGAGCAGGCCAACCGCCTGTCGCAGGCGCGCTATGACGCGGGCTTGGACAGCTTCGTCACCCTGCTGGATGCACGGCGTACCGCCTACAACGCGCAGCAGAGCCAGCTGCAGACACAGCTGGCGCAACAGGCCAACCGCATCACGCTGTACAAGGTGCTGGGCGGCGGCTGGCACGAGCGCGGGTAAGTCGCTCTGATTCCGGTAGCGCCGGGCCATGCCCGGCGGCTTTCCCGTTGGGTGTTTACGGTGTCTGCCGCGTTGCGCGTTGCGCGCTGCGCCCTCGCCGGGCATGGCCCGGCGCTACCAGAGGGTGGGAATTGCCGGTCGCGCCGGGTCATGCCCGGCGAGCGTTGCTGCTGTCACACCGCTTCGTCGTCGCGCCGCTCGGTGCGGCAGGCGCGTACCCGCGTCAATGCGTCGCCGGCTTCGCGTGCCATGCGCTCATATTCGCGGCGGATCTCTTCCAGGCGCTCTTCGTCCAGCTCTTCCAGGTCCAGCAGCTCATTGTTGGCCTCGGCGGTGGCGCGGATCAGTTCATCCAGCTTGATCTGCATCGCGGCGGTGTCCGAGTTCTGCGTGTGCTGGATCAGAAACACCATCAGGAAGGTGATGATGGTGGTGCCGGTGTTGATCACCAGCTGCCAAGTGTCGTTGAACTTGAATATCGGGCCGGTGATGCCCCACAGCGCCACGATCGCCACCGCGGCCAGGAAGGTCCACGGCGAGCCGGTGGCGGCCGCGGCCTTCTTGGCGATCGTATTGAACAGGTTCCTTGCGCTCATCGTCATCGTTCCACGGAAATGGCGACGATCATCGGCACATGGCCGTGCAGGTACCGTGCAGCAGGCGTGGACTCAGGCGCGCAGGCGCGGTGCTTCCTGGCTGCGCACCGGGCTGGCCAGGTACACGTGCTGCCAGCAGCGTTCGACGAATTCGCGGGCCTGCGCTTCACTCAGGCGCGGCATGATCTGCAGGGCGTACTGGGTCTGGAACAGCTCATCGCGCTGGGCGTTGCTGGCGCGCGGCTGGGTGATCAGCGAATCACAGGCGAACTTGATCCACGGGACATAGGTGCCGAACGAGGTATGCGCGAGTGCGCCATCGGCGTGCTGGCGGCGCCAGTAATCCAGCTCCGCATCGACATTGATGACAGGGGGAATGGCGGGAACTTCAGCGTGCATGACGATCCAATCGGTTGGAGGTGAAGGGAGTGGGGGACCATCACAGTGTGGCCCGGGCGACGGTGCATGCCGCGTCAGCGCGATGTGCAGCCAGCGTGGCGATGGTGCAGCAGCTGCGCGTGTTCAACCGCGCCCAGTTGTTCGGCCATGGCGGCCATCGCATTGCACAGGCGCACCAGGTCGCGGGGATGGTCGTGCAGCAGATTCTGCTGCATGTCCTGGTAGGCGCTCCAGAACGGGGCACTGCGCTGGTGCAGTGCGTATTGCTGCTGCAGTCGGCTCCAGATCGCGGCCAGGGCCGGGTCGCTGCGAGGACGTACGGCATGCGCGTGCATGGTCGGCTCCAATCCGGGGCGGGGGCCCGGTTGCATTCCACCCTAGACGTCGCTGCGCAGCAGGATGTTAGTAGCGCGTGTTGACTGCACGCAGCTGACTGCGCAGCAGTTCACGTTGAAGCGTGCAGACGCTGCCGGCACAAGGCTGTGCCGGCACTGAAGCGTTCATCAAGGCGGGCTCATCAGCCGTGGCGGATGCTCATTCGCCGATGTCTTCGTTCCAGATTTCCGGATGTTGCGCAATGAAACCGCCGAGCAGGTCCACGCATTCCTGGTTGTCCAGGTCGATCACGTTGACGCCGCTTTCCCGCAGCCAGTCGATGCCGCCCTGGAAAGTGCGCGATTCGCCGACCACCACCGTGCCGATGTTGAACTGCCGCACCAGGCCGGAGCAGTACCAGCAGGGAGCCAGGGTCGTGACCATGATGGTGTCCTGGTAGCGGCGCTGGCGGCCGGCTTTGCGGAAGGCGTCGGTCTCGCCATGCACGGACGGGTCACCTTCCTGCACGCGGCGGTTATGGCCGCAGCCGAGCAGGCGGCCGTCGTTGTGGTACAGCGCCGCGCCGATCGGCACGCCGCCTTCGGCCAGGCCCTGGCGGGCTTCGGCAATGGCGGTCTGCAGCAGGGCCTGGTAGTCGGGCGTGGTGATCATGCGGGGCTCCGGTAGGTCGTGGGGCGCCATGATACGGCCAGCGTTCCCCGTAGGGGCCCGGCGGTGCGATAATCGGGGCATGAGCGAATCCCCCTACAAATCCGGTACCACCCATTTCGGGTTCCGCGACGTTGACGCCAAGGACAAGCAGAAGCTTGTCGGCCAGGTGTTCACGTCGGTCGCGCGCAACTACGACCTGATGAACGACCTGATGAGCATGGGCGTGCACCGGGCATGGAAGCGCTACTACGTCGCCACCGCGCAGGTGAAGCCGGGTGACCGCGTGCTCGACCTGGCCGGTGGCACCGGCGATATCGCCGCGCTGCTGAAGGAGCGCGTCGGTGCGGAGGGCTCGGTGGTGCTGGGCGACATCAACGCCGGCATGCTGTCGGTCGGCCGTGACCGACTGACCAACCGCGGCCTGGTGCTGGGCCTGGACTACGTGCAGTGCAACGCCGAGGCCCTGCCGTTCCCGGACAACAGCTTCGACCTGGTGACCATCGCTTTCGGCCTGCGCAACGTGACCGACAAGGACGCCGGCCTGCGCGAGATGTACCGCGTGCTGAAGGTAGGCGGCCAGGCCCGCGTGCTGGAGTTCTCCGAAGTCACCGCCGACTGGTTCAAGCCGATCTACGACTTCCACTCGTTCAAGATCCTGCCGAAGCTGGGCAAGCTGTTCGCCAACGATTCGGACAGCTACCAGTACCTGGCCGAGAGCATCCGCAAGCATCCGCCGCAGGAAGAACTGAAGGCGATGATGGGGCAGGCCGGCTTCGAGCGCTGCCACTACAAGAACCTGACCGGCGGCATCGTCTCGATCCACTCCGGCTACAAGCTGTAAGCCTTGACGGTCGCCGGGCATGGCCCGGCGCTACCGCGCAACGCCCCGGTACCCGTCGGTAGCGCCGGGCCGTGCCCGGCGAGCGCGCTGCGCATGCGCCATTACCCCGCACCGCGCAACGCTTCCCGGCCGGGGGAGAGGTACCATTGGGGTTTGTTCCCCGTAACGGTCCCGATTCATGCGCAATCCGCTGATGCTCCTTCCGCTGGCCGTGGCCCTGGCCGCCGGCTGCTCCCAGGAGGCGGCCGCACCCGCCGCCACCCCGACTGCCCAGAAGGCTCCCGCCGCCCCCGTGAACGCCGAAAACCGCAGCCACGATGAAAGCTCGTACGCCGAGCCGGACAAGGTCGTCGTCAAGGACATCGCGCTGGACCTGAAGCTGGACTTCGACCAGAAGCAGATCGGCGGCACCGCCACCTACACCCTGGAATGGAAGCAGAAGGACGCCAAGCAGCTGGTGCTGGACACCCGCGAGCTGAGCATCGCCAAGGTCGAAGCGATCGCCGCTGACGGCGCGCGCAGCCCGCTGCAGTTCGTGCTGGCCCCGGCCGACAAGGTGTTCGGCAGCAAGCTGACCATCGAAACCCCGGAACAGCCGGCCAAGGTCGAAGTGACCTACCACACCGCACCGACCGCTTCGGGCCTGCAGTGGCTGGCGCCGTCGATGACCGAGGGCAAGAAGCTGCCCTTCATGTTCAGCCAGTCGCAGGCGATCCACGCCCGTTCCTGGGTACCGCTGCAGGACACCCCCAGCGTGCGCTTCACCTACAGCGCGCACGTGGTCTCGCGCCCGGACGTGATGGTGCTGATGAGCGCCGACAACGATCCCAAGGCCGCGCGTGACGGTGACTACACCTTCAAGATGCCGCAGCCGATTCCGTCCTACCTGCTGGCCATCGCCGCCGGCGACCTGGTGTTCGAGCCGATCTCCGGCCGCTCCGGCGTCTGGGCCGAGCCGACCATGGTCAACAAGGCCGCCAAGGAATTCGAAGATACCGAGAAGATGATCGGTGCCGCCGAGAAGCTGTACGGCGAATACCGCTGGGGCCGCTACGACATGCTGGTGCTGCCGCCGTCGTTCCCGTTCGGCGGCATGGAAAACCCGCGCCTGACCTTCGCCACGCCGACCGTGATCGTCGGCGACAAGTCGCTGGTCTCGCTGGTCGCCCATGAACTGGCGCACAGCTGGTCGGGCAACCTGGTGACCAACGCCAGCTGGAAGGACATCTGGCTCAACGAAGGCTTCACCACCTACGTCCAGGGCCGCATCACCGAAGCCCTGTATGGCAAGGAGATGGCCGAAATGGAAAAGCAGATCGACCAGACCGATCTGCTGGCCGAAGTGAAGGATATGAGCCCGGCCGACCAGGCGCTGGCGCTGCCGCCGCTGAACGAGCGTGACCCGGACGAAGCCCTGAGCCAGGTGGCCTACGTCAAGGGTGCGTGGTTCCTGGAATTCCTGGAACAGCGCTTCGGCCGCGAAACCTTCGACCCGTTCCTGCGCGGCTGGTTCGATGACCACGCCTTCCAGAGCGCCAACACCGACCAGTTCGTGGAGTACCTGAAGAAGAACCTGCTGCCGAAGAATCCGTCGGCGGTGACCGAGGCCGAACTGAAGGCGTGGCTGGACGAGCCGGGCATTCCGGCGTTCGCGGCCAAGGCGCAGTCGCGCAATTTCAGCAGCGTCGATACTGCGCGCATCGCCTTCGCCAGCGCCGGCACCGTGCCGAGCAGCCAGGTGATTGCCGAGTGGAGCACCCAGGAGTGGGTCCGCTTCATCGACGGACTGGGTGCTACCCAGCCGCTGGACAAGCTGGCCACGCTGGACAAGGCGTTCCACTTCACCGGCACCCCGAACGGCGAGATCGCCATGCGCTGGTACCCGCTGACCATCCGCAGCGGCTACGAGCAGGCCAATGAAGCGGCTGCTGCGTTCATCGAGCGTGTCGGCCGTCGCAAGCTGATCCTGCCGATCTACGCTGAACTGGTGAAGACCCCGAAGGGGCTGGAGCTGGCCAAGCAGGCGTTCGAGAAGGCCAAGCCGGGCTACCACCCGATCACCACCGCCTCGGTGCAGGACATGCTGGCCAAGGCTGAAGCAAAGTAAACGGTAGTGCCGGCCGTCGGCCGGCAACCTGATGCTGCGTCACCAGCAACGGCGGGGAAACCCGCCGTTGCTGTATCCGCTTTTCGCTGCCGATAGAATCGGGATGCACCCGTAAAGGACTCCGCCATGAAACGACTGATCCTGCTCACCGCCTGCACCCTGGCCCTGGCCGCCTGCAGCAACCCCGAGGAAGAACGCAAGGCGCAGGAGGCCGCTGCGGCCGCCGTGCAGGCGCAGAAGGAAGCCAAGGCCGAGGACGTGGCCAAGCAGTACGACATGGCCGTGGCCGCGCAGGACTGGGAGCGCGCGCGCCTGCACGGTGCCTCGCTGCTGGACCAGTACAAGGACACTGCCGCCGCCGAGCGCATCGCCGCCGGCTTCGACGAGGTCAAGGCCAAGGGCGATGCCGCGCGCGACCTGCGCCGCATGCAGGCGCTGTGGCAGTACAACCAGATTCCGGTCGGCAGCAAGGGCAACCAGGTGTCGGCGCAGATCTTCAGCAAGGAGCGGGTGGATGTGGATGGCAGCGGCGCCAAGCCGGTGCAGCTGGTGTTCCGCGACCACCCCGAATGGAAGCGTCATGCCTACCTGGTGCTGCAGGCCGGCGATTTCCGTTGCCCGCAGTGCACGGTGAAGGTCACGGTGGACGGCGGCAAGCCGGTCTCCATGGCGGCCTGGCGGCCGAAGACCGACGAGGCGATCGCCCTGTTCATCACCGACCAGAAGGCGTTGTGGAAGCTGGCAGCCAAGGGCAGGTCGATCAGCATCGAGTTCCCGGTCAAGGCCGGTGGCACGCGCACGGCCGTGTTCGAGACCGGTGGCGTGGATGCCAGCCGCATGCCGGCGTGGTGGCGTTGACTGTGCAGGCACCGGCGGCTGCGTCGTCGCTGTCGGCGATCCGCCACTGGGTGTTCGACATGGATGGCACGCTGACCGTGGCGGTGCATGATTTCGCGCGGATCAAGCGCGAACTGGCGATTCCGCAAGAGGATGACATCCTCACCCATCTGGCCGGGTTGCCGGCCGCAGAGGCCAGCGCCAAGCACGCCTGGCTGCTGGCGCACGAGCGTGCGCTGGCCGCCGCTTCCCAGCCGGCAACTGGAGCGGTGGCGCTGGTACGCGCGCTGCAGGGCGCCGGCTGCCGGCTGGGCATCCTGACCCGCAACGTGCGCAGTCTGGCGCAGGTCACCCTGCAGGCGATCGGGCTGGGCGACGTCTTTGCCGAAGATGACATCATCGGCCGCGACGAGGCCGCGCCGAAACCCTCACCTGCCGGTCTGCAGTACTTCCAGCAGCGCTGGCAGGTTGAGCCCGCGCAGGTGGTGATGGTGGGCGATTACCGTTTCGATCTCGAATGCGGCCGCGCGGCGGGCAGCCGCACGCTGCTGGTCAACGCTCCGGACAACCCGTGGCCGGGCATGGCGTGTTGGCACCTGGCCGATTGCGCGGCGGTGCTGGAGCGCTGGCGGCACTAGCGCGGCGCTACCAGAGCGGAGCCGG
>NZ_JBQOIF010000021.1:0-85037 GCF_052665395.1 Stenotrophomonas sp. 3(2025) | reverse complement strand
CGCCGGCTCTCGACACCTACGGTGCCAGATTCCAATCAGATAAGGCTTGGCCGCGGCATCCATGCCGCGGACACCCCCGCCACCGGACCCACCCCGCCTTCGACAGTTCCCCGGTGGTCAGTAGATCCACGCCATGCGTGGATGAATCTTCATCGAAATCGAATATTTCGACATTGAGACGAGGAGCATCCACGCATGGCGTGGATCTACCGGTCACGACGTCGCGTCTGGGGCAGAGCCCCCTGAGTCAGGGGGCGGCCGCAAAGCGGCTGGGGTCTGGAAGCCGGTAAGCGGGGCCCACGGTTCGCGCAGCGAAGCGTGGGAGCGACAGCGCGCATGCGATGGCGTGTTACCCGGGCGCAGCCCTGCCCTCCCCCCTTACTTCTTTGCGCGCGGCTGGTTCAGCGGCTCCATCGCGCGGAAGCGCTGGCTGTACTCGTCGGTCAGGTTGCGGGCTTCCTGGCCGTTGCGGACGATGGTCGGGGTCAGCAGCACGATCACTTCCGAACGACGGCTGGTGCGGCTCTTCTGGCCGAACAGCGCGCCCAGTACCGGAATCCGGCTCAGGCCGGGAATGCCGCTGCTGCCATCGGTGGCCGAATCGGTGATCAGGCCGGCCAGCATGATGGTGTCCCCGCTCTGCACCGCCGCCTCGGTGGCCAGCTTCTTGGTGGAGATGCGCGGATTGCAGTTGCGCTCCTGCGGATTGCAGTTCTCCGGCACGTCCGATGCGCTGCTGATCTCCTGCACGATATCCAGGAACACCGTACCGTCACGGGTGACGCGCGGGCGCACCTTGAGGATCACGCCGGTGTCGATGTACTGCACCGAGCTGTAGCTGCTGGTGCCGATGCCGGTGTTGACCGTGGTGGTGTTGATCGGCACCTTGTCGCCCACGTTGAGGGTGGCTTCGGCGTTGTTGCGCACGAACACCGAGGGCGTCTGCAGCAGGCGCACGTCGGTGACCTTGTCCAGCGCGCTTACCACCGCCGCACCGTTGTGCCCGGTGAACGCCCAGTTGGCGCCATCGGTGCCGGTCACCGCACCGGCGAAGGTGTTCCAGGAGCCGCCCGCCGCTACCGGCAGGGTCAACCCGGACAGCGCGCCGGTCAGCGCGCGCCCCGCCACCGCATTGTCGAAGAACCAGTTGACGCCGTACTTCAGGTCGCCGGTCAACCCGACTTCGGCCACCTGCGCTTCGATGTGCACCTGCAGCGGCATCACGTCCAGCTTTTCGATCACCTCGCGGATCGAGCGCCAAGCCTGCGGCGTCGAACGCACCAGCAGCGTGTTGGTTTCTTCCACCGCCGACACGCCGACACGATCGCCCTCCACTTCCAGGCTGATGCTGACGTTGCCCGACTGGCGCTGCGGCAGGTTCAGGCTGCCGGCGCTGCTGCCACTACCGCTGCTGCTGCCGCCACCGACCTGGTTGTTGAAACTGCTGCTGTTGCCCGTGTCCATGCCGCGGTCGCCCTCGCTGCCCAGCTGCGACGGAATGGCACCCGGGGCCAGCGATGCCGAGCCGGAGCCGCCGCGGTTGCCGCTGCTGGCAAAGGCTTCGCTGAGGCGTTCGGCCAGGTCGCGCGCCTTGATGTAACGCAGTTCATGCGAGAACAGGCGCGCGCTGCCGCCGGCGGTATCGATGCGGTCCAGCCACTGCTGGATCTGATCGAGGTAGCGCACCTGCGGGGTGATCACCAGCACGGCGTTGGCGTTTTCCAGCGGCAGGAAACGGAACATGCCGGCGCTGGGCGTCTTGCTCTCCTCGCCGAAGACCTTCTCCAGATCGGCCGCAACCTGCTCGGCCTTGCCGGACTGGATCGGGAACACGCCCACCGACATGCCCGAGAGCCAGTCGACGTCGAAGATCTCCACGGTATGCAGGTAGTTCTCCAGTTCCGCACGCGTACCGCCGAGGGTGATCACGTTGCGGCCGCTGTCGACGTTGACGATGGCATTGGGCCGCGCGTAGGGCTCCAGCACCTTCTTCATCTCGGTGGCGGAGATGAACTGCAGCGGCACCACGCGCACTTCAAAGCCGCGTGCGCTGGAGGCCGGCGCGGTGCTCGGCGCCACGGTGCCGGCCAGTGCCTGGTCGGCGGCGACGATGTTGTAGCGGCCACCGCTGTAGACCATGCGGGCGTTGTTCCAGCCCAGCACCATCTCCAGCAGGTTCAGTGCCTGTGCCGGCGATACCGGCTTGGGCGTGGCCAGCGTCACCGTGCCCTGCACGCCCGGGGCGATCACGTAGTTCTGGCCGAGCATGTCGCCGAGGATGGCCTTGACCACCGCATGCACCGATTCGCCTTCAAAGTTGAAGGTCGCCTCACCGGAACTGGCCGCATGCAGCGCGGGTGATGGCTTGCGCGCGGCTTCGCGGTTGATCATGGTGCCGGTGCCACGGCGGATCACCGCCTGCGGCGCCCCCTGCACCTGGTCGGCCGCCTCGGTCTGCGCATCGACGGCAGCCTGGCCGGCACTGGCCGAGGGCTGCAGGTTGCCGTTGCGTTGCACATGCGGGGCCGACACGGTGCTGCAGCCGACCAGCAGCGTCAGAGCGAAGGACCAGGGAAGAAAACGCAGATTCATGCATTCACTCTATCGGTTGGTGCCATCGCCCGGGGGCGGCGACGGTTGTTGCTGCTGTTGCTGCAGCTGACGGCGGCGGGCCTGGATGCGTTCGCGGATGGCCTGCATCTGCGCTTCGCTGGGACCGTTGGTGTTTGCAGGGGGTGCGGCGGCCGGTGCAGGCGAGGCGGAAGCCGCGTTGCCATCGGCGGCACGGGGGGTGGGCGGCGTCTGGCTGGGCATTGGCTGCGGTGGCGGCGGCGGAACCACCGCACCGGGCACAGGCGGTGTGCCAGTGGCCCCGCGCAGGGCGGTCGGCGCTTCACCGCCCTGGCCGTTGAACACGGCCAGTTCCAGCACCTGGCTGCCACTGGAACCGATCACCGTGGCCTGGCGCGGTTCCAATGCCACCAGCTGCCAGCCATCGACTGCATCGCCGTTGAGGCGCAGGCGCAGCGACCGGCCCTGCTCGGTGGTGAAGGTGGCCATGCTGAAGTCGCCGGTCATCAGCACGCCGGTCAGGCGCAGTGCCGGACTGGCGGTGGCTTCACTGCCGCCCAGCAGATAGGGGCGCGGTTTGCGGTCTTCGGCGAACAGGGGGCGTTCGCTGATCACGCTGTAGCTGTCTGCACCGGCCATGCGTTCGGGCGCCAGCACGGGCAGCGCCGGCAGCGCGGCCTGCGCGTCGCCCTCCGCACTGACCGTGGGCAGCTGGCTGCCAAGACCGAAGCCCGTGGCCAGCCAGATCGCTGCGGCCCATCCGGCCAGCGCCAGCAACAGCCCGGTGCGCAGGCTGATCTGCTCAAGCTTCATCGGCCACCTCCTGCGCATCGGTGGCAGGCTGCTCCGCCGGTGACGGCACAGGTGCCGGCGGCGACGCCACCGGCGCTGCTGCAGGCGGCGTGGCCACGGGTGCTGTCGAGGGATCGGCAGCAGCCGCCGGCAACAGGTAGCCGGCCAGCTCGAAGGACACATCCAGGCCGAGCCCGGATTCGTTGGGCGATTGCTGGAAGCGCTGTGCGATCAGGTTGAGGTTGTCCACGAACAGGCGCGGGCTGCCGGTCTCCAGGCTGTGCAGCACGGTAGCCAGTTCGGCCACGCCACAGCGCAGGCGCACCTGCATGGCCACACGCACGAACGCAGCATCGCGACGGTTGTCGCTCAACGGCGTGCGGTTGCTGATGGTGCAGCTGCGGTTGCCCGGGCTGGCCATCGCCACCGCATCCTGCAGGCGTGCGCCGAGCGCGGCCGCAGCGGCCTCGGCGGTGGCTTCCTGCAGGAACCCCGGGCGCTGCTGCAGGGCGTCGCGGGTTGCGCGCAGCCGCTGTTCGATCTGCGGCTGCTGCTGCAGCTGCGCCTGCACGCGCAGCTGGCGCTCGCGCAGAGCGGCGGCATCGGCATCGATCGCCAGCAGCGGCTGGGTGAACCACGGGTGCACCAGCAGCAGGTAGGCCAGGCCCAGCACTGCCAACAGCAGTGCCAGTGCCAGCCAGCGGTCACGGCGTGCGCTTGGCATCGGCATCGGCCGCCTCCGTGGTTGCAGTCGGGGCGGGTGCCGGCGCCGCTGCCGCCGAAGGCAATGGCTGCAGCTCGGCGGTCAGGGTGAAGCGGTCGCGGCCACTGGCGGCACCGTCAGCCTGCAGCACGCCGGTAAGGTTGACCTTGCGCCACTGCGGCGCGTCCTGCAGCAGCGTGACCAGCTGCGATGCTTCGCTGCTGAGACCGATCAACTGCAGGCTGTTGTTCTCGATCGCCAGTTTTTCCAGGTAGGTGCCATCGGGCAGGCGCCGGGTCAGTTCATTCCAGACTTCGACGGTACTGGCGCGCTGGTTGCGCTGTGCCTCCAGGAACGCCGCTCCATCCAGCAGCGCCTGCAGCTGGCTGCGTTCGCTGGCCACGCCACGTGCACTGCGGGCGCTGCGCTCGACGTCTGCGCGCAGTGCGTCGACGGCGTCACGACGGTTGTCCAGCAACTGCATCGCCGCCAGCACCAGCATCACCAGCGCAGCCATGGCAAGCAGCAGGTTCCAGCGCCGCATCGGGTCCGGTCGCTGCTGACGCTGCGCGGGCGGCAGCAGGTTGACCTGCAGCGCGCGGCCCTGGGCATCGATCGCATCGACACCGGCCAGCACGTCGGCCCACGCTCCGATCTGCGCGCGCCAGTCATCGAGCTGGCGCAGCGGCCAGGCCACCAGCTCCACCTGCAGCAGGCCTTCGCCGGCACTGCCCAGCTCACGGATGTCATAGCTGACCTGGCTGGCTTCGAACGGTGTCTGCCGGTCGATCTCGTAGCCGACCACCGCACGCAGGCGGTCAGCGGCGGCGGCAGGAAGACGCAGAGTGCGCCGCAGGACCTGCCCGGCCGGCAGCAGCCACACCCGTGGCAGGCTGCGCAGGCGCGGCTCCAGCACCCGGTCCAGGTCCACCGGTTGCAGCGGCCAAGGCAGGCGGGCCACCGGCTCGAGACCGTCGCCGGTTTCACGCCAGACCTGTAGTTGCCCGTCCTCGCACTGCAGCAGCAGGCGGGTCTGCGACCAGCCCAGTGCCCATTGCCAACGCATCGGCACCCAGGCCAGCAACGACTGCCGCCACCAGCGCAGGAAACGGCCGGCACCGGGGCCGATCTGGCCCTGCACCTGCCGCAGACTGTCCTGCCACGCCGTCATCTTGCTGCCATTCCCTGCTCCCAGCGAAGCACTGTGTAGGTCCGGCCGGGCACCCCGCCCGATCCGTTGCGCACCACCGCCTGCAGCACCGACAGGCGTCCGCTGCCGTCAGTGGCACGGGACTCGATACTATAGGTGCCACTGCCGCTGGCAAGCGTCGATGCACCCGCATCGTTATCTCCGTCACGCTCCTGCTGGGCGCGTTGCGCCAGCAGTTGTTCCGCATCCAGGCCCAATGCCGTCAACACCGGTCCACTGGCGAAACGTGGATCCGGGCGCGCCTGCCTGCTGTAGAGCGTCAGGTGCGGCAGCATCGCGGCATACAGCGACCCGCGCATCCCCAGCACCCGCTGCAGTTCGCCCAGGGTTTCAAAGCGCTTGTTGCGCGGGCCAAAGGGCAGGCCTGCGGCGGCGTACTCCGGCGCCTCGGCACCGCCACCGGGCTGCAGCAGGCTGTCTTCGTCGCGCCAGTCGATGATCGCACCGGCCAGCTGCCTGGCGCTTTCTGCCGGCTCGCCCAGTGCCTGCATGAATGCGGACAGCAGGGCCGCATCGGCCAGGTTGAGGTTGATCTTGCCGTTCTCGTCCAGCACCCGGATCTCGATGCGGGCGTCGTCGAACTGCCAGCGATAGGCGCGGCCATCAGCCTGCCACGGCGGACGCTGCGGGTCCGGCTGCAGCCGCAGCAACGCGTATTCCAGGCCGGCACGGGCGCGCTCCTGGCCGCGTGCGTCGTCACCGAGCACCCGCTGCTGCAGGTGTTCGACCCGTGCGCTGAGCGCAAAGGCGCCGACCAGCGCGGTCATCAGCGCGATCAGCCACAGCACCAGGACCAGCGCGGCACCACGTGGACGCTTCATCGCGCACCTCCGCTGCCACCGGCCCGCAGCGACACCACCAGCGGCGGCCACGGCGTGCCCCTGGCTGGCACGATCTGCACTTCCACCAGCAATGGCAGGCGCCGGGTGTCCTCCCAGCGTGGCAACCATTCGGTCAGCTGCCCGTTGCTGGCGTCGACACCGCGGTAGCGCAGCCTTACGTCCTTCAACTCGTCCGCCAGCACCTCGGGCGGGCGCGGCGGATTCTCTTCGATGCGCTCGCCTTCCTGCAGCAGCACCAGCTCCAGCAGCAAGCGGCGGTGGCCGGTTGCGCCATCCACCTGCAGCGCATGCAGGTAGGGGCCGCCGCGACCGAGATAGCCCGGCAGGTCGGCAACGAACTGCATGCCCTGATCGTCGCCCTGGAAGAATACCGGTTCGCGGGTGGGATCGGGCACTTCCAGCGGGCTGCGCAGGGCACTGGCGAGCTGCCGCCGCAGCAGGGCCTGCACGGCGCGCATGCGTTCGCTCTGCGCGGCAATCTGCTCACCGCGCTGGCTGATCGCCATCGCCGAGCGCACGCTGGCGAACGCCAACGCCAGACCGCCTGCCAGCAGCACCGTGGCCAGCATCACTTCGACCAGGGTGAAGCCCCGCGCGCGGCGCCTCATCGCGCATTCTCCAGCGCGGGCGGCAACAGACGCAGGCTGCGCCAGCGCAACTGCTCGCGTTCACTGTCGCCCCAACGCACCTGCAGCTGCAGTTCCGCCAGCCAGGGTGCGCCCGGCGACTGCGCAGCGGGCAGCGCACCATTGCGCGGCTCGGCCCAGGGCTGCACCTGCAGCTGCCAGTGATAACGCCCCTGCTCCCACTCGCCCTGCTGGCTGCCGGCCTGCAGCGGTGCTTCCACCCCGGCGGCGGCCAGCAACGACTGCGCGTGCAGCACCGCACGCGTGCGCAGCTCGGCATCACGCACCTGCCGCGCGCCACCGGACAGGCTGCCCAGCAACAGCGTCAGCGCCAGCCCGAGCAAAGCGAAGGCAACGATCACTTCCAGCAGGGTGAAGCCACGGGCGCGCGACCTCATTGCGCCCGCCACGGTCCGGAACGGACTTCACCGGTCAGCCAGCCCACATCGATGCGCCACTCGGCGCTGTCCAGCTGCAGGCGGATGCGGCCGCCGCTGGAACCGCCATCGGGATGGAATTCGATCACGCCCTGGCCGGGCGCGGTGGCCAACTGCGCGGCACCTTCGAACTGCACCTTCAGCTTGGCCGGCACTTCGCCGTGGCGCTGGCTGGCGCCCTGCCAACGATGCTGCGCCGGTTCGATCACGAAGCGCTGCGGTTCGCCGCGGGCAATGGCCTGCGCGCGCACCATGCGCAGCTGGTTGGCGATGTCCTTGCCGGCACTGCGCAGCTGCATGCCGGCAAAGCCGCGCGACATGCCAGCGGCGGTGATCAGGCCGATGGCCGCGATCAACGCGATCACCAGCAGCATTTCCAGCAGCGACAGGCCTGCCGCGCGCCTGCCGAGCAGGCGCGGGCGTGACAGCCGGCGCGGCAGGAAAAGCAGCATGCGTGCTTACGGCTGGTAGCGGATGTCAGCGTCGACGCTGCTGCCGCCGGCCTTGCCGTCCTTGCCCAGGCTGATCAGTTCATATGCCTGGCCCTCGCCCGGTGCGCGGTACTCCAGCGCGTGGCCCCACGGGTCGTTGAGGTCGGCAGGCTTGGCATACGGGCCCAGCCAGCCGCCGACGCCGGCCGGTGCGGTCACCAGGTCGTTGAGCGAGGCGGGCAGCTTGCCGGTGTCGATCTGGTAGTTGTCGACCTTGGAGGCAACGGTCTGCACCTGCGCCTTGGCGATGTTGGCCTTGCCTCGATCGGCGCCGCCGAGCACGCGGCTGGCGACCAGGGTCAGCACCGCGCCGATCAGCACGATGACGATGATGATCTCCAGCAGGCTCATGCCCGACTGGTGGCGTGCGGCGGTGAAGGAAAGGCGGATCGGTCGACGGGAAGCAATCATGGTCGGTCCTTTCAGGTACGGGATGTCGGGGTTGCGAAGGAGGCCATCGTCAGCCGATGGCGTTGGTAAGGTCGTACAACGGCACCAGCACGGCCACGATCACCGCGCCGACGACCGAGGCCAGCACCAGGGTGATCGCCGGCACCATCGCCGCCAGCAGGCGGTCGATGCGGCGGGCGCTGTCCTGTTCGAAGGTATCAGCAGCTTTCAGCAGCATGGTATCGAGCGCGCCGGACTCCTCACCGACCTGGATCATCTGCAGGGCCAGACGGGGAAAACGCTTGCCGCGCGACAACGCCAGCGAAAGACCGGTGCCGTTCTTGACCTCGTCGGCGGCGGTTTCCAGGTCTGCCGCCAGGGCGCGGTTGCCAAGCACGTTGCCGGCGATGCCCAGTGCCCCCAGCAGCGGCACGCCGTTGCGCAGCAGCGTTCCCAGGGTACGCGCCAGCCGTGCGGTTTCCAGCTCGCCCAGCAGGCGGCCAATGCCGCGCCGCTGCAGCAGCCAGCCATCCAGCGCCAGACGGAACGCGGGCTGCCGCGACTTGCGTTCGAACAGCAGCAGCAGCACGCCCGGCACCACCAGCAGCAGCACCCACCAGTCGCGCACGAACAGGCCCAGCTGCAGCACCAGGTTGGTGAACCACGGCAGCGCCACGTCCAGGCTTTCGTACATCTGTGCGAACTGCGGCACCACATAGCCCAGCAGGAACAGCAGCGCACCGCCCACCACCACCAGCAGGATCGCCGGGTACACCAGCGCGTTGATCACCTTGCCCTGCACCGCACGGCTGCGTTCGAGGTAGTCGGCCAGGCGTTGCAGCGTCTCGTGCAGGCTGCCACCGGCTTCGCCGGCGCGCACCATGTTCACATACAGGCGCGAGAACAGGCCGTGCTGGCGTTCCAGCGCGGTCGACAGCGGCGCGCCCCCGCGCACCACGTCGCGGATGTCGGTGATCGCGCGGCGCGAGCGCTCGTCTTCGGGCAGGCTGAGCAGGATCGACAGCGCGCGGTCCAGCGGCTGCCCGGCACCGAGCAGGGTGGCCAGCTGCTGGGTGAACTGCAGCAATGCCGCGCCCTGCAGCGGACGCTGGCGGAACAGGCCGCGCAAGCTGCTGCCGCCAACCGCGCCACCGTCGGCCAGCTGCGTTTCCATCGGCAGATGGCCCTGGTCCTGCAGGCGCGCGACCAGCTCGGCCTCGCTGGCCGCTTCCATCTGTCCGTCGAACACTTCACCGTGTGGGTTCAGTGCCTTGTAACGGTAGTTCGGCATGTCAGCGTCGTCCCTGCACGCGCATCAGCCTTCCTCGGTCACGCGCAGGACTTCCTCGAGGGTCGTCTGCCCGCTCAGGGCCTTGCTCAGGCCGTCCTCGTACATGGTGCGCATGCCGGCTTCGCGGGCGATGCGCTCGATCTCGCCCATGCCATCGCGACGCATCACCGCACGGCGCAGCGCGTCGTTCATCACCAGGAATTCCATGATGGTGGTGCGCCCCAGGTAGCCGGTCGGCGCCAGCGCCGAAGGCTTCGGGCGATACAGGTGGATCGTCCCTTGAGGCTGCAGGCGACGCAGGTCGAAGCGCTCGATCTCTTCCGGCGAAGCTTCGTAGCGTTCGGCGTGGGTCGGCTCCAGCCGGCGCACCAGGCGCTGGGCCAGGATGCCGTTGATGGTGGAGGTGAGCAGATAATCTTCCACGCCCATGTCGAGCAGGCGGGTGATGCCGCCTGCGGCATTGTTGGTGTGCAGCGTGGACAGCACCAGGTGGCCGGTCAACGCTGACTGGATCGCGATGCGCGCGGTTTCCAGATCGCGCATTTCACCGATCATGATGATGTCCGGATCCTGGCGCACGATGCTGCGCAGGGCATTGGCGAAATCCAGCCCGATCTGCGGCTTGGCCTGGATCTGGTTGATGCCTTCGATCTGGTACTCGACCGGATCCTCAACGGTGATGATCTTGACGTCGGCGGTGTTGAGCTGGCTCAACGCGGTGTACAGCGTGGTGGTCTTGCCCGACCCGGTGGGGCCGGTCACCAGCAGGATGCCGTGCGGCTGTTCAAGCACCTTGCGGAACTGCGGCAGGAAGGCATTGGTGAAGCCCAGCCGATGGAAGTCGAACACCACCGTCTCGCGATCAAGCAGGCGCATCACCACGCTTTCGCCGTGCGCGGTGGGCACCGTACTGACACGCAGGTCCAGTTCCTTGCCCTGCACGCGCAGCATGACGCGGCCATCCTGCGGCAGGCGGCGCTCGGCGATGTTGAGCCGGGCCATGATCTTGATGCGGCTGATCACCGCGGCGGTCAGGTTGGCCGGCGGGCTCTCGCCTTCGACCAGCACGCCATCGACGCGGTAACGCACCTTCAGCCGGTTTTCGAACGGCTCGACGTGGATGTCCGACGCGCGCAGTTCGACCGCGCGCTGGATCACCAGGTTGACCAGGCGGATCACCGGCGCTTCGGAAGCGAGATCGCGCAGGTGCTCGATATCGTCCACTGCGCCGCCTTCGCCATCGGCGGTTTCCACGATCGCGCCCATCGCACTGCGGCCCTGGCCGAACCAGCGCTCGACCAGATCATCGATCTCCGCGCGCATGCCCAGCAGCGGCGTGACCGGTACACCCAGCGCCAACTGCACGGCCTGCTGCGGGTAAGGATCGTGGGCGTCGGCCAACCACAGCTGCACGCCGTGTTCATCCAGCGCCAGCGGGCACACGTGGAACTGCTTGAGGAAGCGCAGCGACAGCGGCAGGCCTTCGGCCAGCGCCTGCGGCGGCGATTCAGGCAGCTGACGCGCTTCCAGCAGCGGCAGCCCCAGCACATCGGAACTGGCCTGCGCCTGGTCACGTTCGGACACCAGCCCAAGCCGTACCAGCAAGCCAAGCAGGCTGCCACCGGCTTCGGCATGCAGCGGCCGCGCACGCGCCAGATCTCCTTCCTTGAGCCGACCACGTGCCAGCAGCGCATCGAGGATGCGGCCTTCAGTATCGTCGATGGCAGTGGCAGCGAGCGCGTTCACATGACTCTCCTGTCGATCGTCCCGACTTTAGCAGTTAAGCCGTGGTTTCCACCCGCTCCGATTCTTCTTTCGTGAAAAGACGAGGCCCGTCACACAGGTAACGGGCCTCGCTTGTTCATTTACGACAGTCGGCGATTACTGGGTCGCCAGGATGCTCACCCCGCTGTAAGCCGCTTCACCCACCACCTTGATGTAGTAGGTACCGGCCACCGGCTTGGCCACGCGCACGGTTTCGGTATTGCCCGGGCGGGTCGACTTGGCATCGTTGTCGGTGGCCGTGGGCACGCGGCCCTGCGCCAGGTACACCGATACGTTGCCGCTGCCGCCGTAGGTCAGCACGCTCAGCGTCTTGCCGGCCGCCGCTTCGAAGGTATAGACGGTTTCGCTGGCGGCCGCACCGGCCAGCCCACCCACGGTCACCTTGTTGGTCAGCGGAATGCCTTCCGGCTCGCAGTTCTCGGTGCACGGCTCCTTCAGCGCGGCATCCAGTGCGGCCTTGGCATCGAGGATGCCGGTACCGATCGGGGTGGCCGCCGGGATGGTCACCGGGAACTTGCGCGCCGACTGCTTGAGCAGGGTTTCCAGCGCGGCCGGGGCCAGCGGCTCCTTGCCCTTGGCGATCAGCGCGCTCTGCACCAGGGCAGCCACCGCGGCAACGTGCGGCGAGGACATCGAGGTACCGCCCTTGCCCATCAGTACCCACTCACCGGCGTCCGGGGTGGTTTCCGAACTGGAACCGACCTGCCAGATGTAGCCGTTCGGGTTGCCGTCGACACTGCCGCCACCGCCCGGGGCCGACAGGTCGACCGCGGTGCCGTAGTTGGAGTAATAGGTGATGCCACCGGTGACACGGGTCGCACCCACCGCCACCACGTTGTTGCAGCTGGCCGGACGGTACTTGGACGCGTTGTCGGTTTCATTGCCGGCCGCGACCACCACCAGGGTGCCGCGCGACACGGCGCCGTTGATCGCGTCCTGGTAGGCGGCATCGCAAGCGCCACCACCACCCAGGCTCATGTTGATGATTTCCGCCGGATTGGTGTTGGCCGGAATGCCCGGCACGGTGCCGCCCGACGCCCAGGTGATGGCGTCGCTGATGTCGGCCAGGGTGCCGCCGCACTTGCCAAGCACGCGCACCGGCAACACCTTGGCCTTGTAGGCCAGGCCTGCCAGGGCACTGCCGTTGTTGGTCACCTCGGCAATGGTGCCGGCCACGTGCGTGCCGTGCCAGGAACTGCCTTCCGGTTCGGAACCGGTGTAGCACTCGTTGGCCGTTTCCACCCAGTCGCCGTAATCGGTGGCGCCCGGTGCGCGGCCATCGTTCGGGCGGCGCGAGGATTCCTTGTCACTGATGAAATCGTAGCCTTCCAGCAGGTTGCTGCCGAAATCCGGCACGCCCGGCAGGATGCCGGTATCGAGCACGGCGACCACGATGCCCTCGCCCTGCGAGAGATCCCACGCGGCCGGTGCATTCACACCACCGGTGGCGTTGAAGAAGTTCCACTGGTACTGCGCGTAGTTGGGATCGTTGGGCACCAGTGCCGGCTGCGCATTGGTGGCACGCAGGTCCGAGCGCTGCAGGCGCACGTTGGCCACCGCGTACTGCACCGACGGATCGGCATTCAGTTCAGCCAGTACCTTCTGCATGTCGGCCGAGCCGAGCCGGGACTTCAGGCGGATCAGGTCGCCACCGGTACCGAGCTTGCGCTCCACCAGCGGGGAAAGTGCCGCAGCACGGCTGGTGGTGCCGCTGCTGACGATGGCACGCGACAGTGCCGACTGCACGACCGAGAGCTTGGTCGAACGATCGCTGGCGGCCGCGGTGCCGTTGCGGTACTTCACGATGATGCCGTCCACGCTCTGCTGGGCAGTGCTGGCCACGCGCGCCGGTTCCTTGGCCACGCCCGGCTTGGCCGCATGCGCCGCACCGACGCCGACAGTCAGCGACAACACGGCGGCAGCCAGCACATTGATGCGAAGGGTCTGCTTCTTGGTCACGTTCGAAATCCTCTTCAAGGTCATGGTTGAGCTTTCCTTCTCCGCCCGTTGCACGGACGGAGCTCACTACGGCCATCACTCCCTGCGACTGCCCTGGCTGGCCCACCAGGGTTGCCATGCCACGCCCCTTTGGCGCTCACTGCTCGACGTGCCGATGGGATGGCCCACCGGCACGTTGTTGCGCACTTACCAGCCGAAGCCGGCACCGACGCCGACCGAGCTGTCATCACTGCTGAAGGCACCACCGACGGTGACCGTGGCGCGATCGCTGATCGCACGCTGGTAGCCCAGCGACATGGCCGACTCGCCTCCCTGGAAACCGATGCCGACGCCGACCCGGTTCTGGGTGCGGATGCCGGCGGCACTGGTGGCCATGTTGAGCATCGCTGCGCTCATCGCGCCCTGGCGGTCGATGCGGCGATCCATGTGCCGCAGGCGCCCATCGACTTCACCCTTGAACACATCGAAGCTGTCGGTGACTGCCTGCACGCGGCTGTCGGTGTAGCTGTTGGCGGTGGTGATGCCACGATCCAGCTGACCCTTGTTGACCGCATCGGTTGCGGTGGTGCCGGCCGCCACGTTGGTGACCTGGCGTTCGTTGCCCTCGCTGCCGACCGAGACGGTGTTGGCGCGATCAGCAACCGAGCCCTGGCCCAGCGCCACCGCATTGGCCGCCGTTGCGCTCGCGCCCTGGCCGACAGCAGTGGACGATGCACCGCTGGCGACTGCGCCATCGCCCATCGCGATGGCGTTGACGCCACCGCCTGCAACCAGTGCTGGCTGAGCACTGCCTGCACTGGCGGCGGTCGGCGTGCCCTGCACACGGGCCGTTGCCGATCCGCCATCCGCCAGGCTCGCGTCGGTAGCAGCCGACGCCGTGGCCACGTTGGACGCGTCTGCGTCCAGCGGCGCGGCCATCGAACGCAGGCTGGCCGCGCCGGAACGCGTGCCGCTGGCGGTGCGACGATCGATCTCGCTGACCTTGCGGTCCAGTGCGCCCAGCGCGTCGCCGACGTTGCTGTAGGTGGACCCCTGGATCACATAGTTCGGCGCGACGAACACGCCCTGCATGCCGACGCTGGCACCGCCGCCGAGGAAGCTGGCGGCATCGCTGAGCGACTGGAACAGCTGCCCACCGTTGATCGCCTGGCGGCTGCCGGAGGCGATGCTGCCGGCGCCGACGTTGTCGATGGTGGTGCCCTGGATACCGGCCAGGGTCAGGCGGTCGCGGCTGGCATCGTCGTAGCCGACCGCACTGGCCGTGCTGGTTTCAACAGTGGCGATGCGCGAGTCGAAATCACCGACACGGGTTTCGACCGCGCCCACGCGCTGGTTGGTGACGTTGAGCTGTGAACCGGTCACGGCGTCGCTGCTGCCGGCGGCGATGCGGCCATCGGCAACGTTGACGATGCGGCGCGTAGCAGGGCCGGCGGTGCCGTTGCCGCCACCAACCGAGACCACGTTGGCCTCCAGGGCGCGTGCACCGGTGCCGAGGGCGACCGAGTTGGTCCCGGTAACGCCGCTGTTGGCACCCAGCGCAAGCGCGCCGCCACCAATGGCCGAGGCATTGGCACCCAGTGCGTTGCTGCGTGCACCGCCCGCATTGGCAGCCGAGCCGATGGCCACCGCGTCGGTGCCGCTGGCGCTTGCGGTGCCACTGCCGCTGGCGCGGAAGTGGCGGCTGGTGGCATCGGCGGTGGAAGCGACCGCATCCAGCTGCGCGCGGTTCACCGCATCGGTGGCCTGGGTGCCTGCGGCAACGCGGGTGATCTGCCGCTCTGCGCCTGCGCTGCCCACCGACACGCTGTTCGCCCGATCGGCCACTGCCGACGCGCCCAACGCCGTGCTGTTGGCGGCACTTGCCGTGGCACCGAAACCAACCGCGGTCGAACCGGCTGCGGTGGCCTTGGCGCTGTAACCAACAGCGGTACCGAGACGACCACTGGCCTCAGCGTAGCTGCCCAGCGCCGACGCACCGTCGGCCGTTGCCGTGGCACGGAAGCCACTGGCCTGCGACTGCGTGCCACTGGCAGTAGACTGCGCGCCGCTGGCGGTGCTGTAGGCACCCTTGGCCTGCGCCCCGGCGCCGGTGGCACTGGAGCCAAGCTCGCTGGCGGCAGCACCACTGCCCAGGGCCACACTGTCCACGCCGGTGGCCTGTGCCGCATTGCCCAGCGCCGCGCCATTGGCACCACTGGCCAGCGCATTGAAGCCGACGGCGGTGGCGTTGGCCGCGACCGCGGTGGCACCACTGCCGAGCGCACTGGCGCCATTGCCGATCGCATTGGCCGCTTCACCGGCCGCCAGCGCATTGTCACCTTCGACGTAGGCACCGGCGTCGCTGTCGGCACTGCCGTTGGCCTGGAAGTGCTTGCTGGTCTTGTCGGCGACACTGGCCACGGCATCCAGCTGGCCCTTGTTCACTGCATCGGTGGTCTCGGTGCCGGCGGCAACATGGGTGACCTGGCGTTCACCGCCCGCGCTGCCGACGGCCACCGTGTTGTCACGGTCGGCCTTCGAACCCGCGCCGAGGGCGACACTGTTGACACCGTTGGCGGTCGCGCTGGCACCCAGGGCGGTGCTGTCAGCCGCATCGGCCCAGGCATTCCAGCCGATCGCGGTGGCGTAGTCATCGGTCGCCCAGGCACCGGCACCGAAGGCCGCCGCACCGGTACCGCTGGCACGCGACGGGATCAGGCCGAAGAAGGTGCTGCCGCCGATGGCGACACTCTCTGCGCCACTGGCTTGGCTGGACTGGCCGACGGCTACGGCGCCGCTGCCTGCTGCCGCCGCTCCGAAGCCGACAGCCGTGGTGTTGGCACCGGTCGCTGCCGAGCCGTAGCCCAGCGCGGTGCCGAGGCGGCCGCTGGCTTCGCTGTAGCCACCGATGGCGGTGGTGCCATCGGCCGAAGCGGCACTGCGGAAACCACTGGCCAGCGACTGCGCACCGCTGGCGACGGCTTCCGCACCGTTGGCGGTGCTGTAGACGCCGCTGGCCTGTGCAGCGGTGCCGGTAGCGGTGGCGCTGATGTCACTGGCTACCGCGCCGTTGCCGAGTGCGGCACTGTCTTCACCGGTGGCCTGCGCGTTGCTGCCTACCGCAGCCGCATTGCTGCCCGTGGCCAGCGAGTTGATGCCCACGGCGGTCGCGTTGGCGGCCACGGCCGTGGCACCACTGCCGAGCGCGGTGGCGCCATTGCCGATCGCATTGGCCGCTTCACCGGCAGCCAGTGCGTTGTCGCCTTCCACATAGGCACCGGCATCGCTGTCGGCGCTGCCGCTGGCCTGGAAGTACTTGCTGGTCTTGTCCGCCGTTGCGGCGACAGCATCGAGCTGGTTCTTGTTGACCGCATCGGTGCCTTCGGTGCCGGCCGCCACATGGGTCACCTGGCGTTCGCTGCCGGCGCTGCCGACGGCCACCGTGTTGTCACGGTCGGCCTTGGAGCCTGCGCCCAGGGCGACGCTGTTGGCACCGTTGGCGGTAGCGCTGGCGCCCAGCGCCGTCGATTCGGCGCCATCGGCCCACGAATTCCAGCCGATTGCAGTAGCGTAGTCGTCGGTGGCCCAGGCACCGGCACCGAACGCCGCTGCGCCGTAGCCACTGGCTCGTGATGGCACCAGGCCGAAGAAGGTGCTGCCACCAATGGCCACGCTCTCATCGCCGCTGGCTTCGCTGGAATCACCCATCGCCACCGAGCTGGCGCCCGACGCCGCAGCGAACACGCCGGCAGCGGTGCTGTTGGCACCACTGGCCACGGTGCCATAGCCCAGCGCCGAGCCGAGGCGACCGCTGGCTTCGCTGTAGCCGCCGACTGCGGTGGTGCCGTCTGCAGAGGCTGCCGAACGGAAGCCACTGGCCAGCGACTGCGCACCGCTGGCGACCGCCTCGGCACCGTTGGCCGTGCTGTACACCGCCGTCGCCTGCGCGCCTGCACCGGTTGCGGTGGTGCTGGTTTCGCTGGCCACCGCACCGCTGCCGAGCGCCGCACTGTCTTCGCCAGTCGCCTGTGCGTTGTTGCCCACCGCAGCCGCATTGCCGCCGCTGGCCAGGCTGTTGAAGCCCACCGCCGTGGCGTTTGCCGCTACCGCTGTTGCACCACTGCCAAGTGCAGTAGCGCCGGTGCCGATCGCATTGGCGGCCTCACCGGCAGCCAGCGCGCTGTCACCTTCCACGTAGGCACCGGCATCGCTGTCGGCGCTGCCGCTGGCCTGGAAGTACTTGCTGGTCTTTGCGCCTTCGGCGGCCACCGCGTCCAGCTGGTCCTTGTTCACCGCATCGGTACCCTGGGTACCGGCGGCCACGTTGGTGATCTGGCGGGTGTTGCCGCCGCCACCGACCGACACGGTGTTGTCGCGGTCGGCAATCGAATCGGCACCCAGCGCCACGCTGTTGGCACCGCGCGATTCCGCCGCATTGCCCAGCGCGGTGCTGTTGATGCCCGCCGCATAGGCACCGCCACCGACCGCAGTGGAATAGTCGCCGGATGCTTCGGTCGCCAGCAGGCCGAACAACGATCCACCGACGGCCACGGCATTGGTGCCGGTAGCCAGGCTGCCCTGGCCGGTGGCGGTGCTGTAGGCACCGGATGCTTCCGAATCGCCACCAAGCGCGACGCTGTTGGAACCGGAGGCGTTGGCGAAGTTGCCGAGGGCAGTGGCGTTGAATGCCGAGGCGTTGGCGTAACCGCCGATGGCGGTGCTGTAGCCACCGGTCGCCTCGGCACCGATGCCGAATGCAGCCGAAGCGGTGCCGCTGGCCACGCTTTCACTGCCGACCGCCGTGGCGGCCTCCCCGCTGGCGTTGCTGAAGTAGCCCACCGCCACGGCTTCTTCGCCGCTGGCTTCGGACAGCACGCCGCTGGCGGTGCTGCCAGCGCCGCTGGCCACCGCGGCCGCGCCGAAGGCCGCACTCTGTTCGCCGCTGGCTTCGCTCTCGGCACCATGAGCCGTGGCGTATTCGCCGGTCGCCTGTGCGTTGGCACCGATGGCGCTGGCATTGGCCGCGCTGGCCAGGGCATTGAAGCCGATGGCCTGTGCGTTTCCGGCCAGTGCATTGGCGCCGCTGCCGAGGGCGGTTGCGCCGTTGCCGATGGCATTGGCCGATTCACCCGCGGCCAGCGCGTTGTCGCCTTCCACGTAGGCACCGGCGTCGCTGTCGGCACTGCCGCTGGCCTGGAAGTACTTGCTGGTGGTCGCGGCACTGGCTGCAACCGCGTCGAGCTGCGACTTGTTCACCGCATCGGTGGCCTGGGTACCGGCCGCCACACTGGTGATCTGCCGTTCGTTGCCCGCGCTGCCCACTGACACGCTGCGATCACGGCTGGCCACCGAACCGGCGCCCAGTGCAACTGCGTTGTTGCCACTGGCCGTGCTGCCCGCGCCCAGGGCGATCGCGCTTTCCCCGCCGGCCACCGTGTTGGTGCCGATGGCGATGCTGTTGATGCTGTTGCCCAGTGCCTGGAAGCCCAGCGCAACGCTGTTGTCGCCGTAGCTGAAGGCGCCGCGGCCGACGGCGGTGGAACTGGTGCCGTTGGCCCAGCTGTTGTAGCCGATGGAGGTGGCGCCGTTGGCGCTGGCCCATGCCGCCGGACCAAATGCCGAGGCATTGCGGCCGGTGGCCCATGCGCCGGCACCGAAGGCCGTGGCGCCTTCCTCGCTGGCGGTGCTGTAGCCACCCACGGCGGTACTGTCATCGGCCTTGGCGAAGGCGCTGTCGCCGACGGCAACGGCATAGCTGCCGGTGGCGCGCGCCTTGCCGCCCGCCGCGAAGCTGTTGTCGCCGGTGGCCTGCGCCGCAGTACCGAAGGCGCTGCTGCTGGCGCCGGTGGCCTGCGCGGCATTGCCGACGGCGGTGGAACCGGCCGAGGCGGTGGTGCCGATCTGCACCGGGTTGCCCTGCTCATCCAGCAGCGGCTGGTTGTATTCGTCGTAGGCCTGGCCGAGGCCACCCACGGCTACCGCACCGTCACCGTCGGCGAAGGTATTGCGACCCAGTGCCACGCTGTCGGCGCCGATGGCCGCAGCGCCTGCGCCCTGTGCCAGCGCACCAGCACCGATGGCGTTGCTGGCCGAACCCGCCGCCACCGCACCCTCGCCTTCTGCGTAGGCACCGGCATCGCTGCCGCTTTCCGGCTGCGCCTGGAAGAAGCGCGCGGTGGTATCGGCGGTGCTGGCCACGGCGTCCAGCTGTGCCTTGTTCACTGCATCGGTGGCTTCACTGCCGGCCGCCACGCTGGTGATCTGCCGCTCGTTGCCGGCACTGCCCACGGCCACGCTGTTGGCGCGCACCGCTTCGGAATTGGCGCCCAGCGCAACGCTGTTGGCACCACGCGCGGTGGCGTAGTAGCCGACGGCCGTGCTCTGCGCACCGCTGGCCCAGGTCTGCGCGCCCAGCGCGCTGGCGTTCTCGCCCGGTGCATAGGCAAAGTAGCCCACCGCGACGGATTCGGCACCGGAGGCCTCGGTCAGGCTGCCATTGGCCACGGCCTGGTCGCCGCTGGCGATGGCACCGGCGCCGACGGCGGTGGCCGCTTCGCCACTGGCCTGGGTCTGCACGAAGAAGCCCAGGCCCGGGATCAGGTCGGCCGGGCCACCGATGGCCACGCTGCTGGTGCCGGTGGCGTTGCTCTGCGTACCGACGGCGGTGGAGTAGTCGCCGATGGCATTGGAGACAGCACCGAATGCCGACGACTGCGCACCTGCCGCATAGGCTCCCACGCCGTACGCCGACGCTGCAAAACCACCGGCATCGGCGCTGGCGCCGACGGCGGTACCACCGACCCCGGCACTGGTGGCGCCGGTCTCTACCGGCACGCCACCACTGGTGATCAGCGGATTGCCATCGGCATCCACTGCAGCACCGCCCACAGCGACGCTGCCCGGGCCGACTGCCTGCGCGTTGTTGCCGAAGGCCGCGCTGTTCTGGCCAGACGCAAGCGCGTTGTTGCCGACCGCGGTGGCGTTCTGCGCGACGGCGGTCGCACCTGCACCGACGGCGGTCGTGCCGTTGCCGATCGCATTGGCGGCTTCGCCAGCGGCGAGCGCGTCATCTCCCTCGGCCAACGCACCGGCATCGCTGTTGCTGCTGCCGGTAGCCTGGAATCGCTTGGCGGTGGTATCGGCTACCGCTGCCACGTCCTTCAATTGAGCGACGTTGACCGCATCGGTGTCTTCGGTACCGGCGGCAACGCTGGTGATCTGCCGGGTCAGGCCGTAGTCGACCGCACCCACCGACACGGTATCGACGCGGTCGGCCAGCGAGCCGGCGCCCAGCGCCACGCTGCCGGTGGCCACGGCCGCCGAATTGGAACCCAGCGCGGTGCTGTATTCGCCCACCGCCGTGCTGAACGCACCGACGGCAATGGAGGCTTCGTTGACGGCAGTCGCACCGCGGCCCAGCGAGGTGCTGCCGGGGCCCATCGCCACCGCGCCTGCACCCACCGCCGTGGCGCCATCGGCGCTGGCTTCGGACAGTGCACCCAGTGCGGTGGCTGCGCCGTTCTCGCTGGCGGCCACGGCACTTGCGCCTACCGCCGTATCGCCAAGACCGAAGGCGGCCGCACTCTGCCCGACCACCACGCTGGCATCACCAAAGGCGAGCGCGTTCTGGCCGAAAGCACTGGCACCAAGTCCTGCGGCAATGGCCTGGGTGCCGACCGCGGTGGTGGCGTTGGCCAGCGACTGGCTGCCACTACCGACCGCGATGGCGCCCTGGCCTTCGATCTTTGCCGCGTCGCTGTCATCGCCAGCGCCATCGGCCTTGAAGTAGCGGCTGCCCTCGGCCGCCGCCTGCGCAAGCGCGGCCTGCGTGGCGCGCGCCTGTGCATCCAGCTGTGCCTTGTTCACCGCATCGGTGGCGGCGGTACCGGCGGCGACATTGGTCACCTGCCGTTCCTTGCCGGCATCACCGACAGAAACGGTGTTGGCGCGCGCTGCCTTGGAACCGGCGCCCAGCGCCACGCTGTTGGCGCCGGTGGCGCTGGTACCCGCACCAATTGCCACCGCGTTGCTGCCCTTGGCGCTGGCGCTGCCATCGACCGCGCACTTGTCCAGCACCTTGCTGTTGAGCACCACGCAGTTCGCGCTGCCCCCAATCTCAACCGACTGCGCCGCAGCGATGCCGGTCATGCCCAGTCCCATTGCCAAGGCCAGCGCTGCAGCCAGTCGTGCCGGCGCGGCATCGGTCGCACCGCGGCGCTGGTCGACGACCCCGCCTGATGAGCTGGAAGAGGCCAGTTCCGAGGCCACCACCAACTGACCCAATGCTTTGTTCCAGACCTTGCGATAAATCCGATTCATCGGTACGGCTCCTGATTGGACTGGTTTTGGGCAAAGCAACGCCACCGCCGAGCCTTCGTGGCCCAACGTCCCCTGGGGGCGTTTATTCGCGTGATTTACTGCGGGTATTGCCGAACGGCGCGCAGGGACAGAAAACCGAGCGCATGCGCCGTGCGGTTACTGCGGGATGAACAGATTTGAAACGGGGGTCAAGTGTTAACGGCATCTTTGCGGATCGTCAAGAGTTTGACGCAGCAAAACCCATTGCCGTGAAGCAGTTCACTGTTTCACTTGTTTATGTACGCATTTTGTTAGGCGTACGTGAGGAAATCCTCACTTATGAAAACGCATGTAACTGACGGCCAGTTCAGGAGTTTCCGTATGGACAAAGAAAAACCCGCCGGTTTCCCGGCGGGTTCTCCATACGCGATGGCATCGTCAGCTGCGCAATGCGCGCGCGATCAACCGCACCATACCCGTGCGTTGCGGAACATGCGCATCCACGGTGAATCGCCCTGCCACTCGGACGGGGCCCAGCTCAGGTTGAGCGCGCGCGGGGTGCGCTCCGGGTGCGGCATCATGATGGTCACCCGGCCGTCGGTGCTGGTCAGGCCGGTGATGCCGTCGGGCGAGCCGTTCGGGTTCAGCGGGTACTGGCTGGCGACGTTGCCGTTGCCATCGATGTAGCGCAGTGCGACACGGGCCGTGGCCTGGTCGACGGCATTGTCGAACACTGCCTGGCCTTCGCCATGCGCCACCGCCACCGGCAAACGCGACCCGGCCATGCCACGCAGCAGGATCGACGGCGACTCCACCACTTCCAGCAGCGCGGTGCGGGCTTCGAACTGCTCGCTGGCGTTGCGGCGGAACTGCGGCCAGTGCTCGGCACCGGGGATGATGTCCTTAAGCTGGCTCATCATCTGGCAACCGTTGCACACGCCCAGGGCGAAGCTGTCCTCGCGCGCGAAGAACGCGGCGAAGGCATCACGCAGCGCGGTACGTTCGAGGATCGAGGTCGCCCAGCCGCGGCCAGCACCGAGCACATCGCCGTAGCTGAAGCCGCCGCAGGCAACCAGGCCGGTGAAGTCCTGCAGCGCCACGCGGCCTTCGATGAGGTCGCTCATGTGCACGTCGAACGCGCGGAAGCCGGCACGTTCGAAGGCGTTGGCCATTTCAATCTGGCCGTTGACGCCCTGTTCGCGCAGGATCGCAACGCGCGGACGCGCCCCGGTCTGCACGAACGGCGCGGCGACATCCTCGTTGAGGTCGAAGCTCAACTTCGGCTTCAGGCCCGGCGCGGTGAAGGCACGGGCGACCTCGCGCTCGGCATCGGCGTTGGCCGGATTGTCGCGACGCTTCTGCATGGCGTGGGTGACCGACCACCACGCATCGAACAACGCCTCCCAGCGCCATTCGGCCAGCGATTCACCGCCCAGCGACACCCGCACCACCGGCGCGGTGGTGGGCCTGGCGATGCGCTGCGCGCACTCGGTCAGCGCATGGCGCTCGACCAGGTCGGCGAACGCGGCGCGGTCTTCGCGGGCGATCTGCACAACGGCGCCCAGCTCTTCATTGAACAGGCTGCGGAACGGGTCATCGCCCCAGGCATCGAGGGTGATGTCCAGGCCCAGGCGCGAGGTGAAGGCCATTTCGCACAGCGCGGCGAACGCACCACCGTCGCTGCGGTCGTGGTACGCGCGCAGCAGGCCGGCCTGGCGTGCATCGCGGATCAGCTCGAAGAAGCCACGCAGGCGCTGCGGATCGTCCAGGTCCGGGGCGGCACCGGCGAAGGCCGGCAGGTCGCCGTGGTCGGCGTGCACCTGGGCCAGGATCGAACCGCCCAGGCGCTGCTTGCCGGCACCGAGGCCGATCAACCACAGCTCGCTGTCGATATCGCGGTCCAGCAGCGGGGTCAGCTGCTGGCGCGCATCGGCCACCGGCGCGAACGCGGTGATCACCAGCGACACCGGCGACACGCTCTTGTGCGCCTGCCCCTGGTCGTGCCACTGCGCCTGCATCGACAGCGAGTCCTTGCCCACCGGGATGCTGATGTCCAGCTGCGGGCACAGTTCCATGCCCACCGCCTTCACCGCGTCGTACAGCAGCGCGTCTTCGCCCGGGTGGCCGGCAGCGGCCATCCAGTTTGCCGACAGCTTGATTTCATCCAGCGCATCGACCGGGGCCGCGCACAGGTTGGTCAGTGCTTCGCCAACGGCCATGCGGGCCGAGGCCGCCGCGTCCAGCAGCGCCAGCGGCGTGCGTTCACCCAGTGCCATCGCCTCGCCGGCCACGCCGTCGAAATCGGCCAGGGTGATCGCCACGTCGGCCACCGGCAGCTGCCACGGACCGACCATCTGCTCGCGCGCGGTCAGGCCGCCCACGCTGCGGTCGCCGATGGTGACCAGGAAGTTCTTGGAGGCCACGGTCGGGTGTGCGAGCACGCGCAGACCGGCTTCCTGCAGATCCAGGCCCCCGGTCTTCAGCGCCGGCCAGCGCGGTGCCGGCGGGTGCGCGGTATCGCGGTGCATCTTCGGCGGCTTGCCGAACAGCACGTCCATCGGCAGGTCGATCGGCGCGTCGGCCGGAATGTTGCCCGGCACGGCGCCATAGGCCACCACCAGGTGTTCGGCTGCGGTGGCGACACCGACCGCAGCGAACGGGCAGCGCTCGCGCGCGCACAGCGCGGCGAATTCGGCCAGGCGCTCCTGCGCCACGCCGAGCACGTAGCGCTCCTGCGACTCGTTGCACCACAGCTGCATCGGCGACAGCGACGGATCGTCGGTGGGTACCTTGCCCAGGTCGATGATGCCGCCCACGCCGGAATCGTGCAGCAGTTCGGGAATGGCGTTGGACAGGCCACCGGCACCGACGTCATGGAAGAACTTGATCGGATTGCCGGCGCCCATCGCCACGCAGCGGTCGATGACCTCCTGGCAGCGACGCTCCATTTCCGGGTTGTCGCGCTGCACGCTGGCGAAGTCCAGGTCCTCGGCGCTCTCACCGGAAGCGACCGAACTGGCGGCACCGCCGCCGAGGCCGATCAGCATCGCCGGGCCGCCGAGCACGATCACGGCATCGCCGTCCTGCAGCAGGATCTTGTCGACCTGCACGCGATCGATGGCGCCCAGGCCACCGGCCAGCATGATCGGCTTGTCGTAGGCGCGCACCAGGTCGGCGCCTTCCGGCAGTTCGAAGCTGCGGAAGTAGCCGAGCAGCGCCGGGCGGCCGAATTCGTTGTTGAACGCGGCGCCGCCCAGCGGGCCGTCGGTCATGATCTCCAGCGCCGGGGCCATGCGCGGGTTCAGCGCACGCGGCGCTTCCCACGGCTGCGGCAGCTCGGGAATGCGCAGGTGCGAGACCGAGAATCCGCTCAGGCCGGCCTTCGGCTTGCCGCCACGACCGGTCGCACCTTCGTCGCGGATTTCACCACCGGCGCCGGTCGACGCGCCCGGGAACGGCGCGATCGCGGTCGGGTGATTGTGCGTTTCCACCTTGATCTGGAACGCGCTGGGCACCTGCGGTTCGCGGCGGTACTCGCCGCTGGCCGGGTCCGGGCGATAGCGCGAGGCCGGATGGCCTTCGATCACCGCTGCGTTGTCGCTGTACGCACTGAGCGTGTGCTGCGGGGTCTGCTGGTGGGTGTTCTTGATCATCCGGAACAGCGAGCGGTCCTGCTCCTGGCCGTCGATGGTCCAGCTGGCGTTGAAGATCTTGTGCCGGCAGTGCTCGGAATTGGCCTGCGCGAACATCATCAGTTCCACGTCCGACGGCGACCGGCCCAGCGCGGTGAAGCGCTCGCGCAGGTAGTCGATCTCGTCCTGCGCCATGGCCAGGCCGAGGCGCTGGTTGGCAGCCTCCAACTGGTCCACCGGCACGCGCTCCAGTTCGCCACGGGCCGGGGTCGAGAACAGCGACTGGCCCTGATCGACGCTCTCCAGCACCGACTGCGTCATCGGGTCGTGCAGCACCTTGACCAGTGCCTGCTGGGCGGCAGCGTCTGTCGGCCAGCCCTGCACGTCGATGCGCAGGCCGCGTTCGACCCGGTTCACCGGCTGGCCAGCACCGCGGACCAGCTCGCTGGCCTTGCTCGACCACGGCGACAGCGTGCCCAGGCGCGGCACCACGATGCGGCTGACCGCACCGTCAGCAACCGCCTCGGACTGCGGGCGGGCTTCCAGGATGCGGCACAGGGTATCGACGTCGGGGGCGGCAGTGCCCTCGGCCTGCACGAAGTAGACGTGCCAGGCACCACTGATGCGCAGGGAGGGAGCGATGGACTGCAGGCGGGATTCAAGACGTTCGCGGCGGAACGGCGACAGGGCGGGCGCGCCCTCGAGGACCATCATGTCCGGGGAACCGTAGTTGGGAAACGGGCCCGACATTGTACCGGAAGCGGGGATAGGCTTCGGCCGGGCGGCGCCCGGCACCCGCCGAGGCCAGGGCAACAGCAACAGCAACAGCAACAGCAACTGCCAAAGCAAAAGCGGGGTTCCCGTGGGATGGCAGGGTGGGTCCGGTTGCGGGGGACGCCGTGAATCCGTCCATGGAGGCTCGGTCGCCGCATCCATGCAGCTCACGCCCCCGCAACCGGACCCACCCCGCCTTCGACAGTTTCCCGCGATCTGCGGTAGATCCACGCCATGCGTGGATGCTCCTTGGTTACCGGCCGCTGGCCGGCAACCAGGGAAAGGCCTGCAATCAGACGCCTGAGAGCGAAGCGATCGGCGTTTGATCTTGATCTTTTGTTCGTCTTTCGTGGCTGGCGCCACAGGAACCTGTCGGGGGCCGGGCGGGTGGGTTGCGCAGGGGCGTAAGCGCCATGGATGGCGCGCCCGAGCCTACAAGGACGTATTCACGGCGTCCCCTGCGCAACCCACCCGCCCGGCCAACCCGCAGAGATGCAGCTCTTCACGACCAACCCCACCACGGAGGGGCCCCGCCGTTCGCCGATCCGCGCCGAAGGCGCGCTTCCCGCTCTGCCTTTCGCAGTGCAGCATGCCCCCGCGCAAACCTGCGCGATCATGGTCCCCCCGCCCCCGCCAGGACTCCGCCATGCAGCAGTACCTGCTTCTGATCTACATCGACCCGTCACTGCTGCGCACACTGCCCATCGATGACTTCAATACCTTGATGCGCAACTGTCTCGCCCATGCCGACAAACTGCAGGCCGAAGGCACGTTGCTGGCCGCGCAGAAACTGCAGCCGATCGAATCGGCGCAGACCCTGCGCGTGCGCGATGGCCACAGCCGGGTACTCGATGGCCCCTTCGCCGAAACCCGCGAACTGCTGGCCGGCTTCAACCTGATCGTCGCCCGTGACCGCGATGAGGCCATGCGTATCGCCCAGGGCTTCCCGTGGGCCCGCTTCGGCAGCATCGAGGTGCGGCCGCTGGAAGACATGGACGCCGAGCGCGAACGCTGCGGCGCCCCGGCCGCGGCTAGGGCAGCAGCCGTACCCTGATGTCGCGCGGGCCCACGCCTTCGTTGCCGCTGTAGTCGCGTGCACTGGCACGCACGATGTACTCGCCCGGCGGCAACGCCGCCGGCTGCCAGCGCCCGGTTTCCATCAGCCCATCGCGCACGGTGTTGGTCACCAGATAACGGAAGCGGGTGACCGCGCTGCCATGCACGGTGATGCCGCTGTCGGGTGCGTAAGCCACTTTCACCGCCTGCTTCTGCGGCGGCATGCGGTTGAAGACGATGTTCCAGCGCGGCTGCTCGTAGCCCTGCAGCGGCTGACCAGCGGCATCGAGGATCTGGTAGCCCACCTGGTACGGCCCCAGCCGGCGACGTGGCAGGTTGTTGTCCACCTGGTCCCAGGCTTCCACCACGATCTGCACGCCGCGTCCCTGCCGGGCCAGCATCACCACGCCATCGCTGCCGGCGGCCAGTGGCTGGTCGTTGTCGTCCAGCAGCGCCACATCGGTGATGCGCGGCGCGAAGTGGTCGGCATAGCCCTTGAACCCCAGCGCCACCGCATTGGTCTCGAAACCGCCATTGCCCACGGCCAGGTGCACGTGCGCCTGGTTGTTGATGCTGCCCAGGCGGTCGCCGACGTGGATGCGTGTACCACGGCGCACGCGGATGCGCTCCAGCGTGCCGTCCTCGGCGTACAGCGGCTGCCAGCGCGCGTCGAACGGTTCGCCGCGTGGCGTGCGACCGACGCGCATGTGGATGTATTTCAACCGGTCCACGGCCAGGCCCTCAGCCTGCCCACCGAGGCTCCAGGCGGCAATCGGGCTGCTGATCTTGCCCTCGGCGATCGCCAGTACCGTCTGGCCGACATCGCCGCGCACATCGAAACCGCCGTGCAGGTGGTGGCGGCTCTCACCCTGGAAGGTGCCGCGCACCTCGCCGAGCGTGCCCACCACTTCGTGCCAGCCATCCTGCGGTGCCAGTGGCCAGCGTCCGCCACTGTCCGGCAGCGCCGCATCCGAGGCCGGGCCCACCAGCGCCGGTGCGGGCAGCTCACCCACCGGTAACGGGCGCAGGCGATGCAGGCGATACGCCGCGGAATCGGCCACCAGCAGGGTGCCGTCGGCCTCCACCGCCAGACCGCTGGGGCGCGCCAGGCGTGGCAGGCGGTCATTGCCCAGCAGTGCCAGCTGATGCCCCTGCGGGGTCACCTGCACGATGCGTCCATCCAGGTCACCCACGTACAGCACGCCGTCATGCGTGGTGGCCAGTGATAGCGGGCCATTGATGACCTCCCCGCGGCCAACGACGGTGCTGACCATGCCATCGGCGCCGACGCGACGCACTGCGTTGTTGAACAGATCGGCCACCAGCAGTGCGCCGTGCGCATCGAAGGCCAGCGCCACCGGCGTATCGAAACGAGCGTCAGCGCCAAGCGCATCGGCGAAGCCCGGGCGGTCGCCGCCGGCCAACGTACGCACGTTGCCATCGGTACCGATCACCCGGATGCGGTCATTCCAGGTATCAGCCACATAGACCTGTCCCTGCGCATCCACGGCGATGCCCATCGGCCCATCGAAGCGCGCCTGCGCGGCAGGACCATCGGCGAAGCCTTGCTGGCCACCGGCCAGCGTCGTCACCTGTCCATCGGTACTGACGCGCCGGATCGCATGATTGCCGGTGTCGGCCACGTACAGGTTGCCCTGCGCATCGGCGGCAATACCCGAAGGCGTGTTGAAACTTGCCTGCAGGGCAGGCCCATCAACACGACCCTCGCCCTGCCCGGCTACCGTTTCAATACGGCCATCGGCCAAGCGGCGGCGGATGCGGTTGTTGTCACCGGCATCGGTGAAGTAGACGCTGCCATCGGCACTGGCCAGCAGCGCGTAGGGGTCGGCAAAGCGTGCCTGCGCCGAGGCGCCATCGCGATCACCCGGATGACCGTCGCCGGCCAGCAGCTCGATCTGTGCGGTCCAGCCCAGCGGCGTCGGTACAGGGCCAGCCGGCACCTGCGGGCCGGAGGCGGGGAATTCCCACCAGGTTGCCGCCAGGGCCACCGCTGTTGCTACCACTACGCCTGCCGCCATCCAATGCCGCCGTGCCATCGTTCCTGTTCGCCTGCCAGACCGTGAAGAGGGTCAGACGATAGTCGCTGCACTCCCGGCTGCCAAGGCCGCGCCGCTGCAAATGCGGGGGTGCTTGTGGTGGCAGCCCTTTGCGGGTTCAAATCAACGCACTTCGCATTCAAATCAACGCACTTTCCAAGGATGGATGCCGCCATGTCCCGACCTACCCTGCCTCTCGCCGCGCTGCTGCTCGCCGTGCTGGCGGCAGCATCTGCACACGCCGTCGAGCCCCATCCCGAGGCGCCAGCGCAGGAGATTGCGGATACCCCATTTTCCGCCTACCAGCAACGGTGGGAGTCGGCGTTGATGATGGCCGGTAGCGGCAACATGCTGGGTGCCATGATCGCGTTCGAACGGCTGATGGACGATCCGTTGTTCGCCCGTCTCGAACCCGCCGTGCGTGGGCGCAGCGCGCAGATCGCCGGTGCCACCGCGTTGATGCAGGATGCCCCCGGCGTTGCCCGCCGCTACCTGCAGCAGGCACTGACCGCGCTGCCGAACGACCCGGCCACGCTGGCCACCCTGGTATCGGTGGAACTGGCCGAGGACAATACCGCCGCCGCAACCCTCCACCTGCTGCAAGCGGCCACCCATGCAGATGCCCCCGTGCAGGTTGATACGCAGACCGTCAGCTACCTGCAGTACACGCTGCGTGCGCAGCCGGCTCAACGCATGGCCCTGCTGAAGAGCCTGTTCGACAACCAGTGGACGGGGGATGGCGTTGAACCCACCGGCCTATGGCTGGTGCTGGCGACATTGCAGGTCGAGCACGGCCACAGCGCAGAGGCAGCTGCCACGATTGCCCGCATCGATACACCGTTGGAGGTGATCGCATTGCGCAGCGACAAGCGCTTCGACCGCTACGTCGATCGCCGCGATCCGCGGTTCGATCCGCAGCAGGTGGCACAGCGCAAGCTGGATGACCTGCGCGTGTCGGGCCTGCTCGACCGCCGCTTGAATGCCAAGCTGGCTGCGTTCGGCTTCATCCAGCTGATGGTGGGCGAGAACGAGCAGATCGTGCAGTTCACCGATGACATGGCGCGGATGGTCAGTGCCGGCCAGCGTCCTGCGGGTGAGGAGGCAACGTGGCTGGCGTGGCTGCTGGACTACCGCACGCTGGCACTGCGCCGGCTGGATCGCATCGACGACTCGGTGGCGGCCGCACGACTGACCGATGCGGTCGGTGCCCTTGGCCCGGACGCGGCCGAGCACCGCATGAACCTGGCCTTCATGCTGTCTGCCACTGGCCACGAACGCGAGAGCGACACCCTGCTTGCCGGCATGGACGGGCTGTCGCCCTTCGGGCTGGCGGCGCGCGCCTACCTGACCTTCGTGCATGCGCGCGAGAACAACGATCCGGCGGCAGCGGCGGCCGCGCGCGCGGAAATCGTCAGCCACCGCAAGGACGCACCCCAGATCCATATGGAGCTGCTGATTGAAGAAGGCGACATGGAGGCCGCCGCAGCCGCGCTGATAAGCCAACTGGAATCCGCAGAGGATCGCACCGACGCACTGCTCAGCCTGCAGGACATGCGCGTGTATCCCTCGCTGCCTGCGGAGCGGGTGGCCGACGAACGCTGGCGCGAACTGAAACAGCGTGCCGATGTGCGTGCCGCGATCAACCGCGTCGGCCGGATTGAGCGCTACCCTCTCTACAGCATTTCCACATCGCGCTGATCGCCGGTCATTTCGCCGGCACTTCGATACGGATGCCCATCGCTTCGCGGTAGCGCGTATACAGGGCCATCACCTTGTCCACATAGGCCAGGGTTTCTGCATACGGTGGCACGCCCTTGTAGCGCGCCACCGCACCGATGCCGGCGTTGTAGGCCGCCGCTGCCAGCGGGCGGTCGCCGTTGTAGCGACGCAGCAGCGCGCGCATATAGCGGGCGCCGCCGTCGATGGACTGCTGCGGCGAGAACGGATCGCGCACGCCATATTCCAGCGCGGTATCCGGCATCAGCTGCATCACCCCCTGCGCGCCCTTGCTGGACACCGCCAGCGCGTCGAAATTGCTCTCGGCGTGGGCGATCGCCCGCAACCAGGCATCGTCCACGCCGGTGGCCTTGGCCGCCGCCTTGAACTGTTTTGCGTGCTGGGCCAGCTGGGGCTTGCCGACCTTGCCCAGGCCTTCATGCGCCGGTTCGCCCGGCGGTGTGGCCACGGTGAACTTCAGGAACACCCGCGAGCCGGGCAGGTTGCGGGTGGAGTAGACAAGCTTGCCGTCCTGCTCGCGCTCGTACAGCACGCCACTGAACACGCCCATGTTGCCCCACAGGTTGGGAGTCTGCACGGCACTGTCGTTGATCTCCTTCGGCGTGCAGCGCGAGCCGGGCTCCGGTGCGGTGGCCAGGCTGACCGTGTTGCCCTGCACGCAGCGGTAGACCGTGCGCGCTGTCGCCAGCCCCGGCCACAGGCCAGACAGCAGCAACAGCGCGACGAGGGCGGGACGGAGGGACATGGCGGCGGGATGATCCGGCTGCGGCCGCTAACACTGAGTGAATGGGGGTTCGGCCGGGCGGCGCCCGGCACCCGCAGACGCAACGGCCGCAGCAACAGCCGAAGCTGGCTTCCTGAAGGTAGGCGGGGTGGGTCCGGTTGCGGGGGCGCTGCAAGTACGTCCCTGTAAGCTCGGTCGCCGCATCCATGCGGCTCACGCCCCCGCAACCAGACCCACCCGCCTTCGACAGATTTCCGCGATCTGGGAACGGTGTTCTGTGCTGCTGTTGGTGGGTGTCGACCACGCGGCTGTTGGTGGGTGTCGACCTTGGTCGACACGTGTAGGTCCACGCCATGCGTGGATGGGACTCACCGGGGCCGTTGGATCTGTTGGCGAGGGTTACTGACTACTGCGCCATCTCCCGCGGCGGCTGAAGGATGTCGACCACGCGGCTGTTGGTGGGTGTCGACCTTGGTCGACACGTAGATCCACGCCATGCGTGGATGGGACTCACCGAGGCCGTTGATCTGTTGGCGAGGGTCTTGCTGACTACTGCGCCATCTTCCGCCGCAGCCAATAACCGGCGCCCAGCAGCACGAACCACGCTGGGCTGGCGATCAGCGCCTGGCGGGTGTCGGCCTGCAGGCTCAGCAGCACCAGTACCGCAGCAAAGAAGACCAGACAGGCCCAGCACATCGCCACGCCACCGGGCATCTTGAAGATCGAGGCCGCGTGGCGCTCGGGGTAGCGGCGGCGGTAGACCATGTAGGCCACCAGGATCAGCGACCAGACGAAGATGAACAACACCGTCGCCAGGGTCGTCACCAAGGTGAAGGCGGTCACCAGGTTGGGGATCAGGTAGATCAGCAGGGTGCCGCCCAGCAGGCACAGGCAGGAAAACAGCAGGCCCCGTGCCGGCACTGCAGCGCGCGAGAGCTTGGACAGGCCACGTGGCGCGTGGCCTTCTTCGGCCAGGCCATACAGCATGCGGCTGGTGGAGAAGATGCCGCTGTTGGCCGAGGACGTGGCCGAGGTCAGCACCACGAAGTTGATCAGGCTGGCGGCGGCGGGAATGCCGGCCAGCACGAACAGCTGCACGAACGGGCTCTTGTCCGGCACCACCTGGCGCCACGGGGTGACCGCCATGATCGCGATCAGCGCCAGCACGTAGAAGATGATGATGCGCACGGGGATCGAGTTGATCGCCTTGGGCAGGTTGCGCTCGGGGTCAGCCGTTTCCGCAGCGGTGGTGCCCACCAGTTCGATGCCGACGAAGGCGAACACCGCGATCTGGAAACCGGCGAAGAAACCCACCAGGCCCATCGGGAACATGCCGCCGTCATTCCACAGGTTCGACAGCGATGCGGTGTGGCCGCTGGGCGAAGTGAAGCCCCAGGCCACCAGTCCAGCACCGGTGATGATCAACGCGCAGATCGCCACGATCTTGATCAACGCGAACCAGAACTCCATTTCGCCGAACAGCTTCACCGTCACCAGGTTCAACGACAACAGCAGCATCACGCAGGCCAGCGCCGGCTTCCACGCTTCCAGTCCCGGGAACCAGAACTGCGCATAGGCGGCGATGGCGATCACGTCGGCGATGGCGGTGACGATCCAGCAGAACCAGTACGTCCACCCGCAGAAGAACCCGGCCCACGGCCCGAGCAGATCGGTGGAGAAATCGATGAAGGATTTGTACTGCAGGTTGGACAGCAGCAACTCGCCCATCGCCCGCATCACGAAGAACAGCATCGCGCCGATGATCAGGTAGACGAACACGATGGACGGGCCGGCCAGGCTGATGGTCTTGCCCGAACCCATGAACAGGCCGGTGCCGATGGCACCGCCGATGGCGATCAGTTGCAGGTGGCGGTTGGACAGGCTGCGGCGCAGGTGCTCGGGGGGCGTGGCGGGCTCGGTCATGGGCGCTGGAAGGGGCGGGTGAAGCGTTCGACGGTAGTCCTCCCGCTGCCACAACGCCAGCGCCGGACGGCCCAGGGCCGTCAGCACGTGTCACTTTCACCACAATGTGACCCGTTACCGCCTTTGTCCCATTCCGCCCAGCCCTGCGCCGTGTTCATATACCGCCATCGCCCAAGGACCGGCCCCGCCCATGTGCCCAGCCCTGCACACCTCTCTGGAGCCCCGGTCATGAGCCGACTGCGGGTCATCATCGGCGGCACCGTCCTGGCCGTGCTGGCCGCTGCAGTGCCGATCGCGGTCATGGTCTATGCCACCTGGGACCGTGCCGTAAGTGTCGAACAGCAGCGGCTGCATGCCATCGCCGAGCGCAGCCTGCGCCGTACCGAAGTGTCCTATCAGGAAGCGCTGGCGGCATTGAAGTCGGCCGAGGCCACCGTGCTGCCGCCCTGCGGGGCCGAACACATCCAGCGCATGCAGACCCTGGTGATGACCACGCCGTCGTCGGACCAGATGGGCTACTTCGAGGGCGGCAAGCTGCGCTGCACGTCGTGGGGACCGTTCCAGCAGGATGTGGACCAGCCCACGCCGGACCACGTCACCAGCGATGGCGCCGGCATCACCGTCAACGTGCGCCCCGAGGCGGCTGGCCGACGGCCGATGCTGTCCATGATGTACGGGTCCTACGACGTGCTGGTCGACCCTCGGCGCTTCGTCGACGTCATCGTCGATCCGGACGTGCGGCTGGCCCTGGCAAGTCCGGATGGACGGTTGCTGACCCAGCAGGATGGCATGGACCCTGACCTGCTGCAGCAGCTGCTGCGCGAACCTGGGGATGGCCTTGACCGCGACACCCTGTATGCCAGCGCGCGCAGCGGTGAATGGCTGGCGATCGCAACAGCGCCCCGCACCGCGCTGGCCGCCACCTTCCGGCAGCAGGCGTGGCTGTTCGTGCCCTTGGGTCTGCTGATGGCCGCCGCCGGTGCCGGCCTGGTGATCTGGCTGTCACGACGCCGGCTGTCGATGCGTGGCGAACTGGGCATCGCCATCCGTCGCCGCGAACTCTACCTGCACTACCAGCCCATCATCGAACTGGATACCGGCATCTGCGTTGGCGCCGAAGCGCTGGTGCGCTGGCAACGCCCCGACGGTACCCAGGTGCGTCCAGACCTGTTCATTCCCCTGGCCGAAGAAGCCGGGATGATTGCGGCCATCACCGATCTGGTGATCGAGAACGTGGTTGCCGACATGCGCGAGCTGCTGGCCGAGGATCGCACTGCACACATCGCGATCAACCTGGCCGCCGAGGACATCAGCAGCGGACGTGCGCTGAAGGTGATCTCCCAGCGCATGGCCGGCAGCGGCATCCTGCCGCAGCAGATCTGGCTGGAGGCCACCGAGCATGGCTTCCTCGACATCGACCGTGCCCGCACCATGCTGGCCGCGGCGCGGCGCGCGGGCCACAGCGTGGCCATCGATGATTTCGGCGTCGGCTATTCCAGCCTGCAGTACCTGCAGCAGCTGCCGCTGGATGCACTGAAGATCGACAAGTCCTTCGTCGATGCGATCGGCACCGAAAGCGCGACCAGCCCGGTCACGCCGCACATCATCGGCATGGCCCGCGAGCTGGGCCTGTGGGTGGTGGCCGAAGGCGTGGAAACCGAAGCGCAGCTGGCCTACCTGCACAGCCAGCACGTGCAGTTCGGCCAGGGCTGGCTGTTCTCGCGGCCGTTGCCGCGCGATGAGTTCATCGCCTTCCACCGCAAGCGCCAGCAGCAGTACGGTGCGGCGCGGGAGCACATGCAGAATCCGCGCAGCGTGCCGTTCGAGCGCGAGCAGGCGGGGGAGTAGCCGGCGAACGGCGCCGCCCCTCGTGGTGGGTCGCATAAAGCTGTTCGTGGGTTGGCCGGACACATTTCGTCAGCGCCTCACCGGGTCGCTACGCTCGCGCGCGCTGTTGAGCATCGGCCGGGGTAGTGCCGGCCGCAGGCCGGCAACCCCGTCATCCTCGATCGACGCCTACGTCCAGGCCTTCGGCCGCGCCCAGACCCACAGGCCGCACACCACCAGCAGCAGCAACGGCAGCCAGGCCAGGTGCTGGGCGCCGCTGGCCTGCAGCATCAGGCCGCCGCCGACGCCGCCGGCGGCGATGGCCAGGTTCCAGCCGGTCACCAGCATCGACTGCGCCAGGTCGGCGGCGGCACCGGCGCGGCGGGCCAGGGCGGTCTGGAACAGGGTGGGTACCGCACCGAACGCGACGCCCCATAGGATCGTCACCAACAGCAGCACGCCCGGCACGCCTGGCCACAGCAGCAGCGAAGCCACCGCCATCACGAAGCCGATCACGCTGGCCCACACCAGCGCGCGCAGGTGGCGGTCCACGCCCCAGCCGGCGATGGCGATACCCACGATCGCGGCGATGCCGAATGCCAGCAGCAGCCGGTCCAGCCACGCCCCGGCGCCGGCCTGCACTGCCAACGGCTCGATGTAGGTGTACAGCACGTTGTGCGCCAGCACGTACAGCACCATCACCAGCAGCGTGCTGCGGATGCCGGGCATGCGCCAGACCGAGCCCAGCGACATGCGCCGGCCTGCACCGGCCGCCGGCAACGCGGGCAGCGCCCATCGGGCGTAGCCGAGCAGCAACACCGCCAGCACGCTCATCAACGCGAACGCCCAGCGCCACCCGATCTGCTGGCCCAGCAAGGTGCCGGCCGGCACTCCCAACGACAGCGCCAGCGGCGAGCCGATCATCGCTACCGCGATCGCCCTTCCCTGCAGTTCCGGCACCACCATGCGCGCGGCATAGCCGGCCACCAGCGACCACAGCAGGCCCGCGCCCACACCCGCCAGGAAGCGCGCCACCAGGGTCAGCACGTAGTCGTGGCTCAGCGCGGTCACGGTGTTGACCACCATGAAGCCGGCAATCGCCGCCAGCAGCAGCGGACGACGTGGCAGGCGCTGGGTCAGCGCGGTCATCGGCAACGCAGCCAGCACCGAGCCCAGTGCATACACGCTCACCAGCTGCCCTGCGGCCGCATCGCTGACGCCGAGACTTTCGCCCATCGGCCGCAGCACGCCCGCTGGCAGCGTTTCGGTCAGCAGGGTGATGAAGCCACCACCGGCCAGTGCCAGCAGCCCGCGCCACGGCAAGCGCGTTGCTTCACCCGCCGGAGCCCCTGCATCAATTGCGTGGCCGCTCATCGCAGCGTCTCCAGATCGGCGTACACCGCATCGCGCAGTTCATCGACAAACGCGCCATGCATGCCTTCGTACAGCGTGTTGGTCAGCGTGACCACGCTCAGGCCACGCGCCAGGTCCACGAACCAGCTGTGGCCGTAAGCACCGCCCCAACGCCATGTCCCTGCGGTCTGCGGTGTACCGCTGGCCGCTGCATCACGCAGCACCGCAAAGCCGAGGCCGAAGCCCCAACCCGGCGGATCAACCGGTCCCAGCTCGCCGACCTGCGGGGTTCCCATCTGTGCAACCAAGCTGTCCGGCAGCAGCTGCGAGGCGCGCACATCGCGCAACGCTTCCAGCACGGCCATCACCTCATCGGCACTGCCCACCAGCCCCGCGCCTGCCGACGGATAGCGGTGTGAGTCGGTCGCCCGCGCCACGCTGTATTCGATGCCCACCGATCCCTCGAACGCAGGCACCACCTCGCCCTCCCGCAACCGATGCGGCTGCGGCGTGTCACTGACATACGGCGTGGCCAGACGAGCGCCCTCGTCCGTGGCGAACGCGGTGTCGCGCAGGCCCAGCGGCTGCGCCAACAACCGGTCGAACAACACCTGCAACCTTTCGCCGGTGGCCGCTTCAGCCACGGCGCCCGCCACATCCACGCCCAGCGAGTACAGCCACTGGCTGCCCGGCGCGAACAACAGCGGTGCCTGCGCGATACGCTGCACGTTCTGCTGCAGCGTCACCGGGTTCGCGTCCATGCCATCGCTCACACCCGCCTGCGCATAAGTCCCCTGGGCATCGGCTTCCAGGAAGCGGTAGCCCAGCCCACTGCTGTGGCTGAGCAGCTGGCGCAGGTTGATCGGCGGGCGGCTGCCATCGGCCAGTGCCGGGCGGAACGCCGGCAACCAGCGCTGCACCGGCGCGTCCAGGTCCAGCACCCCCTCGGCTACCAGGCGCAGGATCACCGTGGTCAGCAGCGGTTTGCTCACCGAGGCCAGCCGGAACAGGTGGTCGCGGCGCATCGGCGTGTTCGATTCACGGTCGGCCAGGCCACTGGCGCTGGCGTGGCGCAGCACGCCGTGCTCGCGCACCAGTACCACCGCACCGACCAGGCGCTGCGGATGCACGGTCTGTAGCAGTGCGCTCACCGCGGGCAGAGCCGGTGCGGTATCAACAGGAAGGGCGAGTGTCATCGGGGTGATCCGTGGAGAGAGGCCCGCCACGGTAGGCAGCTCCGGCACCGGCAAAAAGCGGGGCGGGGCTCCGTGCATCATGGACCGCAAGGTCCGCAATCGGCATGATGCCCGGAACCACTGGGCCGCAGCGACCCTCCAGGCCCGCGCACCGCAGTGTTGCGCGGGCCACGTAAGCGGGCCGGACTGCCGCGCCCTACCCTGCCCACTTTCGCAGCGACCTTCCCCATGTCCGTCCTCGACAACCTGGCCAACCTGCAGACCTTCGTCCACGCCGCAGACACCCGCAGCTTCGTCGACACCGGCCGCGTGCAGGGCATCTCCGCCTCGGCCGCCGGCAAGTGCGTGGCCCGGCTTGAACACGCACTCGGCGTGCGCCTGTTCCACCGCAGCACGCGCAGCATCACCCTCACGGCCGAGGGCCAGCTGTTCCTGGCACGCTGCCGCCGCATCCTCGACGAACGCGATGCCGCACGCACCGAACTGGCCCAGCAACATGCAACCCCCAGCGGCACCCTGCGCATCAGCCTGCCGCTGGTGGGCGACCTGACCCTGCCGCTGATGGCCGAGTTCATGGCGGCCTACCCGGACATCCGGCTGGAGCTGGATTTCTGCGATCGCCTGGTCGATGTCATCGAGGAAGGCTTCGACGCCGTGCTGCGCGTTGGCGAGCCCAGCGATTCACGCCTCACCGCACGCCGCCTCGGGGTGTTCCCACGCCGCGTGGTTGCATCGCCGGCGTACCTGCAACGGCATGGCGTTCCACGCACGCCGGCCGACCTGCTGCAGCACCGCCTGCTGCACTACCGCTTCCCCAGCACCGGCAAGCTCGAGCCATGGCCGATCCTCTGGCCCGAAGGCGAAACAGCACAGGATCTGCCGGTGCACCTGGTCGCCAACACCATCGAAGCGCGGGTGGCACTGGCGCTGCGCGACGGAGGCCTGGCGTTCGTGCCGGTGCATTCGGTGCGCGATGCACTGGCCGATGGCCGGCTGGTCACCGTGCTGGAAGAGCACGTGCATTCCTGCGGCATCTTCCACCTGCTGTGGCCCTCCGGCCGCCACGTGCTGCCGAAGCTGCGGGTGTTCATCGAATTTGTCGGCGCCCGGCTGGATACGGTGCCGTAACCCAGCGCCACGGCCGCGACCATTCAGCTCGCGGCGCTATACTGCCCGCTCATTCCCCACCGAGGCTCGCGACCAATGCGCCAGTGATGCCGCCGTCTTCGCACTAGACGGCCCGACTCTTCCCGCCCCTGCGCGCAGGGGAGAACCAGGCATCCATGGAGGTCGCATGACTTCGCATTCCCTCACGCTCGATCGCGTGTCGTATCGGTTGGCCGATGGCCGACCGTTGTTTTCCGATCTGTCCTTTTCCTTTGAACCGGTGGCCACCGGGCTGGTCGGCGCCAATGGCGCCGGCAAGAGCGTGCTCGCGCGCCTGCTCGCCGGCCAGCTGTCGCCCGACGATGGCCGCGTGCACCGCAGTGGCCAGGTGTTCCTGTTGCCTACGCCGGGCTATCCGCCACGTGGCACGGTGGGTGAACTGGCCGGCGTCGGCGCCGAGCTGGCGGCACTGGCGCGCATCGAAGCAGGCAGCATCGATGAAGCCGATTTCGCCTGCGTGGGCGACCACTGGGACCTGCGCGAACGCCTGCAGCAGCAGTGGCAGGCGATGCAGTTGCCGACCGACCTTGATCCGGCGCAGCCCGCGTCCCGGCTCAGTGGCGGCCAGGCGATGCAGGTGGCGCTGTCCGGCGCGTGGGCCAGCGGCGCGGACTGGCTGATCCTCGACGAGCCAAGCAATCATCTCGACGCCCGGCATCGCCACCAGCTGTACGCACAGCTGCAGCAGTGGCAGGGCGGCCTGCTGGCCATCAGCCACGACCGTGGCCTGCTCGCGCAGATGGCGCAGATCGTCGAACTGGACGCGCACGGCCTGCATCGTTACGGCGGACCGTGGCAGCACTATGCCGACACACGCGCCGCCGAACGCGAGGCCGCCGCCGCGCAGCTGGAGCATGCCCGTGCCCAGCACCGGCAGCAGCAACGCAGCGCGCGGGAACAGAACGAGCGCCAGCAGCAGCGGCAGGCACGTGGCAACCGCGAAGCGCGCGAGGCCAACCAGGCACCGATCCTGCTCGGTCGGCAGAAGCAGCGCGCCGAAGCCAGCCACGGCCGTGCGCAGCAGATCCAGAGTGATCGCCTGCAGGCCAGCGCAGCGCAGGTGCGCGCCGCCGCTGCGGCAGTACACGTGACGCCAGAACTGGCGTTGTTCAGTGGCGAAGGCGAGCGTGGCCAGGCCCGCCTGCTGCAGGCGCACGATCTGGTGCTGCCGCATGGCTGCGACGCGGCGCTGCAGCTGGAGATCCGGCGCGGCCAGCGCATCGCCGTCGTGGGCGACAACGGCAGCGGCAAGTCGACGCTGCTGCGCGTGCTGGCCGGGCAGCTGGCGGCGCGCAGCGGTCAGGTGCAGCGGCATGCGCCGCTGGCCCTGCTCGACCAGCAACTGCTGGGGCTTGCAGGTGAACAGAGCATTCTCGATGCCGTGCGCGCTGCGAATCCCGCGGCCGATGCGGGTGAACTGCGTACGCGTCTTGCCCTGCTGGGCCTGGATGCGCAGCGCGTCCAGCGCCCGGCCAGCGGCCTCAGCGATGGCGAGCGGGTGAAGGGTGCGCTGGCCAGCGTGCTGTACGCCGATCCTGCCCCGCAGCTGCTGCTGCTGGACGAGCCGGGCAACGCGCTGGACCTTGCTGCGCTGCAGGCGCTGGAAGAGCTGCTGGCGGCGTGGCCGGGGGCGTTGCTGATGGTCAGCCATGACACTCACCTGCTGCAGGCCCTGCGGCCAACGCAGGTGCTGCAGGTCGGTGACGCAGGTTGGCGGTGGCGCGATGCGTTGTAGGGCCGAGCGGGTGCTCGGCTCCTGCAGTCATTCATCCACGCATGGCGTGGATCTACTACCAGCCTCTCATCCACGCATGGCGTGGATCTACTACCAGCCTCTCATCCACGCATGGCGTGGATCTACTGCCAGCCTTTCATCCACGCGTGGCGTGGATCTACTGCCAGCCTTTCATCCACGCATGGCGCAGACGCATCAACGCTTCCACACCGGGAACGCCTGCGGCATCTGCTGCCACAGCAATGGCCCGGCCTGCAGCTCGGTGTCGTTCAGCAGGCACGCATCCAGGGCCGACCGCACCACACGCTCGTCCATGTGCACGCCGATCACCACCAGCTCCTGCCGGCGGTCACCCCACAGCGGATGCCACAGGCGTGCCATCGCCGAGTGCGCGGCCGCGTCCGGGAATTCCCGTACGTCCGGCAGCGGCGCGCTCCAGCAGTCGGCCTGCTGCCGGGCCCAGCCCAGATCGCTGTAAGGCAGCGGCGTTGGCGGCAGCAGCGGCGTGGTGTCCTCCTGGCCGGCGCGCACCCGCTCGCGCGCCGCATACCAGAAGCCCGCCGCCTGGGTGCGTGTGGCCGCGCCCACACTGTTCAACTCACCCACCCAGTCCATGCGGTTGGCCAGCCAGAACCAGCCCTTGCTGCGGATCACCCCGGGCATGCCGTGCTGCAACGTGCGCGCGAAGCGGGCGGGATGGAACGGCCGCCGTGAGCGATAGACGAAGCTGCCGATGCCGTACTCCTCGGTTTCCGGCGTGTGCTCGCCACGCAGTTCCTTCACCCAACCGGGGGCCTGCTGCGCGCGCTCGAAATCGAAGCGGCCGGTATCCAGCAGCTCGGCAAGCGGAACATCGCCGAAGCGGGACAGCAGCAGCTTCGCGTCGCGGTTCAAGCCGCGCAGCACGGCCAGCGTGTCCTGCAGCACCTCGTCGTCCACCTGGTCCACCTTGCTGACCACGATCACATCGGCGAATTCCACCTGCTCGCACAGCAGGTCGACCACGCCACGGTCATCATCCGGCCCCGCCTGCTGACCGCGCTCGGCCAAGCGCAGTGTGGAACCGAAATCGGCCAGGAAGGCACTGCCATCCACCACCGTCACCATCGTGTCCAGCCGTGCGATATCGCTCAGGCTGAAGCCGTGTTCGTCGCGCACCGCGAAGGTCGCCGCCACCGGCATCGGCTCGCCGATCCCGGTCGATTCGATCAGCAGGTAGTCGTAGCGGCCGCTGTCGGCCAGGCGCCGCACCTCCTGCAGCAGATCGTCGCGCAACGTGCAGCAGATGCAGCCGTTGCTGAACTCCACCAGCGTCTCTTCGGTGCGACGCAGTTCGGCGCCGCCATCGCGCACCAGCTGCGCATCGATGTTGACCTCGCTCATGTCGTTGACGATCACCGCCACCCGCAGGCCATCGCGGTTGCGCAGGATCTGGTTGAGCAGGGTGGTCTTGCCGGCACCGAGGAAGCCGGAAAGCACGGTGACCGGAAGGCGGCGGTCGGCGCGGGAAACAGTGTTCATGTCGGAGCGGGCTGGCTGCGGAATGGAAATGTTACTGTATAACAATTGTCGCGCAAGGAATCCTCCCCGCATGAAGTCGCCCTCTGCCGCCCTGCTTGATGCCGGCGCCGTCGCCCTGTCCAGCCTGTGCCTGCTGCATTGCCTGGCCCTGCCCCTGCTGGCGGCCGCGCTGCCGCTGTTCGGCGTCTGGGCCGAAGCGGAGTGGGTGCACCTGGTCTTCGTCGCCATCGCGCTGCCGATGACCGGCTTTGCCCTGTGGCGCGCCGAACGCCGCCAGCCGCTGCCTGCGCTGGCATGGCTGAGCGCGGGCATGGGCCTGGCACTGTTGATGGCCGGGGCGCTGGCACTGCCCTCGCACGCCTGGGAGACCCCGCTGACGGTCACCGGCAGCCTGCTGCTGGCCGCCACGCACCTGTGGAACGCGCAGCACCGGCACCGCAGAAGCTAGTGCCGGCCGCTGGCCGACAACTGCAGGCTACGTCCGCAGGTCATGAGGTTGCCGGCCAGCGGCCGGCACTACCCAGCTATTTGCCGTAACGCCGCAGCAGTTCCACCAGTACCTCGGCTTCGGCCGCCCGCTGCGCCGGGTCTTCCGCGCCCACAACGTGTTCCTGCAGATGCTCGTGCAGCAGTTCCATCAGCAGGCTGTGGGCAGCGCCACGCACGGCCGCCACCTGCACCAGCACGTCGGCGCAGTCGCCTGTCTCGCCCTCGGGCGTGTTCAATGCCTGTTCCAGCGCCGCCACCTGCCCGCCGATGCGGCGCACCCGGGTCAGAAGCTGCTTTCGATTTCCGTGTACATGGGCCATGCCGAGATCATATACCCTATGGGGGTATCCACCCAAGCCTGACCGCCGCCATGCACCTGGACGCCCTCGCCGCCGCCCGCCGCCACGAGCACCGCTTCGACGACGGCAATCCGCTGGCCGAACGCAACACCCGCCGCGCGATGTGGCTCACCGTCAGCATGATGCTGGTGGAGATCGTCGGTGGCTGGTGGTTCAACTCCATGGCCGTGCTGGCCGACGGCTGGCACATGAGCTCGCACGCGCTGGCACTGGGCCTGTCGGTGTTCGCCTACCGCTGCGCACGGCGCTATGCGCACGATCCGCGCTTCGCCTTCGGCACCTGGAAGATCGAGATCCTGGCCGGCTATACCAGCGCCATCGCCCTGCTCGGCGTCGCCGCGCTGATGGCCGTGCAATCGCTGGAACGCCTGTGGGTGCCCGCGCCCATCCACTACAACGAAGCCATCGCCATCGCCGCGGTCGGCCTGGGTGTGAACCTGCTGTGCGCATGGTGGCTGCATGACAGTCCCGGCCACGCCCATCACCACCATGGACACGGGCACGACCATGGCGATCATCATGGTCATCACCACGATCACGACCACGACCATTCCCACGGCCACGACCTCAACCTGCGTTCGGCCTACGTGCACGTGCTGGCCGACGCCGCCACCTCGGTGCTGGCCATCGTCGCCCTGCTGGGCGGCAAGCTGCTCGGCCTGACCTGGCTGGATCCGGTGATGGGCCTGGTCGGCGCGGTGCTGGTCACCGTCTGGGCAATCGGCCTGCTGCGCGACAGCGGCCGCATCCTGCTCGACGCGCAGATGGATGCGCCGGTGGTGGCCGAGGTACGCGAAGTGATCGAGCAGGGTCCGTGGCCGGCACGCCTGGCCGACCTGCACGTGTGGCAGGTGGGGCGCGGCAAGTACGCCGTCGCCGCCAGCGTGGTCACCAGTGATGCCACGCTCGATCCGGATACCGTGCGCCAGGCGCTGGCGATCCACGAGGAACTGGTGCACATCACTGTGGAGATCCACCGCAACGCGTGACGCCAGCAGGGCGGCGGTTCTTGCCGAAAATCTGTACCGGCCACGGCTGCGTGCTGCCTACACTGGCCGCACCTGCCCCGTCGGGACATCCCATGCGCACGCTCCGCCTGCTGCTGCCCGGTGCCCTCCTGCTGCTGGTGGCCTGTTCCGGCGATACCCAGCTGCCGTTCTCCTCCGACCCGATGCTCGGCTGCTTCGCCACCAGCCCGCGCAAGTCCGCCGAGTTCCGCATCGAAAAGGAAGCAAGCCAGTACTTCGTCTCGTTCGAACGCGATGGCCACTGGCAGCGCGAACCCAATGCGCTGTACAAGGCCAGCCGCAGCGACATCCAGCAGTACTTCCGCGATGACGCCGACCAGATCGACAGCGCACTGATCCGGATGGCCGGCGGCTTCGGCATCTTCCGCGTCAAGGACGGCGCCACGCTGAAGGCCCGGGCACGCGACAGCGACTACATGGCGCTGCTGCTGATCGGTGCCGGGCCGGTGTATGCGGTCAAGTGCCAGTAGCGGCCAGATTGCAATTCTTCCCATGGCCTCAACGAGGCCGCTGGCACACGCTGCCGGTTTCGAGGAGGAATTCCGATGACCGCTCTTCTCCTGCTGGCCGCAATCGTTGCAAAGACCCAGGGTGCTTACGACGAGGTGCGTGAGACCGCTGATGGCGAGATCGTGGTGATGCGTACCTTCGACTGGGAGATCGAGGGGCAACGCGCCGAGCGCGTAACCGTGCACTGGCTGCTGCAGGAAGACGGCAGCATGCGCTACGACTTCGACCGGCAGCCAGCCGCCACCCAGGATGCCCATCGCCGATCTTGCGCATTGGAGGGCATGCAGCCCTCACGAGGTGTCGGCCTGATCTCGGGAGAGGGAACCATCCACGGATTCAGCTGCACCGACCTGCGGTAGCGCCGCGCCCATGTCCGGCTCGGCTGCACAGCGCCTGCGGTACCATGCCCTCCCCCGAACCACCCCTGTACGCACCGTGCCCCACTACTCCGGCCCCCTGCTGACGCGCGACAGCGCTGACACCCTGCGCCGTACCCACGACAAGGGCGCCACCAAATGGCAGGGCTCGCTCGATCTGGGCCGCAGCGAAGCGGCGGTACAGCTGGATGCCGAGGGTTTCACCTTCCGCGGCCAGCACTATCCGTGGCCGGGCAAGCTGAAGGACCGCACGCTGTACTACTGGGATGGCGAGGAGTTCTGCTCCATCTCCCGCTTCAGCGGCTCGCTGATCAAGCTGGTGCCGACCGAGTGGGGCGCACCGACCTTCGAGATCGACGGCATCAAGATGCTGCCGACCTCCAAGCTGTCGCCGTTCGAGGACGCGCGCCGCAAGGTCGAGCTGGTCGCCCCGGCGGGCAAAAGCCTCCTCGATACCTGCGGTGGGCTCGGCTACTTCGCCGCCTGCGCACTGGAGGCCGGCGTCGGCCAGATCCGCTCGTTCGAGAAGAACGCCGACGTGATGTGGCTGCGCACGCTCAATCCGTGGTCGCCCGATCCTGACTCAGCCGCCGCGGGCGGCCGCCTGCACTTCAGCCACGGCGACGTCTCGCAGCAGATCGAACAGGTCGCCAGCAACAGCGTCGATGCGATCCTGCACGACCCGCCGCGCTTCGGCATTGCCGGCGAACTGTACTCGCAGGTGTTCTACGACCATCTCGCCCGCGTCATCCGCAAGGGCGGCCGCCTGTTCCACTACACCGGCGCGCCGAACAAGCTGACCAGCGGCCGCGACGTGCCACGCGAGGTCGCCAAGCGCCTGGAAAAGGCCGGCTTCAAGGCCGAGCTGGCGCTCGATGGCGTGCTGGCCGTCAAGCGCTGACGCTCACTCGCCGTCCACCTTGGCCAGCTTCATCACCCACTTCGGCACTTCCGGCTCGCCGGCGTAGAACGCCTTGGGCTTGTTTTCGGCCATCGCCCAGCGGTGCAGCCAGCTCGGCCCATAGCGACCGCTGTAACCCTCGGCGCCGCGCGCGTAGGCGGGGTCGCGCACGGCTTCTTGCAGCGACACGAAGCGATAGCCACGGCGCCTGGTGGCCGCCACCAGCTCGGCGAACGTCGCCGCGTTGAGCTCGTTGGCGTGCATCAGCCACACCTGCGGCACCGCATACCCCAGCAGCGCCTGCGACTGCTGCTCGTAGTAATCCACCTTGTTCAGCATGTACGGCACATAGCCCTTGCGCAGGCTCGCCAGCGTCGCCTCGCGCTGGGGTGAATCGGGCTGCTCGTTCATCACGTTGGCATAGGCGAAGGCCCATACCCACTCACCGTTGTCGACCGTCACCGGTGCCACGCGGTAGCCGTGCTGCTTGAAGAACACGTCCATCGCCACGCGGTCTTCCGGCGTACGGCCCGCACGCAGGTAAGGGTGGCGCATCCATTGCGGCGTCTGTCCACGCTCGGCCAGCAGCGGTCGCAGCACCTGCTCGCCACGCAGGAAGTCCTGCTGGAATGCCGCTACGCCTTTGGCGTTGAGGTCCATGTGCGACCAGGTGTGGTTGCCGAGTTCGTAGCCGGCATCCAGCCAGTCGCGCAGCATCTGCACGCGCGCCGGCTGCACCTGGCCATCCACTTCCAGCTTGTTTTCGTTGACGAAGCCCACCACCGGCACATCGGCCTGGCGCAGCTGCGCCATCAGTGCGGCATGGCGTGCCTGCAGATCGGCCGGCACGATTTCATCCAGACGCGCCCACGGCAGATCGTCGATGGTCACCGCGATGCGCCGGTCGACTTCGGCAGCGTGGACGGTCAGGGACAGCAGCAGCAAGGTCAGTGCATGCAGCGATGAACGCATCAGGTCGGCCTTGGGAGAGAAGGTGTCCGCGACTCTAACCCAGCTTCTGGAGATCGTCCCAGCCCCGCCTCCAGATTCGCCCTCACATCACAAGCATCATGAATATCAGCGGGACAATCAACAGCGGGATGACCGCAAGATCAACGCACGTCGACGCAAGCGGTGACCCATAAAGCTCAACGTGTGCCGCTCTTCTATTGCGCCAGCCGACAAAATTGGCGATTCCAAAAACAGCCAATAGCGCAGCAAACCACGGCGATACCACAACGCTCTCGATGAGTGCGCGGTGTTCAACACCATAGCGCTGGACCAAGCCGAACAGCACGCCTGCAATGCCATACAGGAGCGCCGTTGACGACGTGGAAACGAGAAAGTACTTCCTGGGAATGACCGGCCCCGGCACCGAAAATCGCGCAACCACGCTCCGCGCCAGAAGGTAATAGCCGTGACGGATGTAGGAAGAAACGACCACCATCACCAGGATCAGCAGTGCCGTTTCCCACCTCACCAAGCTGTTGAGAAGGTTCATGCGGCGATAGGCTGCCATCTCGCCAAGTGTCTCATTCAGTCGTGGAACCAGTTCAGTGGCAACGCCATCAAAGAACAGGATCATGGCACAGACCCAGATGCCTGCTGCCGCAAGGGGTAGCGCGACTGTACCGAACCGCGCCGATGCATAGCTCCTGCGGCTTTCCCCTGCTACAAAGTGCAGCGGCCGCCCGAACATCGGAAACGCCAGCAGAAGCAAATACTTGGCCACGCCGGTGCTGCGTGCCCATTTCCAAAGCGTCCGAATCATTCCTCCTCCTGGTATCGCAGTTTCGTTCTCGTTGAACATCAACACGCAGACAGTGTTCTGACCAGATGCAGCACGATTGCGGCCTTCCGCAGGACGCGCTACACAGTCTGTCACGTCTGTACCCTGTTGTAGCGCAGCTGCGAGGTGGTGCGCCACAGCCACAGGCCGACCACCATCGCTGCCATCAGCAGTCCGCACAGGATGATGGCCAGCGCATCAGGTGCGTGCGGCGGCGTCAGCTCGGCCCTGGCGAAGATCTGCAACAGCCATCGCCGTATCGAGGACGGGAGCGCATGTCCGTCTGGTGTCAGGTCTGTCATACATGCTGCAGGCAGCGCAGTGGTGATGCCCGCCCAGACATGCTCATACAGTCGAAGCATCACGCTCGCCAGCAGCAGCGCCGCCGCATGCAGGGCAAGCAGCCCCCAAGCGCTGCGGCGCAGCGGTGCATCCACATGGCGCAGCCAGTGCACGCAGACCAGCAGCGTACCCAGAAGGGCCAGCACCAGCGTTGCCATCGGCAGCCAGCACAGCGGCTGCCAGTCGTCCAGCGCGCCGGCACGTGCCAGCAGGTGCTCGGCCACGTGCAGGCGCGCGGCCGGATCGGCGCCGCCGCAGGATAACGTCAGTGGCTCCAGCAGCAGGTCCACGCGGTGGTGAAAGTAGCCCGCGGCCAAGCCGACCGAGAGCAGTGCCACCACCTGCAGCAGCAACAACATCAGCCCTGCGCCGAAGAAGCGCCCTAGGCGGGCAGTGAAAGCGGTCACGGCGTGTTCCCCAGCAAGTGGACGCGCATGCTAGCCAAGCGGATGATCGCTGTCGGCTGGCAGATGCGACATCGGCTTGGGCGATGCGCCATCATGTCCACTCCTTCAGGAGAGCTGGCGATGGTAGGGCTGTATCTGCTCGTGCGTACCCTGCTGCCGGTTCTGCTTGGCGGGTTGGTTGCGATGCTTGGCGCACGGATGATCAATGCGCGGCTGGCCCGCCTCCCGCCGCGCGTGATTGCGCTGCCGGATGACAGCCTGCTGCACCGCCCCGCAGCACAGCGACGCTATCGCCGCATGCTTCGGCGCAGACCGCGCCTGCAGCGCTTCACCCAGCCGCCCAAGGTGCCGCGCAGCTGGGTCCTGCTCGCGGCAATGGCGTTCATCGGCACGGTGGCCCTGACCGTCTACCTGATGCCCGATGGCGCCCGCTTCCAGGTGCTGGTCGAGAGCACCTTGGGATATCCCTCCACCGTCATCGAGGTCCGCGCGCCCATGCAGCAGCAACTGCACCTGCTGGACGCCTGCGCACCTGTGCTGCATCGCACTGTCCGCCCCATCACCATGCGCTACCGCAGAGCCCGCACAGGCAATCCGGTCGAGGTGCACGGAGTGCTGCCGGTGCAGGTGCGGCGCCGCGGCACGCTGCTGCAGGTGGCCACGGCGCAGCCGGTGGATGCGGCCCTGTTGCGCGATGCCCTGCACCAGTGCAGCGCATCGTCCAACGTTACGCTGACGATACAGCCCCGCACCGTCGCGCCCTGGCGGGAATGGGGTTGGCAGCCATGGCTGGGGCGCAACAGCCAGTAAGGCTTCAACCGCGCGGCAGTTTCGCCGCCCACATGTTGTCCACCAGGTTCGGGTAACGGCGCCCGTTCTCCTCTGCCCGCTGCCGCGCCGCCGCCTTCTGCGCTTCCGTCAGCGGCTGCGTCTTCTGGCCCTTCGGGTTGGGCTTCTTCCAGGGCGGCGTGCGGGCAGTGGGCATGTGCGGATGATGCCGTAGTGGGTGTTATTTCTTCAGGAATTCCAGCAACGCCAGATTGAAGTCATCGGCGTGGCTGGTATTGCAGCCATGTGGCGCATTCTTCAGCACCACCACCTCGCTGCCGGCGATGGCCGCGTGCGTGCGCTTGCCTGAACCTTCGAACGGCACCGTCGCATCGCTGTCGCCGTGCAGCACCAGCGTCGGTACGGTCACTTTCTTCAGGTCCGCGCGGAAATCGGTGGTGGCGAACGCCTTCATGCACCCCAGCGCAGCGGTCTGGTCAGATTGATGGGCAAGCGCGATGGCGGCCTGGCGCTCGTCCTCGGTGACCATCAGCTTGCCGTCGGCACTGAAGAAATCGCGGGTAAAGCCGTCGAAGAACGACTCCCGGTCCCTCTCCAGCCCCTGGCGCATCTCATCCGCCTTTTCCTGGGTCAGCGGCCCTTCGGGATTGTCCGCGCCCTTCAACAGGTACGGCGGCACGGCCGCAGCGAACACCACGCTGTGCAGGCGGTCTTCACCCTGGTTGGCGATGTAGCGCGCCACTTCGCCACCGCCCATCGAGAAGCCGACCAGGGTGACATCGCGCAGGTCGCGTTCGTCGATCAGGCCGGCCAAGTCAGCGGCCAAGGTGTCGTACTCGTAGCCATCGGCGGGCTTGTCCGAGCGCCCGAAGCCGCGACGGTCGTAACTGATCACCCGGTAACCGGCATCGCGCAGCAGCGGCACCTGCGCCTTCCAGGATTCGGCAGACAACGGCCAGCCATGGATCAGGATGACCGGGCGGCCGGTGCCGCCGGTGTCTTCAATGTGCAGTCGGACGGAGGAGGTAGCCATGGGAACTCCCGGGGGAAAGAGGAACCCAGCCTAGGCAATCGCACCGGAGGCGCCCGTGATGGATCCGGCTCAGGCCATGACATCGCGTACACGGGCAGCGGTCAGCCGGCACATTTCGCACCCGCATGGACGGCATTGGTCGGGCCCTGCGCCGGTTTCGTCATGCCCCGGTTACCGTACGCCATCGCCCATGCCAGTCTGCGCCGGTCCTCAACGGAGCCACGCCATGCTGCTCGCCCTGCCCCTGCTCGCCGCCGCCGCCGTCGCCGGCACCTCCCCCTCCAGCGACACCCTGCGCGAGCAGATCCGCGCGGCCGATACGCAGCTGTTCGCCGTGGCCTTCGATGCCTGCGATGCCGACAGGGCCGCCGCGATGACCACCGAAGACATGGAGTTCTTCCATGACAAGGACGGCAAGTCCGCCAACAGCCGCGAGGACTTCCGCCGCAGCGTGGCCACCCTGTGCGACAACGCGCGCAAGGGAGGCTGGCACCTGCGGCGCGAGCTGGTGGAGAGCTCGCTGCAGGTCTTTCCGCTGCAGGACGATCGCGCCCTGGAAATGGGCGATCACCGCTTCCATGAGCGCGGCGCCGATGGCGTTGAGCGCTGGACCGGCCAGGCCCGTTTCATCCAGGTCTGGCGCCGCGTGAACGGCCAATGGCAGGCCGAGCGGGTGATCAGTTACGACCACCGCCCGGCAGACAAGTGATCGTCAGCGCCACAACGCCCGCTCAGTCGCGCAGGTTGCTGGCGCGCGTCAGCATCCAGCAGCCGTAGCGGCGCGCGAAGGTATAGGCGTCGCGCTCGGCGTCGCTGCCGAAGGTCACGCGCTGCCCGTTGTCATCGATCGCTTCGATACGTGTGGGCGCGTGGTAGGTGCCGGCGCGCATGTGCTCCAGCGCGGCCGGATCGCGGCTGGCCGGTGAAGGCACGAACAGATCGAACGCGGCCAGGTAGCGGTAGCTGAAACGTTTCAACCGCGCGGCACCCTGCTCCAGCACGACGTGCGTGGGCGCCAGCCCCTCGTGGTCATCGCGCACGGTATGCATGGGCACCTCGTACTCCAGTGGGTCGGAGGTGTAACGCAGGCGCACCCGGTCATCGGCCGGGTCGGCGAAGCGTTGCAGGAAACGGGTGAAGTCCTGCGAAGGGCAAGCGGGATCGTCCGCCGCCACGGGCGTGTCAGCCACTGCAATACCTGCGCAGGCCCACAGCCCCATGCCCAGCAGCAACCGCGCAGCCGCCTGCCCCCGTATCCGGTTTGTCTCCCCGTGTACCACCTTCTCCCTCCATCCCATTGCAGCCGGGCGCCATCCCCTGCGCCCCGGGCCACAGGCTAGCAACAAAGCGGTTACCGGCGCAGCCCACGACCGTTTTACACTGGCCACATCCGGCCACACGGTAGCGGCCACATGGAGCCCCCAATGACCCCTGATGATTCCCTGCACCAGCAGATCCGCCAGAACGTAGCCGCGCTGGACGAGAAGCACGGCCGTGCGTTCGACGCCACCAGCGAGAACGTGGCCGCCAGCCTGGCCGTCAAAGCCCGTGAACAGGGTCTGGAACGCGCCGACCACGTGGTGGTGAGCAACGCCACGGCCAACCTTCCGGCCGGGCACAACATCTTCGTGGTGCAGGGCGACCCGGCCAACCCGGCGCACCTGCGGGCGATGCTGCCGACCGCCGTGGCCGCGCAGACGCCGGCCGAGCAGTCACTGCAGAAGCTGGGGCTGGGTGGGCAGCAGCCGGGGCGGGCCGAGCAGCAGACGCTGGATGCACAGTCGCAGGATCAGCAGCAGAACCCTGCGCATCGCATGGGGTGAATGCCGTCAGGCGTCGATGCCACCGACGCCTGTCGCATGGGCCGGTATCAGCCCATTCGGGGCTGAGCGTGCTGCGTCTGCTGCAGCTGATCTTCCTGCGCGACGCGGCTGGACTCACGGCCCTGATGCTGCACGCTGGCTTGCTGGTACACCTCTTCAACCGTGCCCTGCTGGGCATCGGCCAGCGAAAGACGCTGGCGGTTCGCTGCCGGGTCCGGTGAGGCGGTGTCGCCCGTGCGCTGCAGGAAGACATAGCCCGGCGAGTCCGCCGCACCGCCACTACTGAAAGCCACTCGCAAGGTATCGCGTTCGGTGTAGCCCCCCTGCACTGCCAATCGCGTCAGGTGGCCCGCCAACAGCTCGGGCTGCTGTCCCGGCGGCAACCCTTGGCGCTCGGCCGCGTCCCCCAGCGCCGCACGCACCCGCTGGTCCAGCGGATGCAATGTGTCACCCGGCACACGTGCGTCGTTGGCCAACCGCTCACCGCTGCGCTCACCGATGTCGTCGTTCTCGCTCAGCAAGCGATGCTTCCACGTGCGCTCGGGCATCGGATTGGTCTTCGTACGATTGAGATCGCTGTTCGGAAACGGCGGCTCGATGCTGTCCACGCCGTGGATGTTGCGCAGCGGGCGAAAACCGTCCTTGCCTCCACCCTTCATGTCCAGAGGGATGCGGACGTCCGGGAAGAGCTGCCCTGCGGGACCTCCAAAAGCATTCACGTCGATGCTTCTCTTTCGCTCGATGCCAGCGTGGTTCAGCGCTTCCCAGGTGAAGTCCACGCAGTTGTGGCGCACGTCCTCGTAGTGCTTGCTGAAGCCGAACTTCTCCGGGTCCGAACCGAAGGCCTCAAGCTTCTTGTATTGCTCCTCGCTTATCTCGAGCGTGCGGGTGTAGCGCGGGTCTTTATAGACATCTGCATCATCCGGCATGATGTCACCGGGCCCGTTGATGCTTCCGTGTACCTTGGGTGCGAACCCGAAACTCTTCGCGGGCTCGCCTGATGCATGCAGGACATAAAACATATGACCTGGAGAGGATGTCTGCGGAACACCGTCAAGGACCTCCTGTCGACCGGTCTTCGGGTCCATCAGAGGCGTGCCAGGTGCGGCGATGACGATCTCTACGGTATAGCGCGGCTTATCCATAAGGTGGCTCCTTCAGTTCCTTCCAAGGGTGAGTTGCTGACTACTTTCCAACCGGGCGGGCGGCGTGAACCTTCAAACGAGCCGAATAGTGCTTCAACTCGGCGCTGGGCTGAACCGTGCGCACATCCAGCCGGTAACGGGCATCAAGATCCAACGGCAGGGCAACGATGCTCCATCGATACTCGCCACCGCTGCCCGCGCTCAACGCTGCATAGCGCCAGGCAGTGGATGCGTGCCATGCAGGAAGCGGCTTCCCCGCGTTGAGCGCGAGTGCCTGGTAGCTGTCATGGGTGGGAACGTCCTGCCAGGCACCTGCGCCCCATCGCTGCAGTGACACCTCAAAGGGAAGATTCAACTTGCGCATGTCCGGTTCGCCGTTCTCGCGCCCGCCTTGCCGCTGCACCTCAAGCTCCAGCGCATAGGTGCGGCCTGGATCGAAATTGCGCGCATTCGTCTCGAACTCGAACCGCACCTCTTGGCCGGGCTGATCCACCGTAATCGGCTGCGTCAGTTCCAGGGGTTCGGGTGGCTCCGGGATGCGGCTGGAACAGGCACCCAGCACGGTGCTCAAGATGATCAACAGGCCAACGCGCAGCCAACGGTGGATACCCAGCATGTTCAGATCCTTTGGCTCCCTGCCATGGGTTTCAACCCTAGCGGGTTGGTGGTGGGGACCGCAACCAGGTGAAGAAAAAGGCAGGGCAAAAAGCCCTGCCTTTTTCCAGCAGCCAGCTGCCGGGCATGACCCGGCACCATCCCTTACAGCTGGATACGCGCCACGCTCTCGTCCGAGCCCTTGGCATCCTTCTCGCCGTTCTTGATGCTCACGTACAGCACGTTGTTCCTGGCATCCAGCGCCAGGCTGTTCGGGTGCGTCGGCACGGCGTAGGTGGCCACCTTCTGGTAGCTGTCGCTGTTGTACGCGGTCACCGTACCGGCTTCGCGGTTGGTGACGTACAGGCGCTTGCGCGGTGCATCCAGCAGGATGCCCAGCGGGCCGGCGTCGGTCGGGATGCTCGCCAGTTCCTTGCCATTGCTGCGGTCGAGCACCAGCACGCGCTGGCCCGGGTGCTTGCTGACCAGCCCGCTGCTTTTGGCCTGGTAACCCCGCAGCATTTCCGAGCCCTGGTCGGTCACGAACAGGCGCTTGCCGGCCGGGTCCAGCGCGATGTTCATCGGCTGCTCGGCGGCGATCTTGTGCTGGGCTTCCACCTTGTTGGAGTCGGTGCCGACCACCACCAGATCGGCCAGCAGATTGCTGGTGTACACGCGCTTGTTGGCGGCATCCAGCGCCAGGCCCGGCGCCTTGGCGTTGCCCAGGCCCGGAATGGTGTTGATCACCTTCAGGGTGTTGGTATCGATCACGAACAGCACGCTGCTCACATCCGGCTGGCTGCTGTGGCCGGTCACGTACAGGCGGTTGGCGGCGCTGTCGACCACCAGCTCGCGCAGGTCGTGGGTGTAGGCGGCCTTGCCGTCCTTGCCGGTCTTCTTCTCCATCAGCTGCACGGTGCCGATGGCCTTGTTCTGTGCGGTATCGACCACGCTCACCGACAGGTCCACGGTGTTGCCCACGTACAGGCGGTCGTGGGCGTCATCCAGCACCACGCCGAACGCCTTGCGCTCCAGCGGGATGCGGGTTTCCACGGCCAACGTGGTCGGGTTCAGGCGCAGCACCTGGGCCGGGCCGGCGTTGTCACCGAAGCCACCGGACGAGGCAACGAACACGGCGTTCTGCTTGGGGCTGTAAGCCAGCTCGTACAGGCCCTGGGCGATGGCCTGGCGCTGCACGGCGGTGGCGGGGCTGGTGGCAGCGGCGGCTTCAGCGGCGAAGGCGGTCGGAGCACCGAGGCTCAGCGACACGGCGACGGCCAGCGCGGCCGAACGGAAAAGGGAATTGCGGATCATGCGAGCGTCCTTCAATGGGCACGGAGGGTGTCCTGGCTCGCGGGGCCGTTCTTCGACGGCCCGGCCCTGCATCTGTCTGCGCGGGGTGGGCTGGCTGGGTAGCGCGGGAATGGTAGCAGGTAGGGGCCGTGGCGTCCGCCTGCGGATGCATGGCGGACGCGCTGTTCGGCGCTGGACGGCTAGACCATGCGCGGGGCGTGCGCCTGGGCCAACTGCTGCTCTTCCTGTTGACGCTGGGCATCACGCTGCGGCCGTGCCTGAGCCAGTTGCTCGATGCGCTCGAACGAGGCGGCCACCGGCGTCTGCGCGGCGACGTCTGCCGGCAGACTGGCGCGCTGATGCGGCGGGTCGCTGCGGTCGCCCTGCACGATGAAGAGGTTGGGGGCGGCATCGCCACGGCGCTCGCCGAGCAGCACATCGTCTACGCGCGTGAACTGCTGCTCCTTGGAGAGTGCCAGGAGGCTGGCGCTGACGTTGCCGTTCTGGGCGCCGAAGGCTCCGAGGTCGGCCACCTGCTGGTGAAGCTGATTTAGGCGAGTGTGATCGGCGTGGGATGGATCGGCGGGGGTTCCGGCCGCGGCGATGGAGCTATTGCGAAGATGCTCGCCATTCTCAGTGAACATCCACTCCCGGAACGTCTGTTTCGGCATCGGGTTCCACTGCACCTTGTCCAGCTCGCTGCCCTTTACCTGCTGAGGAATGGCGTTGACGGCGCGGATGTTGTCCAGAACCTTGGTGGCACCCTCGTAGTTGTTGATCTCCCCCGCCAGCCCCACTGGCCGCAAGCCTGCGTGGTTCAGCGCACCCCACGCGAAATCGGTACAGGCGTTGGAGAAGAAGTCGTAGTTCATATCGAAGCCGTGCTTCTTCGGATCAGCCGAGAACTCGAGGATGCGGTCGTACTGCTCCTTGCTGATCTCGATCGTTCGCTCAAAGCGAGGGTTGTCGTAGACCCATACATCCATGTCATCGACCTTGCCCCTGTTCGGGTTTTCCTTCGTCCCCGCCGAGGTGAAACCAACGCTCTCCGGCAAAGGCTCGCCCGAGCGACGCAGCGACAAGAACATGTGCCCCGCGAACGATGGCTCCAGCAGCAACCTGTTCCCCTCAGCGTCACGTCCGTAACGGGGTGTACCGGGAGCCGCCAGATGGATGGTCACGCTGTAGCGCTCGGCGCCGTCCTTGTGCATATCTACTTTCCTAGTGATTGGTAGCCAACGATCAATTCTGCTTTCAAGCCTTCCAGCTCGGGTCGATCCTCAACAAGATCTACCACCAGAACGTAGCGCCCCGGTGCAATTCCCCCGACCTGCGCCAACTGCAGCGTGCGATAGAGCACCTCTTCAGAGTACAACCCCGCCTCGGCAAGACTGTTGATATCAACGCTCCCGGTCGTCAAGTCCGTCACCACGCCATCATCGGGGATCTTCTGCGAGTCACGCCCATCGCGGGTGCGCTGCCAGAGTTGTACAGGGCCAGGCGTGCTGGCATCGATCCGTTCCAAGCGCAGCCGCGTTGGCAGCCTTCCCAGCGTGATCTTCTCCGACGCATCCAGCAGGCGGCGCGCGTCGGTTTCCTGCAGCCGCAGCCCGACGTTCAGGATCGGAATGGCCGGCTTTTGAGGCGCGGGCAGGTCGAAAGTAACCTCAGCAATTCGCCCGGCCTTCTGCAACTGCACTGCGCGCGTGAACGGGACCACGGTCCGGGCCGCAGCCTGCGCTGGTGTCAGAAGCGTGGGCGCTACCTCAGGTGCTGATGATGCACGGCACGCCACCAGCACGCCCAGCACAACCAAGGTCACCAGCACCCGCTGCAGTTGCACGATCACTGCTCCTTCAACCGCAGCGAATCCGCCACATCCGTCTGTGCCGCTACTTCAGTAGCGATGCTCGCGCGGCGATGCCCGGGGTCATCGCGGTCGCCCTGCACGATGAAGATGCTCTCGGCCTCGTGGCTGCTCTTGGTAGGCCGGCTGAGCAGCACGTGGTCCACGCGGGACAGGTTGTTCTGCTTGGCCAACACCAGCAGGCTGGCGCTGATGCGCTGGCTGGTGTCGTCGAAGGTGCGCCCGTGTGCGGCGTCCAGCTCGGCCACCTTCTGGATCAGCTGCGCGAAAAGCCGGTGATCCGGGTGCGAGGGGTCCAGCAGCGTGCCGGCCACTTCCATCGGGCTGGGCGGCGGCTCGTCGCTCGGGCGACCGCCTTCGCGGTGCAGCTCGGCCTCGCGTTCGGGCATCGGGTGGTGCTGTTCGCGATTCAGCTCACTGGCCGGGAATGGCGCCGCGAGGCACTGGATTTCCGGCAGGTTGAACAGCACCGCAAACTCGCCCAGGTTGCTACCGCCGTCCAGCGGTGCCGGCTGCGAATGCAGGCCAGCATAGTGCAGCGCGGCCCAGACGAAATCGCTGCAGCGGTTGATGGTGGCCGGGCGATCGACATCGAAACCGAACTCGGCCGGCTCCTCGGCGAAATCGCGCAGGCAGCCGTAGTGCTCCTCGCTGATCTCGAGAGTACGGCTGTAATACGGGTCGCGGTGCTCGTCGGCATCGTCGTGTACGACCTCGGCGTACTGCACACCGGCAGCGGCCTCATCGGTCGGCAGGCGCGGCGGTGCAAAGCCGTAGCTGTGCGCTTCCTCGCCGGAGGCGGTCTGGAAATACATGTGCCCGCGCGGTGAGCTGCCGCCGCTGTTCAGCGGGGTGCCGGGCGCGGCCAGAAAGAGGGTTACCGTGTAGCGTGTTGCTTGCTCCATGCCTGCTCAGCCTTGTTGGGTACTGCGGTCCTGGCCGGATGATCGCATAGGTGGGTTCGCGGGCAGGTGGACGCGACTCGGGTGGCGGAATCGGCTTGCTGAATGTGTGAACCAGCGAGCAGTACGGAGGCCTTTAGGACCGGAGCCTATAGAGCAGCCAGGATGAGGTCCGTATAGTCCGCAAAAGGACGCGGTGGAACCCTTGGATCCCATCGCCTGCAACCGGACTCCATTGAAGGATCAATCATGCCGCTGGAATTTGAGCGTCAGCCAGGCTCCGCAGTCGATCGCCATACCGGCGTGACCATCACGGCACCGCGCATCCTGCCAGCGAGCCCCCCCGAAGATCCGAGCCACACCGAGTATCAGTATCTCTTCTATCTCAATGGCCAGAGAGTTGACGGACTAGGGCTGTTTGGATGCGACGAGATGGTTGAGACACAGAATGGACGGGAACGCGTCTTTACCCTGGATCTGGGCCGCGACTGGGTCCTGAAGTCCGTCCTCGGCTTCAAGCAGACGTTGAATAATCAGGACAGTGACTTCGCCTTCCTATGCTCAGTCGCGCAGGGGCTGGTGCTGGCAAACATGGACCACAGCAGTGCGAGGTATGGCGTGCGATACGTGGCGATCACCACGCCCGAAGCACTTGCTCGTAACGATATTTCCACAGTTGGCTTGGCGCCTCCTCATCATGGAGGCGCCATCATCCTGGCTGAAGCAGTCAATCCCGTGCGTGCGGATTGAGGCTGGCCGTCATGTCCAAGTTCACATTCGACAGTTTCGCTCTCGCCACGTTGGGCGGAGCGAAGAACACTTCTGACAGCAGCCCGCTCACAATGCAACAGAAGCAAGAGGTGATCTCCTATCTGAGATCACCTCAATCGGGGCCTGATGGCGTTTCGAGCTACGCTGACTACGTCGCTACCAGGATGCAAGCACATCCCCCTGAGCTTCCCGCAGGCACAGACTATCTTGGTTTCTCTGCGACAGACCGCAGCGGGCAACTGAATTTTGACAATGCCAAGAATTATGCAAAGGATGTGAACGGCAGGGCCGGCATCATTGGTGACACGCCTTGGGGACGTTTCATCGACGAGATGAGGACGGACCCTCTAAAACACCCTGAGTTCCAGATCATGGAGCGAGGGCTCGAGCGCTTCATGAATGCCCAGGGGACGGAACCTTGGGCGGGCAATCATAGAGCAGCGCTGCAGGACATCATGTGGAATGCGGGCAGTCCAAAGTATTTCGAGAACGCCATTGCCACGGATAGGCCCTTGGTGGCATTCGTCGATGGGGCCAAGTCCGGACGTGGCTTCGACAAATTTGAACTAACCACCGCTCTCGACCACCCCACCGTCCGCATCAATGGTTACCCCATAAGCGAATTCGGCCCAGAGCCTCTGGCCTTTGCAATCCAATCTGCCGCCGAGTACCAAACCCTCGAGCGCACCCTCGCACAGCACGCTGCTACGAATAGCGGTCAAGCGGTCGATGTGGCCCAGGTGCGCCTGCACCTCAAGCCCATCGATGGCTATGACGCCGTCAGCAAGACGCTTTTCGAAAAACCGCTGCACGACTTCAGTTCGCTCAATCTCAGCGAGATGTCGACCACCCGCGCGGAATGGGTCGCTGCTCGCTCGGCGCTGTCCACAGGGCCTCGTCTGTTCGCCGATCTGCCTGAGCCAACTCCGCATTCAACGCTGCAACCGGGCGCGCCACGCGGGCCTCCGGGTGCGGCAACAGCAGCCGAAGCTGTACCCCACGGCGTAAACCCCGGCATGAAGGCATTGGGCGTTGCCGGCGTCGCCTTGATGGCGCATGACTTCGCCACCTCCGGCCATAAATGGGTGGAACTGAACTCGCAAGGAAACACCACAGGCGCAGACTCAACCTCGGCGCACTTCGTCGGCCGCAACCTGGGCGGCGCGCTCGGCGGCTTCGCAGCAGGTGCAGGCATTGGCCTTGTATCCGGCTCGTGGACGGGCCCGGGCGCTGTCGTCGCTGGCATCGGTGGCGGTGTGCTGGGCGCCCATCTGGGTGAGAAGTGGGCCGAACAGAAGGACATCGAGCGGGTCTATATCCAGCAGGATCCATTGCAGCGCACCTGGGCGCGCAACCCGGCAGACCCGGATGGCCGCTGGCTGCGCAGCGCCGAGCAACAGCAAGTTCAGAGCGCTGATCTGGGGACTGGCGTGGAAGTACGGCCAGTACAAACGGCGCAGGGCGCCGATGTCACCTTCAGCGCCGACTATGTGGCCACTGGCACGCTGGAGCGCCAATTGAACTGGCAGGCCGCCCGCGCCTCCTACGAGCTGGGCCTGGCCAACCTGCCGCCGCCACGGGATCCCTATCGAATGAGTGCCAGCGGCTTGAAAGAGCCGCCACCCAGCGCCTTCGAGACCGGAAGGGAGTTCGTGCGCGATACCGTATCTCGGCAATGGGAGCTGGAGATAAAGGAGGTCGTAGATGGGCGCACGCCCATCACGCGACGCGAGCCTGTTCCGCCGGAGCGCGAACCCGCCTTGGATGAGCAGTCGCGCACCGTCATCGCGCAGAACGCGGCCAACACCAAGGCGGCCGTGGCCGCGCGGTACATGGTGGCCCACGAGCAAGGCCGTTGGAGTGATTTCGGCGACGCCCAGAACCCGTCCATCCCGCAGGCAATCCGCGATGCGCAGGACAGCGCCAATACTCTGCGTGCGAGCGACGGCCGTAGCTACAGCCGCCAGGCGGATGGCCAGTGGCTGCACGAGGGCGTGGTCTACAACAGCCAGGCCAATCGCAACGTCGGCGATGAACTGGAAATCACCTGGCAGAGCCAGAACGCCGGCATTGCGGACATGGGCAGGATGGCCGAGCAGATCAAGGCCACCGTGCACATCGCGCCTGAGGGTGTGCGCGGGCAGGTGGAATCGCTGTACGCGAAACATGGCATTCCGCGCACCGAGGAGCAGCTTGCCGCCACCACCGCCGCAGTTGAACAGAATCTTGCCGCCGTTGGAAAACAGGCCGACATCACGCTGGAGCTGATGCCCGATCCACGCACGCACGCGCCCAGCCCGGACAGCGCCATCGCGTCCTTCGGCACTGCAGCGGGCAACCGCATGGTGCTGACCTCCACCACCACCGTGGAGGACATGGCGAGGATGCAAGCGGTCCATCGGTCGCCATCCCCTCCCCTGCCGCAGGCAGAGGGACAGCAACGCGAACAACCGACTATCCCCGCCGTGGTGCAGGCGCAGGAACACCCCGCCCATGCGGCGCACGACCAGGCCCGCAAGGCCGTGGAGGATTCCCGGACCGCAGGTGGCCCGCTGTCGCCGGGTCACCCTGACCACCCACTCTACGAGCAGATACGCGATGGTGTTGCGGCACTGGATGCCAAACACGGGCGCAGCTTCGACGCGATCAGCGAGCGGATGAGCGCCAGCCTGTTGGTGCTGGCCAAAGACAACGATCTGTCGCGCGTAGACCACGTGCTGCTGAGCAACGCGACCGTGCAGAACCCTGCCGGACACACGGTATTTCTGGTGCAGGGCGAGTTGAATGATCCCTCGCATGCACGGGCCTCGATGCCGACAGCGCAGGCCGCTCAGACACCAGTCGAGCAATCGCTTCAGCAGTACGAGAGCGTGAGCCAGGATGCCCAGCAGCGCGCCATGAGCCGTGAGCTTGAGCAGCAGTCACAGGAGGAGCGCATGCAGCAGGAAGTGAGGGGACGGGCGGCGAGTATGGGGTGATCGCCACGCGTGAGGCCTTGGCTGGCGCCGGCTCTATTTCACGTTGTAGTTGGCGACGAGAAGCTCGATGTTGAGATGTGCAACTTCTGGGTTGCCCTGAAGGTTGGTCACCTTCAGTCGGTACTTGCCGGCCGTCAGATCCCCGGAATCGGCACGGGCCACCTCGTATTCCCGGTAGGCCAGTGACATGTCGTACTTCCCTGCATTGACCAGACTGTTCGAATCCGCGCCGACGGCATTCCTGTATTCGAATACATCGCCCTTGGTCGGTTGATATCGGTTTCCCTGCCACACAGCGGGCAGATCGCGATTCAAGGCGTGCAGCGCGATGGACGTCTCGGTGCTGCCCTCCAGCTTCCAAAGCTGCACCTTCAGGGGAATCCGGGCGTCTTCGAGGAAGTCGACATCTCCCGGTCTCATGTCCGGGCGCTTGACAGGCCCACCGGTACGGAAGCCGATCAGGAACGTGCGAGGTTTGGGGTCTTTCTCCCAGGGCGGCGGCAGCACAAAACGCGCCTCTACCGTCGCACCCGCGTGGACCAGATCCATCGGCTTGGCGACGGGGAAACCATCGTCGTACATCTGGGGGGCCTGGGTGCCACAGCCACCCAACAGCAGTGGCAGCAGTACCATCCATGGCCTCAGTATGTGTTGCATCCGTTCCTCACATGCCGGTAGGCAGTCTTGGGCTGTTATACACCGCGCTAGCCGGCCGGTTCTGAATTGGATCCACATCGTAGGAGATACCCGGCTTCACGTAGCTCGTGAAGAAACGCTTCCACTGGAGCTTCCCTCCCCGCCGCTCTATAGTCGTTTTCGATCACGCAAGGAAATCGCCCATGAGCAGAGCACCGGCTCGCCGGCTCGCGTCCTTCGCCTTGGTGGCTGTGTTAAGCGCGACCGCCTGTGCGAAGTCTCCATCCACGGAAAAGGACCAGAACGGAACCGCCATGTCCGAAGACGCAACCAGCCCGCGCACGGTGGGCGGACATACCTATACCACGCAGCCGGTCGAGGCCACATTGGGGCCGCACCGTTTCATGTTCCCGGCCAATCTCTACTACAACCAGATCGGTCCCTTCGCCGATGGTGGGGTCATGCTCACCTTGTTCTGGCCTGACTTTGACGCAGCGCCGCCGGGTGACCGTCCAGTACGTACAACCCAGGACAGCCGACGGCAGGTTCTGATCGAGCTGCACTACCTGGACCGGGTACCCATCACCGATTACCTCGCACGACGGTCCAGCAACGACGCCACGTCCGAGGCAGGATCGTTGGAACGCAGGGACCCCGTGGAGCGCTTGGATCTGCGGGTAGCACAACCCGAACGATTGGGATTGACCCCCTATGCAATCGATCCCTCGTTGCTGGCCGCCTATGCGAAGGATTCGGAACAGGAGCTGGGCGTGCCTTATGTGCACAATCCGAAGATGGAACCGGACTGGTACGTGGCGCGTTCAACAGATGGCCAGCTGAGAACGTTCATCAGCTGCGATCCTGCGGACAGGATTCCCGATGGCTTGGTTGCGCATGGCAAGGCACTTGAACGCGCCGACGGTGATCGAGTTGCCATGTGCCGTCATTCCATGGTCGATCTGGACGACAGCATCACTATCGAAATGACCTACGCGCGCGTGATGCTGAGCGACTGGCAGCGCATGGAAGCTGCAGTGCGCGAGCTTCTGCGCCGCTATCGCGCCAAGTCGTGATCGAACTTCAAGGATGAACCATGAGCGGACTTACCGATAAGGACATTAAAGTCCTGGATTTCTATGCCAAGCATGGGAACCGAGAGCTTTACTGGAACTACCTCGCACAGCTTCCCGACAACGATGGCTATGGGCTGTTGGCGCTGGGTGTTGTACGCAACGACAGCCTGCCTGGCCGGGTCGCCAACAGCTTTGCAACAGCGGTCGCCGAGCAGCAGGAGAAGCTGTTCGGTAGTAACGAAAATGTAGATTTCACTGAACGCAGGCAGGAGACGTTCGGTCAAGAACTGATCAGCAATGATCTGGCCGAACGCAAAAAATGGATGGGAGCGGGTAGGCCAGAGCTGGCCCTCAACCTGCCCTATACCAGCACACTCAAAACCCACGATGTCTCGTTCGAGGCCAACGATCTCAACGTGAACTGCTGGACACCGCGCATGCTGCTGGTCGCCACAGAGCACAGCAAGGGCGAGCAGGCGGCAGAAAAAGTCTGGCAGAACATGCTCGACAATACGGCCGGCGGTGCGTTCCGTGCTGGCAAGACCGCGGTCAGCGTGCACCTGGACATGCCCCAGCCCGCCGGGCACTTCTACTTCGTAGAGCTCAGCAAGTTCGAGGCATTGGCGACCCTGCAGCGCGACGCTGTCGACCCCAACGTCATCGGTACCAAGATCGATTACCACACGTACAACGCGAAGGATGGCAGTTGGAGCCACACCCGGGGCGTTCCTCCCATCGATGTAACAACGAAGGAAACCGATGCGAAGGAGATTTCGCGCCTGAACGAGACCCGTGAGGTTCGCCTGGAGCGCGAGGTCAAAGCGACTCAGTTCCATCCCGATGATCCCTACAGGGAAATCGCCAAGAGCCCACTTGTGGTTTCCAACCAAGAGCGCGAACTTCCGTCCGCCGAAGGACGCCGCCTGGCGAGTATTGCGCCGGGCCATCCCGACTACGCGTTGCACCAGCAGATTCGCCAAGGTGTAGCCGCGCTGGATGAGAAGCACGGCCGGCCATTCGACGCGATCAGTGAGAACTTGACCGCCAGCTTGACCGTGAAGGCGCGTGAGCAGGGCTTGGAGCGTGCCGACCACGTGCTGTTGAGCAATGCAACGGCCAGCCAGCCGGCCGGGCACAACATCTTTGTTGTGCAGGGAGACCCGGCCGACCCTGCCCACCTGCGCGCAGGTATGCCAACAGCGGTGGCGGCACAAACGCCAATGGTGGAATCCCTGCAGCAATTGGCTATTGTTGGCGACCAACGCGCGCTTGCTCGCGAGAACGAGCAGCAGGCGTTGGACGCCCGCATCCAGGAACAGCAGAGTCACTCCACGCGTATGGGGTGAAGTCCGTCGCGATTGGCGCCTCCGCGGAAATTGCCTGGGGCAGCTTCATTCCAAGCCCATGAGACACCTTCAGGCCATCCTCCCTGCACCGTTGGAGGATGACCATGACCAAGATCGACACCGAATGGCTGGAAGCCTTCGACAAGGAGCTCCTCCACCTGTTCGCCATCGACCATAGCGATGCCGGCATGGATGAGTACCTGCTGGGCTGCTACGCAGACCTGCCGCCGCGCGAGGCGGCGCTGGCGTTCGGCAGCGACTACGACCTGGAGCGCGACGATGCGCTGTGGCCACGGCCGGGATTGGCGCCTCAGATCGAGCGGTGACGCATTCGCCACTCTTTGCATCGCAGCCCCGTTAGCGAGCTGTCGCAATTGGGACAGCACCACACCGAAACCGTGCAGCGTGATGCCCATACGCGTGACGGCTTAACATCGCTCGAAAGCCCCGCGCCACAGGCGATGTGCCGCTTCCCCGCTATGCGACAATGCCGTAAGCGTCAGCATTTGCAGCCTCAGTAGCCTGCGACTTCTTGGCATTTGGCATCTGTGCGGGTACACCTTGGCATGCCACCGAGCACCGGTGGCGCGGGCCTCGAAAACCCGTCTAAGTGTCAGATGTTTACGCTTGTCAGCCGGCGTCACCTCTGCGTGGCGCCGGCTGGCAATCCGTTCGCGTTCCATGGCGGGCGGTGCGTGGGGGTCTTCGGATCCGCCGGTCTGACACTTACCGGTTTTCGAGCCACGCATCGTCCGCCGCCTTTATCGGTGGCGCTGCTGTCTGTCCTGTACGGAGCATTGCCATGAACGCATCGGAATTCCGTTCCCTGCACGCGCAGTACGATCCGGCCAACGCAGAGCCGGAGCACGAACTGTCCGCCGATCCCAACGCCTTTGTCGCCACGCTGCGGCGCATTGGGACGGGGGCGGCTGCGGATGGTCAACCTTGGCCGGAGCGGCATCAATTGCCTGGGCGCTGTCTGGAGCTGGCGGACGCGGACTGCGCCCTGGCTGGCCTGCGTGTGGTGCAGGAGGTGTTGCTGGCAGCAGAGCGCACGCGGCAGAACGGTGCTCCAGAGGAGTACCTAGGGGACCGGGTGATGGAAGGACTGATGATGGCGTGCGTGGGGTTGACTGCGCAGGTTGCTGAGCGATTGCAAGTGCGGGAGTAGCCCGGTTGGGCTCGGGCATCTGCCGCCACGCTGCGGGCTGCTGACGCGTTGTCGCGTCCCGCTCGCCTTGTTGTCCATCAGCTATTTGTAGAGCTTCCAATGAGGCTTGTGATCTATGCCGTTGTCCTGCTGACGATACTGCGTGCGGTGATCGCCAACTGGTTTGTGCCCAGGCTTGGGCTGAACCTTTGGACGCTGCGAAAGGTGTCTGATGTCGAGTTCGCCGTCATGCGCGAGGATGCCGTGCGGCTGGTGCGCGGAGGCGTGGTGCAGGGCGCGTTGCAGCCGGAGGAGAGGTACTTCGTGGTCAGTTGCCATGGGAAGCCTGTGATGCTGGTGGACAACTCGATGGAGCGGCTTGTGATTGTGCTGTTTGCGGATAGGTGGATTGATGTTCCGTGCATTGTGCCGCTGATGTTGCATTGGAGGGTGCGGATTGTGGCGGAGCGGGAGTACGCTTAGCGAGGGTGAGTGCAGCCGGTTCTGGGCCCATCGCACCACTACGTATTCAGTGTGAAAGTGTGTGCGGCTGCTCTGGAACCGGGCGCTATACGCACCCTATAGTGGAGGCAACCACCGCATGGGACGCGCTGATGCACGCTGGACGCTTCTGGATGAATTCTCTGTCGGCCTTATTCTCGAAGAAGTGCAGCGCAGCTCGCTGCCGGCCGCCATCGGCGTGGCTGCTCCCATATTTCGGTGCTGCAGGCCTTTCTGCCCTGCTCACTGCGCTCACCGCCTGCACGCCCACGGCTGACACAGCGACCAATAGAGCGGACCTCGCACCGGTTGCAAGGCAAGTGCAGAGCGCGCCGGCACCATCCCAGCCACTAGATGCAGCCACCCTCCAACAGCGCCTCGCTGCGTGAGACCACCGATGCTTCGGAGGATGCGTTCACCAAGGCCATGAAGATCACGCTGATGCCAATTGAGCCGGGCCGTGCGGGTGGCAAGGCTGAAAACCAACCGATGATTGATGGCTATGCGTTCCATGCCAGCTATGGCGGTCTGACGGGCGGCATGAAGGTGCCCTATCACGGCATCTCCGTTTTCAGACCCGGCGAGAAGCCGCTCACGGATGACCCGCACGCTCCCTGCTTCTGGACTTCCGCAGCCGCAGGAGAGGCGCTAGCAGCGACCGGGTACATGCGAGGCGGAGAGCGTGCCTTCCAGAGAGGGCGCCTGCAGCAGTACCGCCGCACTTCGTCCGATGGCGGCACGGTCTTCTATGCCGACCTGCTGACCTACGTTGCGGGGGGTACAGCTGCGGATACCTGCGTCTACGAGGTGCGATTTGCAGGAGATGTGCCGTGAAGGCAGTTGATGCGCGCGTAGAGAGCTCTTGCTCGGTCATCTATCCAAGGATCCTCGCCTACCGAAAGGTGCCGAGGATGTCATTCGCTAGTCCATCGTCGAATCTCCCTACCTTCATACGCTTCTGGGTAATACTTCTGAGAAGAGACAGATTGGGGCAATCAAGGTTTCCCATGGCGAACACAACGGCGGCCACTATGAGGCAGGCGAGGATGGCCAACATGGTACCGTCTACATTAGCGCCAGCAATTTCACCGAATGGAGTGGAACCGCACGCCTAGGCTTGGTTACCGAAGTGCTGGGCCACGAGGGCATGCATGGCGTTCTGACTCCCTATCGTGATGATGCGCTCTCCGAGTTCACGCATGCCTATGGCGCTGCGATGACTCAGGCATATCGAAATTTTGACGAGCGTGTTGATGTAACCGCAGAGGTGCGAACGTATCTGGACTGGGGGCGAAAGGAGGAGGCGATGGCCGAAATCAGCGGCCTGCGAGCCTCAGCAGTCGCAACAAGAACTTCTCGCCCGATGCATCAGACTCTGAACTGGAGCAGCTTCTCGTTCAGGATTCCACCTCGCGCTGCATGGACCGATCCGGCCGCGCTCCCCGGCTAGCCGCAGGGATCAGCTACAAGGATTGGACGACGCTGCCTCATAAGGATGGCCCTCGGCTAACACCAGCGGTTGAAAGATGCTTCTATGACGGCGCCGGAACTCTGGGCCGCAATGGAGATTCGGACTACCGGAACTATTACGGCGCCTCCCCTATTTCTTCGATTGCACAGGGCTACGAAGCGCTTTGGCGAGGCAGCCCCCCCCCGCCGAGATTCGGGTGGATCTACGCGAGCTAGGGCTGGACCCACGTCAGCTTGAGCGCAATGGCCTGGATCTTGGCAAAGCGAAAGTATTCCCCATTATCGACCTGGGCAAAGACGGATATGGCCGGATCGAGTTGAACAACACCAGTAGTCTGACGCGATTTTCGGAGGAGAAGGCTGACCGTGCTTTAGACCACGCGCCGCACGCCCCTCGCCTACTGAGTGCGGGCGATCAGACGTTTTTCGACCAGATCCGTGGCAAATTCGAGATTCTGGATAGGGCGAACGGCCGCGCGTTCGACGAAACCAGTGAACGCTTGTCGGCCAGTCTGTTGGCCGCCGCCAAAGATGCCGGAATCACGCGTGCGGACCACGTCCTCTTGAGCAAACAGACTGCCAACTTGCCTGCCGCACAGAACATCTTTGTGGTCCAGGGTGACCTAGCCAACCCAGCCGCTATGCGCACGCATATGGCGACCGCAGAGGCAGCGCAGCGCCCGGTGGAGGAGAGCATGGGGATGGTGGAGGCGATTGGACATCGACAGGCGAAGGAGCAGGCCGTGGACATGCAGCGTGTGCAGGAACAGCAACAGCGTGTTTCTCCGCCTGCGATGTAGAGGCTTGATTACTCGACTCCGAGCCAGCGCTTGAGCGATGGACCGCCGGTTCGGAGGAGGTCTGAGCGATGCGCACAATAGAGCGCTACTACACCGCCAAGTGCAACCCATACCCAGTAGACAAATGACACTCGGGCAGAAACCTGCCCAACAACCAGAATGTACGCAAGCAAGGTAGCGCACAAAGCGGAGGCGAAGTAGCCCGCCAGGAACGCGAATGCAAGTCGGCGACGGGTTACCGGGTTAGCGTGCCGTTTGCTGCGCCATCGAATCTCGCCGCTTACATCGTCAAGATCGACAAGCGGCCACGCGTCAGCAATCTCCAAGATTGCGCGCGCTGGCTGATCCAGCTTGCAAAGATGACGAATGACGGACACAGGCAGATATACGCCGAAGTGATGCCTCACGGCGACCGACAGCCAGAGGTCGTCCTTCTTGTCGACTTCCTGGAAGAGTTCGAGGAACTCCCTCCGGGCAGACCCTCGGGTCTGATGGAGCCCCGACAGTGCCTTGAAGATCAGGACGAGTGCCGCACATATTGCGAGCGGGGTTAGCAGCTGACCGCCGTGAAGTTCCATCAACCGATTAACGATGCCTTCCATGGTACTCCTACCCCGAATTCACTTAGGCGAGCATCTACGATCCCTGATGGATCTGCAATCGACAGCATAGCCAGGTGGCGTCTTGCGTGCCGTCCTACTCCATGAGACACCCTCAGGCCATCTTGCCCTACCCCAGAAGGATGACCAGGACCAGGATCGACGTGGAGTGGCCGAAGGCGTTTGACGAGGCGCTGTAGGGCTGTTTGCCATCGACCCTAGCGGTATGGATGACCTGCTGCTTGGCTGCCTGCGGATTTGCCGCCGCGAGAAGCGGCGCATGCGTTTGGTGATGGCTACGATCTGGGCCGAGATGATGCGCTTTAGACGCGGCTTCGGCTGGAACCCTAAAGTGGGCCACGTCGTTTGACGTGCTGTTGCACCAGAGTAGCCCGCTCATGCTTGATGTGTTGATGGACGCAGCCGGCTCCGAGCGGCTCGCATCCGATGCGGTCGACACCTACTGACACAGCGCCGCACGTCCAGATTGGCCGAAAGCGGCTCGACGTGTCGTTTACTGCATACTTTCCTCAGGAACGCCACGTGCGGTCATGAATCGGGGAAAGCTGTGAGCAGATGGACTGAAGACGAATTGGCTGCCGCGGTTGAGGCCTACCGCCATATGGAAGCACATCTGGCCAATGGGTCTGATTTAGAGAAGGCCAAGGTGTACCGAGAGCTCGCGGAACGCCACGGTCGATCTATCAAGGCCTGGGAGTACCGAATGCAGAATATTTCTCATGTTCTGGATCGGGCTGGAAAATCTTGGCTTCCGGGCCTTCGCCCGGCAGCAAATGTCGGCGCTAAGATTGAGGTGCAGTTGACTCGCCTACTCGCACGCACCGGGGACGCACCCACTTCTGTATCTGGGCCTACGAAAGAGTTGCTGGAACGGCAGACCAGGGCTGTCGAGGCTTCCGGTGAGTTCTCCGCCAGCAATGACGTTGAGGAGCGGGATCGTGTGCTCGCGACCATCGTGCGCCGTCGCGGCCAGCCTTCCTTCCGCAAGTCTCTGCTAGAAGCATACGTCGGTCGCTGCGCAATGACGGGCTGTGATGTGGTTGACGCGCTGGAGGCGGCTCATATACGGCCCTATTCTGGCCGTACGAGCAATGTCGTAAGCAATGGGCTTCTGCTGCGTGCCGACATTCACACGCTATTTGACCTCTATCTCATCTCAGTAGATCCGACTGCGTTACGAATTCTGATCAATCCCAGTCTGAGAGATTCGGTCTATAGCGAGCTCAGCGGCAGGCCTTTGGCGCTCCCGGCTCATCCCAAACAATCGGCAAACCCTCAGTCACTGGCATGGCATTTTTCTCGCTGCTCATGGAGTGACTGAGTACCGACGAACTCCAGCTAAAATTGAAGCGGCAGCCCCACTGACTTTCGATCTAGAATTACAGACAACCCTGCAAACACAGAAATAAATTCACAAATGATCAAAAGAAAAAAATAAAAACAGCTTTAACAGAAGCGCCAACCACAACCCGAAAATTCATCAGAAATATCGGAGAGCCCAGCTCATCATTTACCGAATAATTCGATCGCCAAAATTAGAAAGCAAATGAATTAGTCATTCAACTCATCACAGAAGTGCCGCATCAGAAAAAGCAACCATGGAATCTGGCTGTTTTGGAGAATAGCAAAATTGGCCCCTGCGAGTCCTGCTGGCAAGCTAACAATATCCTTAAGATCCGATATCTCATAGTTTGTCCCAGCGTCATCAGAGGCCCCGGCCCTGACACAAGCTCTAATTAGAGCGCAGCAGACCTCCAAAAGGCACGACCGCCCCCCTAAAAATCCCCACCATTCATCACCAACCCTTACGGTTGCACTTGACGCAGCCTGCCCAATCTTGAACCCCATACTCCACTGCCTGTTCGGCGAATGGGTAACGTTGTTGGTACCAAGCTTAGCTGCAAGCTTTCCAAGTATATGCCAATCCTTTTTATTGGACTGCTTTTTAGTGCCATACAAAACGCCGTAAGTGAAATCAAGAGTCTTTGCACCACTCTCCTCAAGCCAAGCCGGCCCATGTGCAAAGATGTTATCCGCAAAGTTCTCGCTCATTTCATCATTCAAACAACGCGGACCACTCTTTAGCGTCACAACCTTAAGCACATCCCCCTCGACTCGCCGGCCGTCGAGTGCAGAGTTTGGAGTATGCATGCCACTTGGAACAATCTCCCAACCATAGACCGGAAGAGCCACCTCCTCCATCATGCGTCCAGCAGAGGTTTCCATAGAGGAAAAGCGCTTTGCAGGGAGGATATCACCGACTATCTCGCTTATTTTTGTATAGTTCTTCGATTGCGCGTAGAACATCAAAACAAACGGACTAGTGTTGAAATTCTTGAATTTCGCACTCGCCGCGGGGAGCGCCGCGATATGGGCGCGAATCTTACCCTGAAATTCCCGCTCCATTGAAAATATTCTTCGATGCGCCTCTCGGTCACCATCTAAAGCATCGAGCGACTTAAGTATTAAGGATTTCGAATACGCAACGTGCTTCGCATCTGGAATATTCGGATTCTTTCGCGCCAAAGCCAACTCCATTAGCCAATATTTTTTGATTTTTTTCGAGTCTTGGGCAGACTATAACTCGCATCTCCCCCAGTTCCCCAGACCTCAGCCTGACCGTCCCTGAACCATGACCGCGTTCTGATGTGAGACTGAACATAGGTTATTTTAAAAGGCGCATCCGAGCTTGGGTACTTTCTCCAGCGCCGCTCTTTTAGCTTATCCAACTCCTTCGCAACAAGCTCCCCGACAACCTTACCAAGCCTAGTAGGAACGGCATTTCCTATTTGCGTATATTGCTCAGCGAGCTTACCACTGAACTTCCACGAATCAGGAAATTCTTGAATTCTCGCATACTCCCTAACCGAAAGTGCGCGTGTCTCCTCCGGATGGCAAAGTGAAGTACTGGCATGATTGGGGAGCGTCATGAGCGTTGGACATGGCAAATCGTATGTCAGACGACGCCACCAACCTGAGCGCCCGCCTTTGGCGAACCAGGCCTTTCCCATTGATTCTTTCTGATCAGCCTCGTTGAGGCTTCTCCAGTTGGTGCCCGGCGGCACTTTTTCAAGGAAGCTCTTTTTCCTTTCACTAAAATCTACAACTTGCGGATTTGGATCATCAAGCCCAGACAACGCATCTCTTAAAGTGGCCCAGGGAAGAAGTGGATTTTCAGGAAAAAGATCAGGTCCAGCATGTTGCCGGCCTTCCCCTATCGGCCCATGGGTTGGGTCGGGAAAACTAACTTTCGCGCCATATCTATTACCAATGAATAGAACGCGCTCCCGAATCTGAGGAGCCCCGTAATTCACGGAATTCACCTCGAACGCCTCCATGGCGTATTTGGCCCCCTCCAGCTCACAAAGATCCTTGGCAAAGAGTCGCAGGACGGATCCGGGCTCCTCATCCAGCTCTAGAGGACGAGTCTTTCTCTCAGCAATCGGACGATGTTTAAGCGCAGCTGAAACAAGTCCTCGCACGTTCTCCATTACGAAAAATTTTGGCTGCAAGACTTGGACATATCTGAGGAACTGCCAGAGAAGGGTTCCCCTAGGATCTTGGACCGTACCCCGCCGCCCTGCGGTACTGAACGTCTGGCATGGCGGCCCTCCCACAAGCACGTCGACTTCACCCGGCTTGATCTTCAAACGATCAAGCACATCCATCGGGTCCAATGCACAGATATCGGATTCGAATACGACAGCGCCCGGAGAGATATTGCCCAGCTCTATATTCACACGAGCGGTCTCGCAGAATGCCGGAACCTTCTCAATTGCAGCGAGCAAATCGAACCGTTCGGTCTGATGCAGCCCGATGTCGAGCCCCATCGCTCCAGAGAAGAGTGATACAACTTTGTACTTCATGTGATTTTTCGCTGGCGCAAGTATTGATATCGCTTAAGAATTTGGGCTAACACTGAATCGAAGAAGGGCGACCTTAGGCCGCCCTTCCTTCTAGCCTAGAATTTGAAATCAATCAAACCCCAACAGGATTAGCCTTCTCCGGATCAATCTTGTACTGCTTGATCGCCCGGGCCACATCCTTAGCCGTCATCTTCCCGTCCTTCGCCAGCGCCGCAATCGCGGCATGCGCGATGTAGTACCGGTCAACCTCAAAGAACCGGCGCAGGTTCGCACGCGTATCCGAACGGCCGAAGCCATCGGTACCCAGCACGGTGTACGACATCGGCACGAACGCGCGGATCTGGTCCGCATACGCACGCACGTAGTCGGTGGCGGCAATCGCCGGGCCCTGGCGGCCTTCCAGCAGCTCGGTCACGTAAGCCTTGCGCTGCTCACCTTCCGGATGCAGACGGTTGGCACGTTCCACGTCGAAACCATCGCGACGCAGTTCGTTGAAGCTCGGGCAGCTCCAGATGTCGGCGGTCACGCCGAAGTCCTTGTCCAGCAGCTCGGCCGCGGCAATGGCTTCGCGCAGGATGGTGCCCGAACCCAGCAGGTGCACGCGCAGCTCGCCCTTCTTCGGCTTGCCGGCGTCGGTCAGCAGGTACATGCCCTTGACGATGCCTTCGGCCGCACCTTCCGGCATTTCCGGGTGGGTGTAGTTCTCGTTCATCAGGGTGACGTAGTAGTACTCGTCAATCTGATCTTCCATCATCGCCTTGGTGCCGTGCTGCAGGATCACCGTCACTTCGAAGCCGAAGGTCGGGTCGTAGCTGCGCACGTTCGGAATGCCACCGGCCACCAGATGGCTGAAGCCATCTTCGTGCTGCAGGCCTTCACCGTTCAGCGTGGTACGGCCGGCGGTACCACCCAGCAGGAAGCCGCGGGTACGCATGTCGGCGGCCTGCCAGGCGATGTCGCCCACGCGCTGGAAGCCGAACATCGAGTAGTAGATGTAGAACGGCAGCATCGGCACGTTGCTGACCGAGTAGCTGGTACCGGCGGCCATCCACGAGCTGATCGCACCCGGCTCGCTGATGCCCTGCTGCAGCACCTGGCCGCTCTGGTCTTCGCGGTAGAACATCAGCTGGTCGGCGTCGACCGGCTTGTACTTCTGGCCGAACGGCGCGTAGATGCCGATCTGGCGGAACAGGCCTTCCATGCCGAAGGTACGGGCTTCGTCGGCCACGATCGGCACGATGTGCGGGCCCAGTTCCTTATCGCGCAGGGTGATGTTCAGGCTCTGCACGAAGGCCATGGTGGTGGAGTAGCTGCGCTCGCCGCTGCTCTTGAGCAGGCGCTCGTAGCTTTCCAGCTTCGGCGCGTTGAAGCTCTTTTCGGCCTTGCGGCGGCGCTGCGGCAGGTAACCACCCAGCGCGGCACGGCGTTCCTGCAGGTACTGCACTTCCGGCGAATCCGGGCCCGGGTGGTAGAACGGCACCTGGCCGTCGGCCAGCTGCGCGTCGGTCACCGGAATGTTGAAGCGGTCGCGGAAGTGGCGCACCGCTTCGTCGTCCAGCTTCTTGGTCTGGTGGGTCGGGTTCAGTGCCTCACCGGCGCTGCCCATGCCGTAACCCTTCACGGTCTTGGCCAGGATGACGGTCGGCATGCCCTTGGTGTTCACGGCCTGGTGGTAGGCGGCGTACACCTTGTGCGGGTCGTGGCCGCCACGGTTCAGGCGCCAGATGTCGTCGTCGGAAAGACCGGCCACCATCGCAGCGGTTTCCGGGTACTTGCCGAAGAAATGCTCGCGGGTGTACGCGCCGCCGAAGGCCTTGCAGTTCTGGTATTCGCCGTCGACGGTTTCCATCATCAGCTTCTTCAGGACGCCATTGGTGTCCTTGGCCAGCAGGGCATCCCAGTAACCGCCCCACAGCAGCTTGATGACATTCCAGCCGCCGCCACGGAACACGCCTTCCAGTTCCTGGATGATCTTGCCGTTGCCGCGCACCGGGCCGTCCAGGCGCTGCAGGTTGCAGTTCACCACGAAGATCAGGTTGTCCAGGCCTTCACGGCCGGCCAGCGCGATGGCACCCAGGGTTTCCGGCTCGTCGCTCTCGCCGTCGCCGATGAAGCACCACACCTTGCGGTCGGACTTCTCGATCAGGCCACGGTTTTCCAGGTAGCGCATGAACTGCGCCTGGTAGATGGCGGCCAGCGGGCCCAGGCCCATCGACACGGTCGGGGTCTGCCAGTATTCCGGCATCAGCCACGGATGCGGGTACGACGACAGGCCGCCGCCGTCCACTTCCATGCGGAACTTGTCCAGCTGCTCCTCGCTGATACGGCCTTCCAGGAAGGAACGCGCGTAGATGCCCGGGGCGCTGTGGCCCTGGATGAACAGCAGGTCGCCCGGATGGTTTTCGCTGGGGGCGCGCCAGAAGTGGTTGAAGCCCACGTCGTACAGCGTTGCGCCGGAGGCGAACGAGGCGATGTGGCCGCCCAGGTCACCCGGCTTGCGGTTGGCGCGCACCACGGTGGCCATCGCGTTCCAGCGGATGATCGAACGGATGCGCCATTCCAGTTCGGCGTTGCCCGGGCTCTTGGCCTCCAGCTGCGGCTCGATGGTGTTGACGTATTCGGTAGTGGGAGAGAACGGCAGATAGGCACCCGAACGACGGGTCAGTTCCACCATGCCTTCCAGCAGCTGATGCGCGCGCTCGGGGCCCTCGACATCAATAACGGCCTTCAACGACTCGATCCACTCCTGGGTTTCCACAGGATTCGGGTCGTTGTTCAGCACCTCGTTCAACCAGTTCATTAGCGCTCCCATTACCGCACGCACGCGCGCGACTGTTGATAGATTTCTAGACCGCAAAGTGTAGCGCACCAAGGGCTTTCGTCACTTGGCTACGCTGGCGTATGGATGCAGGCCACCCATGTCTGCAAGGCCTGTCCCGGGACGTCCACCCGCGGGACAAAGCGCTGACAACGCGCTGCGGCAGGCCGCTGTGGCTGCCTGCAAGGGCTGCGCCAGCTGTCGCTTGCGGCCTGCTGCGCCCATGCGCAGGACGCAGTGTTACCGCCATGGATGACCGTTGTGGGGCAAGGCCGGCGCCATGTCGGCGTTGTCTGACGGGCTGCCGCTGAACCCGCGACAACGTGTCGCGCGCGCCTCTCGACGCGAACCGAGCCGCTGCGCACGGTTGGCGGCGAGCAGGCCCCTTCCCGCGGTTCGCCGCTCGTCTGCTGCGCCCCTGCCCGGGGCGGAAACCCGCAGTGCCGTTGCGTGGCCCGATACGGATGTCAGGCCGCGCAACGGTGGCCTGCGCCGCGCGCATCTATCCCCCGCATCCCTTGCGGCACCTGGCTGCGTGGCCCGATCCGGCAAGCGTTGTGGCCGGAATCCTGCTTGCCGCGCTTGGCCTATCGATATATCGTTTGCAGCACACGTTACCGATATATCGAAATGGGCCGATCCCCTTCCCCTCGCAGCCGCACCGACGATGCCGCGGTACCCCGCCGCAACGGCCAGCCGCGCGTGCTCAGCCGTGGCGACCTGCGCCTGCTGGTGCTGGCGCTGATCGGCGAGCAGCCGCGCCACGGCTACGAGCTGATGCAGCACATCAGCACCATGTTCATGCAGGCCTATACCCCCAGCGCCGGCACCATGTACCCGCTGCTGGCCAGCTTCGAGCAGGCCGGCTGGGTGGCGTCGGAAGAGGTGGACGGCCGCCGTGTGTTCCGCATCACCACCGCTGGCGAGTTCGAACTGAAGGTGCAGCGCAGCCAGGTGCGATTGGCACAGCGGCGCGCATTCGACCGCGCCCGCGAGATCACCAAGGCCTCGCTGCCGGCGCCGCTGGCCGCCGCGCTGCGCGAGTTCAAGCGGGCGCTGGTGCACCACCACGGGCGCTGGGCCGACGGCGAAGCCGAGCAGGTGGCGGCGCTGCTGTCGCGTGCCTCGGCGCTGATCAACGGCCTGGGCGACAACGCGCCTTCTCCCTTCTCAACGACCCAGCCAGACTGATTCCAGCCAGGTCTCCCCCATGCCGCGCGCCCCCGCGCGACCTTCCAACAGGTACCCCCATGACCGAACATCACAACTCGCGCCTGCGCCTGGATGTGCGCTTCCGTGAACTGACGGTGCTGCGCACCGAGACCGTCACCCCGCACATGCGCCGCATCGTGCTGGGCGGCGACGACCTGGCCGGCTTCGATTCGCCCGGCGCCGACGACCACATCAAGCTGTTCTTCCCCAACGCCAGCGGCGAGACGGTGCTGCCGGTGCTGACTGCCGAGGGCCGCAGCTACCCCGAGGGCAAGCAGCCTTCGCCGGCACGCGACTACACCCCGCGCTGGTGGGACCACGAAACCGGTGAGCTGGCCATCGACTTCGTGCTGCACGACCAGGGCATTGCCGGGCCGTGGGCCGAGCGCGCACAGGCCGGCGACACGCTGGTGATCGGCGGCCCACGCGGCTCGTTCGTGGTGGCCGACAGCTATGACGCCTACGTGCTGATTGGCGATGAGACCGCGCTGCCGGCCATCGCCCGCTGGCTGGACGTGCTGCCCGAAGGTGCGCAGGTGCAGGCGTACATCGAGGTGGCAGACGAGGACGAGCGCCAGGATCTACCGCAGTACGAGAACGTGCGCATCCACTGGCTGGAGCGCAACGGCTTCCCGGCCGCCAGCAGCACGCTGCTGGAAGACATGCTGACCGACTTCGAGGTGCCCGAGGGCGATACGTTCTACTGGATCGCCACCGAATCGCGCCGCGCGCGGATGATGCGCAAGTTCATCGAAGGCCACCTGGGCGTGCCGCGCGACTGGATCCGCTCGACCGGTTACTGGAAGGCGCACCCGGACGAACAGGACGGCGATTGACCGCAAAACGGTAGGTGCGGACCGTTGGTCCGCACGCTCTTCTACGGGTAGTGCCGGCCGCTGGCCGGCAACCTCATGACTCTTCGGCAGCATCCTGCAATTGCCGGCCAGCGGCCGGCACTACCAGCCGGGGCGCAGCACCACCCTTCCACCCGAACCGATGCGCGGCCCAGATCTCCAGCGCCAGCAGCAGCGCAATGATCGCCAGCGGCAGCAGCAACCCCAGGTACACACCCGGCATCATGCCGTTGATCTGCGCCTTCACCAGCCGCAGCACGCCGCGCGTATGCAGCAGCTCATCCATGCGCATGGTCAGCGCCTCACGCACCATCTTCGGCTCCAGGCCCACAGTGCCGGCCTTGTCGATCAGCGTGTCTTCCACCATCGCGCGCAGCAACCCGGCGCGCACCTTGCCGATCACCCAGCCCACGCCGCGCGCCATCGGGCCGTTACCCAGACGATCCACGCCGGGCAGCGGATGCTCGTGCAGGTAGATCGCAGCAAGCGAATCGGCAACGTCACCCACCGTGCCCTGGCTCTGCAGCGCGGCACGCATGCGTTCGTCTTCCAGCGAGGCGGTGAAGCCACTGCTCCACCCTTCCACCATCGTCTGCAGGTGCGGCTGGAAGTGGTCCAGTTGCTTGAACAGCGCGCGATGCGCGCCGGCGGTGAAGCCCAGTTGCAGGCCGAAGAACGCGACCAGCAACGGCAGCAGCACCACATACGAGGCCAGCAGCCCGTGGTGCCAACGCCGCTGCCGCCGCAGCCAACCGCGTCGATGCAGCCCGCGCCAGGCGAAGATACCCAGCACCAGCCCCAACAGCGTGCCCAGCACGCTGCCGCCGATCAGATCGAGCATGCTCAGGCCGGTCCAGAATTCGCCAAGCCAGTACTGCGCTTCCTGCATGGTGTTGCCTTCCGTGGTTCAGTGCGGCCGCCATGGTAACCGCGACCCGATGCTCGGCTGCTCTCTGCCGCCGGCGGGTGTAGACAGTCGGCCAGCCGGTGGGTGTAGACCCTCGGACAGCCGGCAGGTGCAGACCGTCGGCCAGCCGGCAGGTGCAGACCGTTGGTCCGCCGGTGGGTGCGGACCGTTGGTCCGCACGCCCCCCTGCAGTCGCCCGCCAGCGGCCGGCACGACCCGGCAAGCAATGCGACAATCGCGCTCCTTTCCTGCAGCAACGAGGCCCACATGGCCAAACTGACCCTGGCCAGCGTGGACACGCTGCGTACCCGCTTCACTGATGATGCCGCCTGCGATGCAGCGCTGTCCGCCTTTGCCGACCCGGCAGCGGCGCGCGTACCGCTGCGTGAGCTGGTCGAGGCACAGCACCGCTACCTGCAGGCCGAACACGAAGTGGCACAGGTGGCCGACATCCTGCGCCGCGACCAGAAGTACGCGCCGGTCGGTCGCCCGTCGGTGCATATCGTGCAGCTGCGCAAGCAGCAGGCAACGACCAAGCAGGCTGCGCTGATCGCTCGCCAGGTAGTGGCGCAGGCGGCGCAGACGTTCGTGCGCGTGAGCGGGCTGGCGGTGAAGGCCAAGCAGAGCCCGAGCGAAGCGTCGGCGGCGTGGCTGGGTACGCTGCGCTGAGCGCCTGTACCTGGTAGTGGCCAACCTTGGTTGGCCTGCGGAGTGCTCGTGCGCCAGCCGAGGTTGGCACTACCAGACGATCGGGCCACCAATTGATTCGGCAATCGGCCAATCAGGCAATCGAGCGACCCGTCCAGGAAGCCGCCAAAAAGAAGGCCCGCTTTTCAGCGGGCCTTCTGCCTTCTCACGACGAGTGAGCGGGAGGGATCAAGCCGCCGGCTTCTCGCCGGTGGCTTCGGTGGTGATACGGATCTTCACTTCATCGCTGACGTTCGGGGCGTAGGCGCCGACGCCGAAATCGCTGCGCTTGATCGTGGTGGTGGCATCGAAGCCGGCGGCCGGAACCTTGGCCATCGGGTGCTCGCCGCCGCCGTTGACGGTGACGTCCAGGGTCACCGGCTTGGTGATGTCCTTGATGGTCAGGTCGCCGGTGACGGTCAGCTTGTTGGTGCCGGCCGATTCGACCTTGGTGCTCTTGAAGCTGGCAGCCGGGAACTTGGCAGCGTCGAAGAAATCGGCGCTCTTCAGGTGCTCGTCGAACTTGGCGGTGAAGCTGTTCAGACCGCTCAGCGGCAGCTTCACTTCCACGGTGGACTTGGTGACGTCGGTGGCGTCGTACACCAGAGTGCCTTCGGCGTTGCCGAAGTGTGCGCTCGGGTTGGAGAAGCCGAAGTGGCTCCACTGCGCCAACACGTCGGTGTGGGTCGGGTCGAGCTTGTAGGTGCCCGAGGCGATGGTGATGGCGGCAGCGGCCGGGGCGGCAGCAGCGGCATCGGCGGCCGGGGTGGTGGCAGCCTGTTCGGTGGCGGCCGGGGCAGCAGCATCGGCCGCCGGGGCGGCGGTGTCGGCCGGCTTGGAGCAGGCGGCGATGGCCAGGGTCAGGGCCAGCGGCAGCAGCAGTTTACGGGTGGCGCTCATCTCAGGAACTCTCCGGATCGTAGGGTGGGAACACAGTGCAGCAATGGCCCGCCACGGCGGGCGGGCCCGAAACCGATACAGCGACTTACGCGATGCGCGCCGCTTCGTCGAAGGACAGACGCGGCAGACGGGGGAACAGGCCCGAATCGTCACCGTACCCCAGGTTGACCAGGAAATTCGACTTGATGCTGGTGCCGGCGAAGAAGGCTTCGTCGACCTTGGCGTTGTCGAAGCCGGACATCGGGCCGGCATCCAGGCCCAGCGCGCGTGCGGCCAGGATCAGGTAGGCGCCCTGCAGGCTGCCGTTGCGGAATGCGCCTTCATGGCGGCCTTCGCGCGGGCCGTCGAACCAGGCCTTGGCGTCGGTGTGCGGGAACAGGTACGGCAGCTTCTCGTGGAAGTCCTGGTCGAAGGCCACGATGACGGTGACCGGGGCAGCCAGGGTCTTGTTGTGGTTGCCTTCGGACAGGGCCGGGGCCAGCTTGGCCTTGGCTTCGGCCGACTTCACGAACACGAAGCGTGCCGGGCTGCCGTTGGCGGCGGTCGGGCCCCACTTCAGCAGGTCGTACAGGGCGTGCAGCTGGGCGTCTTCGACCGGCTTGTCGAGGAAGGCGTTCTGGGTACGGGCAGTGCGGAACAACTGGTCCAGTGCAGCAGCGTCGAGCGCGTGGGACATCGGTGGATCTCCAGGGCGGCTAAGGTCTGTGCCCGCGGGCGGCGCGGGGCGAAACGTCGATCCGCAGTGTAGAGTGTCGCGACTGTTGCAACACCCAGCAGGGCTGAAACGAATTAATGCCAATGGTGAAACGATCGAGCGCGCCTTGGACGGTCACCGACGGCCGTGCCGGCAATGTCCGGCAGGCGGTCGCGCTGGCCTCGGCGCTGCGCCAAGGCACCCACCGCCCCCTGATCCTGCAGCCCCGGGCGCCATGGCGCTGGCTGGCACCGCGGCGCTTGCCCGGTGATGTGCACGGCTACGGCCAAGCCCTGGCAACCCTCGCCGCCGATGCGCCCGCGCTGGCGATCGGCTGTGGCCGCCAGGCCGCCGGCGCGCTGCGCGTACTGCGTGCGCGCGGCAGCCAGGTGGTGCAGATCCTCGACCCGCGCATCGGCTCCCGCCACTGGGACGTGGTGGTGGTGCCCGAACATGACGCGTTGCGCGGCAGCAACGTGCTGACCCTGATCGGCAGCCTGAACCCGGTGGACGATGACTGGCTGGCCTGGGGCCGCGCGGCGTTCGCCAGCTTCAGCACCCTGCCCGGCCCGCGCACCGCGCTACTGGTGGGCGGCCCGACGCCGCTGGCGCCGTGGGACGAAACCGCGATGGTGCATGTGTTCCAGGCACTGGCCGAACAGATCCGCAGCGAGGGCGGCAGCCTGCTGGCGACGACGTCGCGGCGCACGCCGCCGGCATTGGCCGAGATCCTGCGCGCGAAGTTCGCCGATCTGCCGCATGTGATCTGGGGCGATGGCGGCGATGGCGTGAACCCGTATGCCGGCCTGCTCGGCTGGGCCAACCGGGTGGTGGTGTCGCCCGATTCGGTGAACCTGTTGTCCGAGGCCAGCGCCACCCGCATGCCGGTGATGGTGGCCCTGGCCGATACCGCACAGGGACGGTTGGCACGCTTCCAGCAGCAGCTGCGCGAGCGCGGGCGCCTGCAGCCGCGTTGGCTGGACTGGCAGTACGACCGCATCGAACCGCTGCGCGAAACCACGCGGATTGCCGCCGAGGTCAAAGCGCGCCTGGCATCACGGTAGTGCCGGCCGCTGGCCGGCAACTCATGATCTTCGGCGACGTACATGCGGATGCCGGCCAGCGGCCGGCACTACCTCCCCCCCGTGGAGCGCTGATTCCAGCGATGCGGGTATGATCGGCGCGCGGGCCTGCCCGCGTCTGGAGCGGTATACATGGAACGTCTGCATCGCCTGCGCTGCGCCCTGCTGCTGTCGATGGGCCTGCTGGCCACCGCGCCGGCATGGGCCGACAGCGGCACCTGCCGCGAGCGCTACCCCAGCGTAGCCGCGCAGGCGGCGATGTTCGATGTGGCGTGGACCACGGCCGAGCGCTTGGATGCGCTGCCCGACGTGGACGTGGTGATCGCCGCGCGTGGCGGCCAGGACCTGAGCCGCTACGGCCTACGCCACAGCCACCTGGCCTTCCTGCTGCGCGAGGACGACGGCCGCTGGCGCGCGATGCACCTGCTCAACCGCTGCAAGACCGACAGCTCGCAGCTGTACCGCGAGGGCCTGGGCAATTTCGTCGGTGAAAGCGGCACCCATACCGATCTGCGCATCGGCGTGCCGCCCCCGGCGTTGCAGGCTGCACTGAAGCGGATGCTGGCTGCGCCAGCGATCCAGCCCAAGGCGCTGCACGAATCGAACTACAACGTGGTGGCCTATCCGTTCGCCACCGACTTCCAGAATTCCAACCAGTGGATCCTGGAAGTGCTGGCCGCAGCGATGGCGCAGGCCGAAGAGGGCCCGGTCATCGTCAAGCGCGAACAGGCACAGCAATGGCTGCGCGCGCAGAAGTACCAGCCCAGCGTGCTGCATATCGGCCTGGGCAAGCGCGTGGGTGCGCGCTTGTTCGTGGCCAACGCCACCACCACCGACCATCCGGCCAGCGAACGCATTTCCGGCAACTACTCGGTGGTGACGGTGGAATCGGTATTCGACTTCCTGCACCAGCGCAGCCAGCTGCAGCAGGAACTGACCATTGCGCATGCGACGGCCGACACTGCCGCCGCTGCGCCCTGACCTGGCAAGGAGAAGATGATGCGCAACCTGCAGTTTTCCGCGTTGGCCGTGCTTCTGGCCGGCAGCCTGTTGTCTGCAGCGCCGGCACATGCCGAGCGCCGCATCGTGATCATCCAGAACAGCGTGCCCGAGGGGCCGAGCCTGGAGATGTCCGCGCCGATGGTCGCGGCTGCGCAAGCGGCGGCGGCCAAGGAAGCCGAAGATACCGGCGTGCCTGCAGGCCGGGGCGCGGTGAAACTGCCGCAGATGCAGGTCAGCGCCATCTCCACCACCGTCGATGGCCGCCGCGAAGTGCTGCTGCAGGACCCCGCCAACCCGCAGAACACCGCGTCCATGCAATGGCCCAAGCGCCCCGGTGACCCGGCCGTGCAGTTCAACGTGGGCCAGACCGTGAATTTCGAGCCTGCTGAATCGGGCAACGGCTGGCGGGTGAGCGACAACCAGGGCCGGCCGCTGGAATACCTGCCCGAGGCCACCGGCCCCCGCGACATTTTCGATACGCAGCGCTGAGCCGCTGCCTTCATCCTGACCAGGAGGTCACCATGCTTCGTTCCCTGCGCGCCCCCGCCGCCGCCCTGCTGCTCTCGGCCCTGACGGTGCCGACCGTGCACGCTGGTGCCGCCCCGCACATCAACAGCGGCCAGGCCAGCGTGCTGGTCACTTCGCTGATCGTGGTGTCGGTTCCGCTGGCCACCTCGATGGGCCTGGCCGCGCTGTCCAAGGCGCCGTTCAAGGCCAGCGAGCGCAATGGCCGGGTGGCCGAGCGCACTCCGGCAGTACCGCTGCCGCCGATGGAAGTGAAGCAGGTGGCGACCACCGCCGCTGGCGAGCGCCAGGTGCAGCTGCAGGTGCCGGACAAGGCCGACCAGACCGCCACCCTGCAGTGGCCGGCGATCGAGGGCGAAGACCCGGTGGCCGGTTTCGTGGTGGGCCAGCAGGTGCGCTTCGACCCGACCGATGCCGGTGCCGGCTGGACAGTGAAGAACAGTGACGGCAAGGCCCTGGCCTATGTGCCGACCGCCTACGCCGCCGGCGACGCGCTGAGCGAGCAGCTGTAAAACTGAACGGCCGTTTTTGGCGTTGAGGCGGGCCGGGCGGATAATGGGCGATCCCCTTTGTCCCTTGGCTCGCCATGTCCGTGCGTCCTGCGCCTGTTTTTGCCCCGTTGACCGCCCGCGCCCTGGTGCTGGCGGTGCTGGCCATGGGCGCGGTGGTGCTGCTGTCCAACGTGCTGGTGCAGTACCCGATCAATGACTGGCTGACCTGGGGTGCTTTCAGCTACCCGGTGGCCTTTCTGGTCAGCAACCTGATCAACCGCCGCTTCGGCCCGGGCCCGGCCCGCCGCGTGGCGTGGATCGGGTTTGCGGTGGCGGTGCTGCTGTCGGTGTGGGTGGCCACACCGCGCATTGCGATCGCGTCGTGCTCGGCCTTCATCGTGGCCCAGTTGCTGGACATCACCGTATTCGATCGCCTGCGCCGCGGCAGCTGGTGGCGCGCACCGATGGTGGCCACCACCTGCAGCGCCACGGTGGACACCACGATCTTCTGGTCAATCGCCTTCGCCGGTTCCACCCTGCCGTGGGTGAGCTGGGCGGCGGGCGACCTGGCGGTGAAGCTGGCGATCGGCGTGTGCCTGCTGGCCCCCTTCCGCGCGCTGCTGTGGAAGATGGCGCCGCTGCGTACAGCGAGCTGACTGCCTCACCGGTGGGTGCCAACCTTGGTTGGCGCACTCCCTTCACCCGGTGGGTGCCGACCGTTGGTCGGCACGCTTCTTCAGGGTTCATCGCAGCTGAGGGATTGTGCCGACCAACGGTCGGCACCTACCAATGAAAAGCCATCGCCAGACCATTGATCCGGTAGCTGCCAACCTTGGTTGGCGCTCTCACTGAGCCCGGTGGGTGCCGACCGTTGGTCGGCACGCTTCTTCAGGGTTCATCGCAGCTGAGGGATTGTGCCGACCAACGGTC
>NZ_JBQOIF010000020.1:0-89298 GCF_052665395.1 Stenotrophomonas sp. 3(2025) | reverse complement strand
TGCGGGAATAGCTCAGTTGGTAGAGCGCAACCTTGCCAAGGTTGAGGTCGCGAGTTCGAGTCTCGTTTCCCGCTCCATGTTCCGACAGGCCCCATCGCGGGGTTTTGTCATGTCAGGGGCGTCGTTCCTGATCGCAGTACGTTGGCCTCATGGCAGAGTGGCTATGCACCGGATTGCAAATCCGTTTACAGCGGTTCGATTCCGCTTGAGGCCTCCAATTGAAAAGCCCTGACTCCGGTCAGGGCTTTTTCTTTGCGCGTCCCCTGGCGCCAGCAGGGGTACCAAACTGCACATGCGACCCGGCGGGACCGGCTGCTAACGTCGCCGCACTCCTCTTCAGCGGTGGTGACTGCAGTGCGGAACCTGGCCATCCAGCAAGCGGTATACGTTCCTCTCGGCGGCATGCTGGCGCTGATCGCTTTCGCATTCACCGTGCCCGGCTACCACCCGTTCTCCCAGCACCTCAGCGAGCTGGGCCTGATGCCGGGGCTGCCAGCCAAGGCGGTGCAGGTCGGCGCGGTGGTCAGTGGCTCGGCCATCATCGTCTTCAGCCTTGCGTTGCTGGCGCAAAGCCGCCGTTTCGCGCTCACGGTGCTCACCTCCACCCTGTTCGGGGTGTCTATGGTCAGCAATGGCGTCTTCACCACGGGCAGCCCGCTGCATGGCCTCTATGGCATCGGCATCTTCTCGATCCTGACCCCGCTGCTGTTCCTGGCCGAGCTGGGCCCTGCTGCGTCGACGCGGATGGCCTGGATTGCGCGCGCCACCTCGCTGCTGGGGATGGCCTATCTGTGGCTGATGCTTTCCGGCTTCGACCCGGAGCCCTATCGCGGCCTCACCCAGCGCATCGCGCTGCTGCCGGCGTTCGGCTGGTACACCTTCGCCGCGCTGGAGCTGCGTCGATCCCGGCGCTGATTGGCCTGGCGCGGTGGCATTTGCCCGCAGGTACGATCAGTCGTAGCGTATGGCCAAACGGGGCCGCAGGGCCCGGGACAGGAGGTCTGGCATGAACATGAAACCTGGCATCGTCCTGGCATTGCTGCTGGTCGCGCCGCTGGCATCGGCACAGGTCTACAAGTGCAAGGGTGCGTCCGGTGAAACCACCTATTCACAGCATCCGTGCGGTGCCGGCGCAGAACCGATGAAGCTGCGCTCCAACCGCGCCGCAGCGGAATCGGCTGGCGAGCTTGCCAACCGCACCGCGGTCTATCGCACTGCCGAATTGAATGACGCCGGCATTGTCGAGCGCAACTGCCTGCAGAGCGAGCAGTCGCGCATCTACGGCCCGCTGGAATCGCGCAGCCAGGCGGTCAATCAGCAGGTGGCCGATCTGAACCGGCAGCTGGCTGCAGCGAGCAGCAATCTCGCCGGTGCCACCAGCGAATCCGGCATCCGTGCGCAGATTTCCAGTCTGCAGCAGTCGTTGAGTTCTGAACGGACCTCGGCCGACAGCCAGATGACGACAGCCCGCGAGCGCTGCTCGAGTGCGCGTCGCGACCGCGAAAAGGAGGTTCGCGAGAAGTACTCCAACGCGCCCGCGTCTTCTTCCTGATTGCAGCTGTCATGCAGTCAGCGGCAAAGGATCGTCAGCACGGAAATTGCGCGCCACCGGCGTGGTGGTGCCCACATAGTGCCGGAACAGGTAGATCAACGGTGCCCAGCGCTGCACGTCGATGTGCTGGGTTCCGGCAACGGTGATCGCCTCGTGCGCATGCACCCGGCAGATCCGTCCTTCGACGATCATGAAGCCCTGATCCTGCGTTCCGCTGGGCCGATGCGAGGCGAGCAGCGTGACCTCCACCTGCAGCGGGCATTCGGCAATCGCGGGCGGTGCCACCTGCACCGAATCGACGCGGCTGAAGCCGCCCAGTGCGAACTTGTCAGGCACGTGCACGTAACCCATGGAACGCTTCGATTCCGGCACCGGGGTGCGAGCGGTGGCGCGGGCAATGGCTTCAACCTGCGCCGCCTGCGTGGCATCTGCGAAGTTCAGTACGCATTCGCCGCGTGCCAGAAGGTTGCTGCAGCCTTGGCCCTGTTCGCCGATACCGAGCACCACGCGGTCGCCCAGCGCCCAGAATGATGAAAGCGGACTGATGTTCGCACTGCCGTCTTCATTCAACGTGGTCATCAGCACTACCGGTGTTCCCGGGTAGAGCACGGAGGGGGTGATGCAGCGGCGCTGGAAGTCTTCCGGTGGCATGCCTGGGCTCGTGGGGTGCGGGCGATGACTGTGCACTGTGCAGGGGAGAGCATGCTTCGATCCGGGTCGAACGATGCGCGGAAAGCGGCATGCCACAATGCGGCCATGGTCCAGACGTCCCGCTCCTTCATCCATGTCGGCACGCTGGTCGGTGACCATGCACGCGCGGCCATGCTGTTGACGTTGATGGATGGCCGGGCGCACACGGCGTCCGAGCTGGCCGGCGTGGCTGGCATCTCGCCGCAGACGGCAAGCAGTCATCTACGGCGGTTGCTCGACGGCGGCATCCTGGCCGTGGAGGTGCAGGGACGCCACCGCTATCACCGGATTGCCTCGACCGAGGTCGCCGACATGCTGGAAGGCATCCTGCGTTTCAGCGATCAACGGCCACCGCTTTCTCCACGAACCGTACGGTTTGATGCCGGCTTCCGCCGGGCGCGCACCTGCTACCGGCACCTGGCGGGCGAATACGCCGTTGCCATCTGTGACCACCTGCTGACCATCGGGGCGATTACCGCGGCGGCAGACCACTGGCAGATGACGGCTCATGGCGCTGACGTCCTGCGCGCGGTGGGGCAGCCGCTGGAAGAATTGATCGCGCGATCGCCACAGGTGACGCCCGCGCGATACTGCCGCGGCTGCCTGGACTGCACCGAGCGGCGCCCGCACATGGCCGGCATGGTGGGTGAAGCACTGCTGGAGAGTTTCCTGCAGAACCACTGGCTGCGTCGCCTCGCGGGGCGGCGCGACTTGCAGGTCACACCTGCCGGGCAGGAGGCATTACGCAGGCTGTTTGACGTACGCGCGTGAAGCCCGCCGCGCGCCGCCGGCAGTCTCAGCCGGCCACGACATTGCGACGGGGTATGGTCGGAGTCCTGGTCTTCGGGAGCAGCAATGGCAGGCAAGGACATGAGGGGCCGCATGCACGATGCGGCTGGTCGGCAATGAGCAGGTCAACCGCAGATGTGCGCTGGCTTACATTCCGGCTGAAGAACGGGCAGTCCATCGGCCCCGATCAACTGAAGGATGGCTGGGTCGTCGCCTCGGAGAGCCGTCATTGCGATGTGCGCCGGGAGAGTATCGAGGGCGCTGGCGTGGTCTATGCCCTGTATGGCCCGCCGGATCTTCCGTCTCCGCGCCGCGCCGAACTGCGTATGCGCGACTTCCTCATGCGCTCCGGCTATACCTTCACCATGGGTACGCTCGGCCACTGATGCGGTCGGCTGCTCAGAAGGGAGCCGCGGCTGCCTTCAACGCCTCGACCACCTGTGAATCCGTAAAGCCGCAGTGCCCCTCGCCCACCGCAGGCAGTACGCGCGGCAATGGCGTGGCGCCAGCGCGCTCGGCCAGTTGCGGATACACCGTCTGCATGTGCGGCACGATGCTCGGGTCGTTGTTGTTGAACTGGATCACCAGCGGTCGCTTGAGCGCGCCGGTCAACGCCAGCTTTTCGCGCACGTATCGCTGTGCCGGCGCAACAGGTGCCAGCCGCTGCACGCCCGCGTTGAACGCCTTGTCGTCACCGAATCCGCGGTAGACGGTCGTAACGTTGCCGACCGGCATGCCGCCGGCGCGCGTGGCCAGTTCGTGCAGGATCATCGCGTGCAGGCTGATCGTGCCCGGCAATGCCTCCACGCTTACCTGCAGCCGTGCAGCCAGTTGCGCAGCCACGGCCGGCCGGGTCTGAAGGGCGGCGGCGATGCCTTGATAGAGCTCCATCTGCGGCAGTGCCGCAGCTTCCGCCGATGCCAGGCCCGGCCGGGGCAATCCCTTCGCCCCGGGGAAGAAATAGTCGAACGCCACCAGGGTGGTCAGCAGGTCGTTGGCCAGTTGTTCGCCGGGCAGGTTGGCCCCGCACAGCGACACGCCACCGGCGTAGTGCCGTGGCAGGCGTTCGAGGGTGGCGATGGCCACCGCACCGCCCATCGAAAAGCCGACAATCCAGGTGCGACGCACGTCCTTCAATTCGGACAGGGCGTGCGCGCGCAGGCGTTCCATGTCCACGATCGCATCTGCCACCGCCCAGCCCTGGCTGGCATAGGCGCTCTGCGCCACGGCATAGCCCGCTGCAAGCAGGCTGGCGGTGCTGTCGTTGGCCGGCATCGGTGATGGCTGCGGCATGCCCACTGGTTCATAGCCATGCGCCAGCATTACCAGTTCGCCGTTCCAGCCGGCGGGCACGTCCAGGCGCCAGCGCGCGCCCTGCAGCTCGCCGCTGGAGGTGCGTGGCGGGGCGGGCGGCGCGGCGGCCTGCGACACGTGCGGCAGCAGCAGGACCAGTGCCAGGACCAGCCGGTGGAAGGTTCGCATCATGGTCTTTGCCCTGGCCGGTGCGGTCTGCGCGGAAGGTGCCGCCTGTATAGCGCTGCCTCTGCACGGTGGCTAGCCCCTGACGCAATGCAATCGAATTCGATACGATCTGCCGTATCTGCTCCCTTCCATTTGATCTGGAGTCCCGCCATGGTCGATCGCCTCGCCATCCTGCTCGAACGCTTCGCGGTCACCGCCTCGGTGTTCCATGCCGGCGCGCTATGCGGCATCAACAGCCTGGAGGCCGAAGGCGACGCCGGCCAGCTGCACCTGGTGCGGCGCGGCCCGTTGCAGGTCAGTCATGGCACGCAGACGGTGCAGGTCGACGTTCCCAGCCTGCTGCTGTATCCGCGCCCGCTGCCACACCGCTTCCACACCGATCCACAGCATGGCGCGGACATGGCCTGCGCCAATCTCCATTTCGAGGGCGGCAGGCTCAACCCGATCAGTGCCGCGCTGCCCGATTTCATCTGCCTGCCGTTGGCCGAACTGTATGGCGGCCATGCCGCCCTGGAGCTGCTGTTCGAGGAGGCATTCGAGCAGCGCTGCGGTCGCACGGTGATGGTCAACCGCCTGTTCGAGGTGGTGATGATCCAGGTGCTGCGGCAGTTGATGGAGGGGGGCGAGATGCGCGGCGGCCTGTTCGCCGGGCTTGGCCATCCACGGCTGCGGTTGGCGCTGGTGGCCATGCACGAGGCACCCGCCCAGGCCTGGAAACTGGAAGATCTGGCCGATGTTGCAGGCATGTCGCGCAGCGTGTTCGCCGCCAGTTTCCGTGAGGCCATGGGTACCACGCCCGGGCAGTATCTGCAGGGCTGGCGGGTAGGCCTGGCGCAGCAGGCGTTGCGGCAGGGGCGACCGTTGAAACGGATCGCCGACGAGGTTGGCTATGGCAGCGAGGCCGCGTTGTCGCGGGCGTTCAAGGCACACACCGGGCAATCGCCACGGCAGTGGCGCGGACAGGCGCGCGCTGCTGCCGGCTGAGTGTTACCCCAGCGCGAGCCGGGTCAGCTTCATGCCGGCGAACAGCCCGGCCAGGCCCAGGGCTACCGAGCCGCCGGCGTACAGTGCGGCCAGGCCATGCTGGCCCCGCTGCAGCAGCAGGCCGGTTTCCAGCGAGAAGGTGGAGAACGTGGTGTAGCCACCAAGAATGCCGGTGGCCAGCAGCAGGCGCAGTTGCGGCGACGCGCCGTTGCGCAGCGCAAACGCCTCCACCACCACGCCCATCAGCACGGCGCCGCTGATGTTGACCAGGAACGTCGACCAGGGCCAGGTGCTGCCGGCGGCCACGCGGGCGCCGATCAGATTGCAGGCATGGCGCAGGCAGGCGCCGACACCGCCGCCCAGGAATACCAGCACATAGTTGTTGAACGTCTGCATTGCTTGCCTCGAGTGCGTGTTCGCAGGTTCGACGGCGGACGCAATGGCGGGCACGGCCTGCCATCGACGAACGCCGGGTTCGTCTCAGCAGGAGCCATCAGCCATCTCAGGCGGTTATCGGGGGAGCCCCATCCCCATCGACGGCCATGCTACCAGCCCGCGATGGGTCAGGGCAGGGCAGTCATCACCACGCGTGCGACCTTGCCGCGGCTGACGCCCTCCATCAACAGGTCATGGGCCATCAACCCCAGCGTGGCCTCGCGACGGTAGCCCACCTCAAGTCCGCGCTCGTCAAGGATGTGGGCGACCAGCTCATAGGCCGCTTGCCAGACATCCAGATGGGCTTCGCTGGGCATGTGCATGTAGGCCGTGCCGCGCTCGCCGACTCCCCGTCCCAGCGGGCCAAAGAGCAGCTCGCGTGGGTCCAGCTTCACCGCATCGGCAATGCGGAACAGCTGTTCGGCTTTCACGTGGTTGGCCTTGACGTGGTCATTGAGCCAGTTGCTGACCGTTGCCGTCGTCGTTTCGGCGGCACGCGCCAGGTCGGCCGGGCGTGCATGCCCGGCGTCCTTCATGGCGACCGCGAGTCGTTGTCCAAGAGTATTCATCTATGCAAGCCAGCTTAACGCGTGGAAGCGAAAGAGGCCTTGGCGCAAGAATAAGTTTGATGATGAAAGGGATCGAAAATGGACGAATTCTGGAGCAAGCGGCAGGTCCGCACGCGGCTGGGCTTTTCCACCGACGCAGAGCTCGCCAGGTTGTTTGGAATCAGCAGATCCGCTGTCTCGCAGTGGCCCAGGGGCTTTCCCATCCCGCCGCTCAGGCGCTACATCCTGCAGCAGCGATACCCTGCGTTGTTCCCGATGGATGACGACTCGCACGACGAAACCGCATGAGATGCGTCGATGGTTGTCGCAGACAAGCCGCCAAGATCGATTTGCTAAGTATGCTTAGCAACATAGACAGAATCGATCGACGTGTGCCCAGCGATGGTCCGATCTGTGATGGATACCTTGGTTCGCCGGCTGGCTTTGTCGACATCGGCACGGACGTTTCTGATCCCGGTCGCTACGGCCTTTCATGAACGATTAATAATTTCAATCGCGAAAGTCGCGGCCTGTAATTGACGTGTCGTGAAATCTATGACTAATTGGCATCAACCGGCTGTGAAGGCCGGGAGTCTTTCAGTAGCTCGCAAGTGAATCGGTCGACCGTCAACGATGCAGAACAAGTCCAACGGAGGTCGTATGGAATACGGCATGCATGGCTTGGCTGAACGGGTACGCCGCGAACTGGAAGCCAGTTATCACAAACACGGATGCGGTCCGGCGTTCTGGGATACCTACCAGCAGGTGCTTGATCGTCTGGTTCCCCAGGGGACCGGGCGTACCGATGTCACCAATGAAATGGCGCTGATCATCGAACAACTGGGCATCGTCCGTCGCGCCCAGCTGGTACCGCCACGCCCGGGCGAGCCGGGCTGATCAGAGCAGGCGCCAAGCGCCGCACACCAGCAGCGCCAGCAGCAACGATGCCAGGGCCGTGGTGCGGGGGCGCCACCACCGGCGCGGCTGGCCTGCCATCACCTGCGGACTGCAGTAGCGCACCAGGCTGGGACCGAAACCGGCCTGATGCTGCTGCTGCGCGCACGCGTCCAGGCAGGCACCGCAGGCCAGGCAGTCGGCCTGTGGGCCATGGCGGATATCCAGCTGCATCGGGCACGCGCGTACGCAGGCCATGCAATCGAGGCAGTCACCCAGCCGATCCGCGCTGAAGGTGGGCATCGGTCCGGCCAGCAGCGGATGCGCGGCGCGGAAGACATAGTCCTGCGCGGTGGTCGCGTCGAGCAGGCCGCGGCCGCGGCCGAGCACGCCGCCCAATGCCGGCGGGCGGGCGCCGCGCGGCTCGCCGCGGCGTGGGTAATACAACATGCGCGGGGTGTGCGGGTCGGTCAGCAACGGCTGCATGCGCGCGAACGGGCAAAGTGATCGGCACACCTGCTCGCGCAGGAACCCGGCATTGCCCCACGTGGCGCCGGCATAGAACAGCACCCAGAAGCTCTCCCAGCCACTCCATGCGCCATCGAACGCGCCGGTGACCAGTTCGCGGATCGGGCTGAACAGCCCGACGAACGTGATCCCGGTCCACAGCGACAGCAGCAACCAGGCCAACTGGGTGGCCGGCCGCGCCAGCTTCGCTGGCAGCATGCGGGCCAATGCCTGCGCGATTCCGTCGAACGCTCGTGTCCACAGCGTCTGCGGGCAGGCATGTCCGCACCACACGCGACCGGCCAAGTGGGTGAGCAGGGCCAGACCCACCGCCATCACCGCCAGCAGCCCCAGCAACACACCGATGTCATCCGGCCACAGGGTCCAGGCGAACAGGTCGAAGCGGCGCGCGTTGAGGTCCAGCAGCAGGGCCTGCCGTCCATCCCACTGCAGCCACGGCAGCGCATGGAACAGGACCAGCAACGCAAGGCCCAGGGTGCGGCGCCAACGCCATGCGCGCAGGGGCGAGGATGCGGTGATGCTCATCCCAGTGGCAGCTCCTCATCCTCTTCGTTCGGCATCGGCCGCAGCAGGTAGCCGGTCACCGCGCTGGAAAGTGCGGTGACCGCCCAGAACATGAAGAAACCTGCGGTGTAGCCCAGCTCACGGCTGATGGCCGTACCCGGGAAGCTGATCGCCTGCAGCCGCAGTGGATCGACGAAGGCGAAGAACACCACGCAGGCCAGGCCGGCGGCGATGAAGCTGGGCCACAGGACTGCACCCCAATGCTGGATACGCCGCTGGCGGCTGGAAGTCGGTGTGTTCATGCGGGTTCGGGTTGAAGAAGAGGGCGGCGCGTATACTTCGCCGTGGTTGGCGCAGCATCCGCAGGGCATGCTTCCTGCAAGCGTGCCAGCCTAGGTGCGCCGCAGTGCGCTGACATTGATCTGGATCAACAGCGGTGGTGGCGGCATGCGGCACACTGCCGATCCGCACTTGGTGCCCTGATGAACGCAACGCCCACGACTGCCCTTCCCATTGCTTCGCCAGAGTTGTGCAGCGAGGAGGAAGTGACCCGGTTGGTCCACGATTTCTATGCGCGCGTGCGTGAAGAGGAGCGTCTGGGGCCGGTATTCGAAGGGCATGTGCGCGACTGGCCGGAACACCTGGCCCAGCTCGTCGATTTCTGGTCGGCGATGCTGCGCGGGACCCGCAGGTTCAAGGGCTCGCCGATGTCCAAGCACATGGCGATCGATCTGGAAAAGGATCTGTTCGACCGCTGGCTGGTGCTGTTCCACATCACCACGGCCGAATGCAACAACCCGCCCATGCAGGCGCTGGCCGACGATGTGGCCGCCCGCATCGCCGACACCTTCTGGCGCCGCTACCAGATGCTGCGCTGGCCGCAGGTCATGCTGCCGGTGCTGGGCGTGCCCACCAAGGATTGATCTGGGTCAAGGCGCACCGCCAGGCTTGGGGCGATGCTGGCGCCATGGACACGTTCTCTCCCGCTGCCGGTGGCCTGGCCTGGACCTTCGATCCCGATCTGTTGCGACGGCATGACCGTCCCGGCCCGCGCTACACCTCCTATCCCACCGCGCCGCACTTCCATGACGGCTTCGACGCACCTGCGCTGCGCCAGGCGATCGCCGACAGCAACCCGTTGGCGCGCGCGTTGTCGTTGTATGTCCACGTTCCATTCTGCTCCAGCCCCTGCTTCTACTGTGGCTGCAACCGGGTGATCACCCGCGATCGCGGGCGTGGCCACAGTTACGTGTCACGCGTGCTGGCCGAGGCGGACCTTTTGGCACCGCAGTTCGCCGATGGTCGTGAAGTGATCCAGCTGCACCTTGGCGGTGGTACGCCGAATTTCCTCGATGCCGATGCGATGACCGCGCTCGTCGAGGGCCTGCGCCGCCGCTTCGATTTCAGCGGTTCGTCGCAGCGTGATTTTTCCATCGAACTGGACCCGCGTTTCATCGACACCAGCGACGTAGCGATGCTGGCCCGGCTGGGCTTCAACCGCGCCAGCCTGGGCGTGCAGGATTTCGACCCGCAGGTGCAGGAATCGATCAACCGGGTGCAGGGCGTACGGCAGACGCTGGATATCCTGCGTGCGTGCCGCGACAGCGGCATGCGTTCGGTCAACGTCGATCTGATCTACGGCCTGCCAGGGCAGAGTCTGCAGGGCTTCGGCCGCACCCTGGAACTTGTGCTGGCGCTGCGTCCGGATCGACTGGCGGTGTATGGCTATGCGCATCTTCCGCACCTGTTCCGCGCGCAGCGGCAGATCGACGAAAGCCGGATGCCTTCGCCGGAAGACAAGCTGGCGCTGCTGGGCCTGGCGGTGGAGCGCCTGTCCGCAGCCGGCTACCAGTACATCGGCATGGACCACTTCGCATTGCCGGAAGAAGATCTGTCGCGTGCCCAGCGCGCCGGCCAGCTGCACCGCAACTTCATGGGCTACACCACCCACGCCGACACCGATCTGCTCGGCCTTGGCGTAAGTGCGATCAGTCACATCGGTGCCACCTACAGCCAGAATCCGCGTGACCTGCCGTCGTGGGAGAGCGCGGTGGACCAGGGACAGCTGCCGGTCTGGCGCGGCGTCGCACTCAGTGCCGACGACCAGCTGCGCGCCGAGCTGATCCAGCAGTTGATGTGCCAGGGTGAGGTGGATGGAATGTCACTGGCCCAGCGCCACGGCATTGATTTCGAGACCTACTTCGCCGAAGACCTGCAGGCCGTGCAACGCCTGCAACACGATGGCCTGGCCGAGTACCGCGATGGCGTGGTGCGTGCCAGCGAGCCGGGGCGGCCGTTGCTGCGCCTGCTGGCGATGTGCTTCGATCCCTATCTGCGCGCTGCGCAGGAGCAGCCGCGTTATTCGCGGGCGATCTGAGCGCAGGCCTCAGCGCTTGCCGACGCCGCGTTCGGGGTGGCGAGCGGCCATGCCACCACTGGAGGTGGTGCTCCAGTTGCCGCTCAGATCGCGCACGCTGGTGGAGTAGGAGCCGTCGCTGTACTCGGTGCGCCACCTGCCGCTCAGGTCACGCTTGCTGACCGAGTAGCTGCCGTCACTGTACTGGGTGCGGATGTTGCCGCTCAGGTCAGTGCTGCTGTTGGAGTAGCTGCCATCGCTGTGGGTGGTGCGCTTGCGGCCACTCAGATCGGTGGTGGTGGTTGAACGGCTGCCGTTGCTGTGCTCGGCGATCACCCGGCCGGACAGGTCGCGCTTGATTCGGCTGGACGATCCGTCACTGTTGCGGATATCCAGGCTTCCGTCGAGGTTGCGGTGGCTGTCCGAACGGCTCTGCGCCGATGCCGGTGCAGTAGCTTGGGCGAGCAGCGTGACCAGTGCCAGCGATGATGCGATCCCTATCCACTTCATGGCTGATCTCCTTATGCGTCGTTCGGCGGCCGGTATGGCGCGTTCGATTCTGCCATGCCGGCCTGAAGGCGTCCTGATCGGGGAGAGGGCAGCCGAATGGCCGCATTCCCTCCGGCGGGCTGCTGTGCAACCAGCGATGTGCGGACGTGGTGCGGGGGCGTCGATGCTTGATTGGGTGGTGCCCGGAGCCGGAATCGAACCGGCATGGGGTTGCCCCCGGCGGATTTTAAGTCCGATGCGTCTACCAGTTTCGCCATCCGGGCCTGCAGCGCGCGCCGATTGTAACGGAATCGCCGCCACTGCCGCCGGCTAACGCGGCTTTTACGCAACCGGGCGCGGCGCTGGGTACAGTCCGCCAACGTACCCGGGGATGGCGATATGCGTGCACGTGGCAGGCGATGGATCGGATGCAGTGCCGTGCTGGGGCTGATGCTGGCGATAGGCGCGGCCGCCGCGCAGCAGGCACCAGCGCCCACTGGCCCGGTGGTGGACATGGACACGGTGCAGGTGACCGGCGAACAGCCCGGCCCCGGCCTCTGGAAGGTCACCGCTCCGCAGGGGCACGTGCTGTGGATCCTGGGCACGGTCTCACCGTTGCCAAGCGGTGTGCAATGGCGCTCTGACGAAGTCGAACGGACCATTGCCGGCGTCGACCATGTGCTGGGCGATCCGGGTTTCGCCCTCGATGCGAAGATCGGTGTGTTCAAGGGCCTTACCCTGCTGCCACTGGCGTTGAAGACGGCGCGCGATCCGCAGGGGCGCACGCTTGACCAGATCCTGCCGCCGGCAACGCACGCGCGCTGGCTCGGCCTGAAACAGACCTACCTGGGCAATGACCGTGGCGTGGAAAAGGACCGTCCGCTGGTGGCCTCCGGCCGCTTGTACCAGGCCTTCCTCAAGCGCAACGGCCTGCGCGATGGCAAGCAGGTCAAGGAAGCACTCGGGCGCGCGTACAAGGCGCACGATCTGAAGCCGGAAGACGTGCAGGTCAAGCTGAAGGTCGACGACATCCGTGGCACGTTGAAGGAGCTGCAGGCCACCGAAGTCGATGACCGCGCGTGTTTCGAACGCACGCTCGACACGGTGGAATTCCAGGCACCGGTGCTGCGCGAGCGCGCCAACGCCTGGGCGCTGGGGGATGTCGCGGCACTGCGTCGGCTGTCGGGCTCGTCGATGGCCCAGACCTGCCGCGAACTGCTGCAGGATTCGGCCTTCGTGCGCCGGCGCGGCTGGAGCGATATGCCGCAGCAGGTACGCACGCGCTGGCTGCAGGGCGTGGATGCCGCGCTGAGCCGTCACCCAGGCACCTTCGCGACGGTGCCGGTCAGCCTGCTGCTGGGCGAGGGCTATCTGGATGCGTTGGTGCAACGCGGCTACCAGGTCGAGTCGCCGCCGGAATAACCAACGCTTGAAGTCCTCGTGCTTCCTGTCATATTCCTCTGCACTCAGGAGGGGAGTGATGGACATGCCGTTGCATGCGTACGCCTATGTCAGCACGGCCAGGGAGGGACTGGACGTGCCCGAGCTCGATGCATTGCTGGCCGATGCGACCGCGTTCAACCGCATGGCCGGGGTGACCGGGGCGCTGATGTTCGATGGCAGCCGTTTCCTGCAGTACATCGAAGGCCCACGGGATGGGCTGGCTTCGGTGCACGCGCGGATCGGCAACGCGCGTCGCCACGGCAGCATCATCCAACTTGCCGCAGGCCCAATCCCGAGCCGCTGGTTCCCGCGCTGGACGATGGCCAACCGGCACGTGGATGCGGCGACGCTGGGCAGCATCGTGGCGGCCCCATGGCATGGTTTCAGCCTGGCGCAAGAGCCCCCGGAGCATGGCTTCTGCCTGTTGTTGCGGGCCTGGACGGGGCGGCACGGCGAACTCGAGCCGGCGGCCGTCAGCCTCGGGTCCTGATCGGGGCGTGGTCTGGCGCCGCTGCCGCGGTTAACCTTGTCGGCATGTTTGCCTGCACCCGGACCCTCGCATGACCCAGTGGACACCGTTGCCGCCTGCTGGACGCCGCGCATGAGCGCGCCGATCGGCGCAGCACAGATGCCGTCCCCGGCCATCATCGGCCTGGGATATGTCGGGCTGCCACTGGCGGTGGCTTTCGGCCGCCAGCTGCCCACCCTGGGATACGATATCGATTCCGCACGCATCGCCGAACTTGCCGGCGGGCAGGACCACACGCTGGAGATGGAACCGGATGAACTGGCCAGCGCGTCGCTGCTGCGCTACAGCAGCGATCCGGCACAGCTCGACACCTGCAACGTCTACGTCGTCACCGTGCCCACGCCGATCGATGCCTACGAGCAGCCTGATCTGGAGCCTTTGCGCTCGGCGACGCGACTGATCGCCAGCCATCTGCGCGCCGGTGACCTGGTGATCTACGAATCCACTGTTTACCCGGGCACCACCGAAGAAGTCTGCGTGCCGCTGCTGGAACAGGGCTCGGGCCTGCGCTTCAACGAGGATTTCTACTGCGGCTACAGTCCCGAGCGGGTCAGCCCGGGTGACCGCCAACGGCGCCTGGCCGACATCCGCAAGATCACCTCCGGTTCAACGCCGGACGTGGCTGCGGTGGTCGATGGCCTGTACCAGCGGATCATCACCGCCGGCACGTTCCCGGTGCCGTCGATGCGGGTCGCCGAAGCGGCCAAGGTGGTGGAGAACATCCAGCGCGACGTCAACATCGCGCTGGTCAACGAGTTGGCCCTGATCTTCGATCGCCTCGGCATCGACACCCAGGATGTGCTCGACGCCGCAGGCAGCAAATGGAACTTCCTGCCGTTCCGGCCGGGGCTGGTGGGAGGCCACTGCATCGGCGTGGACCCGTACTACCTGCTGCACAAGTCCGAAAGCATGGGCTACCACCCCGACCTCATCCACACCGCCCGGCAGGTCAACAACCGGGTGGGGGAACATGTGGCCAAACGGGTGCTGGCGATGCTGGCCGAACGTGGCCGCATGCCAGCGCACTCGCGCATTCTGGTGCTGGGCGTGACCTTCAAGGAGGACTGCCCGGACCTGCGCAACAGCCGCGCGCTGGAACTGGCCCAGCGGCTGGCCGGCAGCGGCGCGCAGGTGGACGTCAGCGATCCGTGGGTGGGGCCGGCTGCCATGGCGGACGAAGGCGTGAACTGGCTGGCCGAGCCGGTGCCCGGCAGCTACGACGCGGTGGTGCTGGCGGTGGCGCATGAGAGCTTCAAGGCGATGGACGATGCCCATATCCGCAGCCTGTTGGCGCCCGGTGGGCTGGTCTATGACGTGAAGTCCGCCTGGCCGCGCAGCGTGGTCGACGATCGCCTGTAGGTGCTTGCGCGGTAGACTCGGGGCAGTTGCAACCGAGGAACGCCATGCACCGGTATATCGTCTACCTGCTCGCCATCGTGATGTTTCCGATCTGCCTGTGGCTGGCCACGATCTGGCCGGCCTGGTACTGGGGCGTCGGCATTACAGCTGCGATGGTGGCGCTGGGGACCTGGGACCTGCTGCAGAAGCGCAGCACCCTGCGCCGCAACTATCCGGTGATGGCGCACTTCCGTTATGGCCTGGAATCGATCGGCCCGGAGATCCGCCAGTACTTCGTGCAGAGCGACCTGGAGGATGTGCCGTTCTCGCGGCAGCAGCGTGCGCTGATCTACCAGCGCGCCAAGAACCAGATGGACACGGTGCCCTTCGGTACCCTGCGCAGCACGTATGCGGTGGACTACGAATGGATCAACCATTCGCTGGCGCCCACCACTATCGCCAAGCATGATTTCCGCGTGCTGATCGGCGCGAACTGCGCCAAACCCTATTCGGCGAGCGTGTTCAACATCTCGGCGATGAGTTTCGGCTCGTTGTCGGCCAATGCGATCCGTGCACTGAACGAAGGCGCGCGCCGGGGTGGTTTCTACCACGACACCGGCGAAGGTTCGATTTCGCCGTATCACCGGGAGATGGGCGGCGACCTGGTGTGGGAGATCGGCTCGGGCTACTTCGGGTGCCGTGACGAGAAGGGCGGCTTCAGCGAGGAACGCTTCGTTGCCAATGCCAACCACGATCAGGTGAAGATGATCGAGATCAAGCTGTCGCAGGGTGCCAAGCCTGGCCATGGCGGGGTGCTGCCGGCGCCGAAGGTCACCGCCGAGATCTCGGTGACGCGTGGCGTGCCGATGGGCGTGGACTGCGTGTCGCCATCGCGCCATTCGGCCTTCTCCACGCCGGTTGAACTGCTGCAGTTCGTCGCCCGCCTGCGCGAACTGTCCGGTGGCAAGCCGGTTGGTTTCAAGCTGGCCATCGGCCACCCGTGGGAATGGTTCGGCATTGCCAAGGCGATGCACGAGACCGGTCTGCTGCCTGATTTCATCGTCGTCGATGGCGCCGAAGGCGGTACCGGCGCGGCACCGGCCGAGTTCGTCGATCACGTGGGGGTGCCGATGCACGAAGCATTGCTGCTGGTGCACAACACCCTGGTCGGCCTGGACCTGCGCGAGCACATCCGTATTGGTGCTGCAGGCAAGATCACCAGCGCGTTCGATATCGCCCGCACCATTGCCATGGGTGCCGACTGGTGCAATGCAGGGCGCGGCTTCATGTTCGCGCTGGGCTGCATCCAGTCGCTCAGCTGCCATACCGACAAGTGCCCGACCGGCATCGCGACCCAGGATCCGGCGCGCTGGAAGCATCTGGATGCACCGGACAAGGCCACGCGCGTGTACAGCTTCCACGAGCACACCCTGCACGCGCTGAAGGAGTTGCTGTGCGCGGCGGGCTTGAACGATCCGGCCGAGCTCGGCCCGGAACACATTCTGCGCCGGGTGTCACCGGTCGAGATCCGTTCGCTGGCCTCGCTGTATCGTTACCTGGAACCGGGCGAGCTGTTGCACAAGGTGCCCGACCACGCGGTGTTCCATTCGTTCTGGGCGGACGCACGCAGCGATTCGTTCCAGCCGCCACCGAAGATCCAGGCGCTGCGGGCCAGCAAGTCGCGGTGACCCGCGTTGCAGGGCATGAAAAGCAGAGGCATACGGAGGCTGCATGCAGTTCAGGACGGGTACCGACGATGATGTGGGCACACTGTGGGCCCTGCGAACGCGCTGCGTACGTGAGCTGTGCAGCAGCCACTATCCGCCGGAGGTGATTGCACCCTGGTCGGCATCGCCGCCGCCGGTGCAGTATTCGCGGCTGCTGGGGCAGGGCGGCTGCGTCGTGGCCGAGGATGACCGGGGCAATGTGCTGGGGTTCGGTGTGTTCGATGCCGAGGGCAACGAGATCGATGCGCTGTTCGTCGATCCGGATCGGGGCGGGCAGGGTATCGGCCAGGCGCTGATGCAGCGGTTGCTGGCCCTGGCCGACCCGACGCGGGAGGTGGTGCTGTCGGCCTCGCTCAACGCCGTGCCGTTCTACCAGCGGCAGGGCTTCGTCGCCGAGCGCGAGGAACTGTATCCGCATCCCAGTGGCGTGGCATTGGCGTCGGTGAAGATGCGCCGGCCGGCGTGAAATTTCCGGCGCTATCGCGCGTTGATCAACGCGTGGCCAACCACGCGTTCACGCCCTCTGCCGCACGCAGTCCGCTGGCATAGCACGCCGTCAACAGGTAACCCCCGGTCGGCGCTTCCCAGTCCAGCATCTCTCCGGCGCAGAACACGCCGGGCAAGGCACGCAGCATCAGGCCCTCGTCCAGCGCGTCCAGGCGCACGCCGCCGGCCGTGCTGATCACCTCGGCCATCGGCCGCGGGCGCAGCAGGCGCAGTGGCAGGCGCTTCAATGTGGCGATCACCGCGGCCAGATCGTTGCCGGCATCCTTGCCCAGTGTTTCGAACACCAGTGCGGTCTTCACTGCGTCCAGTCCGGCCTGGCGACGCAGGTGCTCGCCGAAGCTTCGTCCCTTGCGCGGCTGCGAAAGGTCGGCCAGCAGCCGTGCCTCGTCGCGGCCCGGAACCAGGTCCAGCCACAGAGTGGCATGGCCGTCGCGGTTGAGGGTTTCGCGCAGGTCGGCCGACAGGGCGTAGATCAGGCTGCCTTCGATACCGTACTCGCTGGCCACGCACTCCCCTTGCAGGGCGCGGGGCTCACCGTCGAGGCCATGCCAATGTGCGACGACCGGCTTCAGGGGTGCACCCGCATGGCGTTGCGCGAAGAACGGCGTCCATGCAACGTCGAATCCGCAGTTGGCCGATTGCAGCGGCGCGATGTCCACGGCGCGGGCCTGCAACGCGGGAGCCCATGCGCCGTCACTGCCGAGCTGCGGCCAGCTTCCGCCGCCCAGTGCCAGTACGGTCGCATCGGCACGCACCTCCAGTTCGCCGTTGTCGGTGGCAAAACGCAGAGCGCCGTCGTCGCTCCAGCCCAGCCAGCGATGGTTGACGTGCAGGCGCACGCCCTGTTCCTTCAGCCGGCGGACCCAGCCGCGCAGCAACGGTGCCGCCTTGCGGTCGACCGGGAACACCCGGCCGGAACTGCCGACGTAGGTCTCCACGCCGAAGCCAGCGGCCCAGTCGCGCAGCGCCTGCGCGTCGAAACCATCCAGCCAGCGGCCGACGCGGGTGGCCTGCTCGCGGTAGCGGCTGTCGAACAGTGGGCGCGGGTCGGAATGGGTGAGGTTGAGCCCACCCTTGCCGGCGATCAGGAATTTGCGGCCCGGCGAGCCCTTGGCCTCGTACAGATCGACATCCAGGCCTGCCGCGCGCAGCCGCTCGGCGGCAAACAGCCCGGCCGGGCCGCCGCCGATGACGGCGATGCGGCGCGGCGGGCGGACGTCACTGTTGGACATTGAGCAGCTCGACGTCGAACACCAGCGACGAACCTGCCGGAATCGGGCCGACCTGGCGGTCGCCATAGCCGAATTCGGGCGGAATCATCAGCGTGCGCTTGCCGCCGACCTTCATGCCGGCGACGCCTTCATCCCATCCGCGGATGACCTGGCCTGCGCCCAGTGTGAAGGTGAACGGCTCGCCGCGCTCGACCGAACTGTCGAAGGTCTTGCCGTGCTTGTTGTCGGCGCGCTCGTCGTAGATCCAGCCGGTGTAATGCACGCTGACCTTCTGGCCCGGCACGGCCTCGGCACCGCTGCCCGGCTGGGTGTCGATGCGCTCGAACGTGGCAATGGTGCCTCCCGGCGGCGGACCGGAGGGCTCCGACGAGCAACCAACGGCGGCGAGGGACAGCAGCAGGGGAAGCAGCAGGCGGCGCATCAGGCGTCTCCAGGGGCGATGAGTCGAGGGCGGCAAGGTTAGCGCATCGGCGCCGGGTATCATGGTGGCATGGCAAAACTCCTGCTCAATCTGCGCAATGTCGGCAACGACGAATATGCCGATGTCTGCACGCTGCTGGACCAGCACGGCATCGCCTGGTACCGCACCGAACCCAGTCCGTGGGGCATCTCCAACGGTGGCCTGTGGCTGCGCGAGGATGCCGACCAGCCGCGTGCCAAGGCGCTGATGGCCGACTACCAGGCGGCCCGTGGCGTGCGGGTCCGTGCCGAGCGCGAACAGGCCCTGCGCGACGGCACTGCCGAGACCTTTGGCAGCCTGTTCCGGCGCCGCCCTGTGTTCGTGGTGCTGGTGCTGCTGGGCATGGCGGTGGCGGCGGCACTGGTGCTGCTGCCGTTCATGCTGCTGCGGGGGTAGGGGGTCCGGCCGGGTTGCACCCGGCACCCGCAGAGGCAACGGCAACAGCAACAGCAACAGCAACAGCAACAGCAACAGCAACAGCGGGCGTTCCGTGGTGGGCGGGGCGGTATAGGCAGGCGGGACACGCCGTAGACCCATCCTTGGGGGCTCGATGGCGCCATCCATCGCGCCAACGGTCCCGCCTGCCTATACCGCCCCGCCCCGGACGCGTTCCGGGTGCTGTCGGTAGATGTCGACCTTGGTCGACACTGTGGTAGATCCACGCCATGCGTGGATGAACGGTGGAGGCTGATGCGGGGGCGGTCAGGCGCTAAAATGGCGGGATGATCGCCAATACCGCTGCCTATCATTTCGCCGTCATCGACGCCCCCCAGGCCCTGTGCGACCAGCTGCAGGCGTGTGCCGAGGCGTCCGGCCTGCAGGGGACGATCCTGGTGGCGGGCGAGGGGCTGAACCTGTTCCTGGCGGGTGCACCGTCCGCGATCGATGGCTTCTACGCGGAACTGCGTGCTGATGCGCGCTTCGCCGATATGCGGGTCAAGACCAGCTTCAGCGAGCACCAGCCATTCGCGCGGCTGAAGGCCAAGGTCAAGGACGAGATCATCAGCTTCCGTCGTGACGATGGCCAGCCGCTGGACTACCCGCGCGCGCCGGCCATCGATCCTGCCACCGTGCAGCGTTGGCTGCGGCAGGGGCATGATGATGCTGGCAAGCGCGTGGTGATGCTCGATACGCGCAACCTGCAGGAGATCGAGTACGGCACCTTCAAGGATGCGCTGGTACTGCCCATCCACAAGTTCACCGATCTGCCCGAGGCGCTGGCACCCCATCGTGAAGCGCTGAAGGACAGCACCGTGGTCAGTTTCTGCACCGGTGGCATCCGCTGCGAGAAGGCGGCGCTGTGGATGCTCAACGACGGCATGGACAACGTGCTGCAGCTCGATGGCGGCATCCTCGGTTACTTCGAGGAAGTGGGCGGTGAGGGCTACGAAGGTCGTTGTTTCGTGTTCGACGAACGGGTGGCGCTGGATGCCGAACTGAAGCCTTTGGTGGACGAGCCGTTGCCCGAGCCACGCCCCAGCGCGTTCTGACCCTTCCACATTGGCCTGCGGGCCTGAACCGGCCAGGCAGGAATCAGCGTCCCGCCACCGGCACTGGCCGTGGCGGCAGGGCGACCCCATCAAACGGGGATCCTGTGACGGAAAACCGCCTGATGATCCCGTTGTCGATTCTCGACCTGGCCCCGGTCTGCGAGGGTAGCGATACCACTGCCGCCTTTGCCAACATGCTTGAGCTGGCCCAGCATGCCGATGCGCTGGGCTACCGCCGCTACTGGCTGGCCGAACACCACAACATGCCTGGCATCGCCAGTGCCGCCACGGCGGTGCTGATCGGTCATGTGGCCGGTGGCACCCAACGCATCCGCGTCGGCGCCGGTGGCATCATGCTGCCCAACCATGCGCCGCTGCAGGTGGCCGAGCAGTTCGGCACGCTGGCTTCGCTGTATCCCGATCGCATCGACCTGGGCCTGGGCCGCGCGCCGGGTACCGACCAGCCGACCGCCCGCGCCCTGCGCCGCTATTTCGACAGTGCCGACCAGTTCCCGCAGGACGTACGCGAGCTGCTGCACTACTTCGAACCGGTGCAGCCTGGGCAGGCGGTGCAGGCCGTACCGGGTGGCGGCCTGCGGGTGCCGACCTGGATCCTCGGTTCCAGCCTGTTCGGCGCACGCATGGCCGCCTCGATGGGCCTGCCGTACGCCTTCGCCTCGCACTTCGCCCCCGATTCCATGGATGAAGCGCTTGCGGTGTATCGCCGCGAATTCCGCCCTTCGGCCACGCTCAAGCAGCCGCACGCGATGCTGGCGTTGAACGTGGTGGCCAGTGACAGCGAGGCCGAATCGCGGCGGTTGTTCACCAGCCAGCAGCAGAGCTTCGTCAACCTGCGTCGCGGCCGTCCGGGCAAGATTCCGGCGCCGATCGATGACATCGAAGCGTTCTGGGAACCCCACGAGAAGCTCGGCGTGGAGCGGGCGCTGGCGTGCACCGTGCTGGGTGATCCGCAGCAGGTCGCCGATGGCATTGCGGCGTTCGTCGAGCGCCATCAGCCCGACGAACTGATGCTTACCGCCAACCTGTACGACCACCGCGCGCGCCTTCGCTCGTTCGAGCTGGCAATGCACGCCTGGCATGCCCGCCACGCGGGCTGAACAATTGCGTCACGGCAATTTGCGGTGCGGACGCGTCTGATGGGGACTCCCACTTCCGGAGTCCCCCATGGACGAATCGCGTACCGAGCACATTGCCCAGCTGGCTGAACTGATCAAGGACGTGGAGGTGGCGATGTTCACCACCCGTGGTGTCGATGGGCGCCTCTACAGCCGTCCGCTTGGCACCCAGCAGGTCGCCTTCGATGGCGACCTGTGGTTCGCCACTGCGGCCGACAGCCCGAAGGTGGCCGAGATCGCGCTCGACCCGCGGGTCAACGTGGCCTATGCCTCGCCATCGAAGAATACGTATGTGTCGGTAGCCGGCGTGGCACGGATCATCGACGACCGCGCGAAGGTCGAAGAGCTGTGGTCGCCGGCGATGAAGCTGTTCTTCCCGGGCGGCCCGGATGACCCAAGCCTGCGCTTGATCCACGTGCGTGCAGAGACCGCCGAGTACTGGGACGGACCGGGCACGCTGCTCGGCTCGGCGTTGAGTTTCGTGTTGTCGGCGGTGCAGGATGAACCGGCACGGTTGGGCGACAACGGATTCATCGATCTGCGTTGATTGCAGCAACCCGCCGGGCATGGCCCGGCGCTACCGGGCGGGGCTCAGGGTAGCGCCGGACCATGCCCGGCGAGCGCAGCGGCAGGCGCTCAGAACCAGCGCTGGAACAGGTCGACGGTGTAGCCCACCAGCTGCCCGGAACTGAAGCCGAAGAAAGCGATCGCCACCAGCGCAGCCACCCAGTTGAACAACATCAGCGCGCCGTCGCGTTCAAGCAGGGCCAGCGCGAACAGCAGCAACTGGAAGCCGAACAGATAGTTGGTGAACGGAATCGGCAACGACAGCAGCAGGCCCAGCAGCACCAGCAGCAGGCCGCTGAAGGCGTGGGCGGGAGCCGGGGTCAGCAGTTGCGGCATGCGCGGCTTGAGCATGCGGTCGAGGCGGCGCAGGGCACCATCGATGCGATCCAGGAACCGGTGCATGGTGCCGCGCTTCGGCCCGCGACGGGCAATGAAGCCGGGCAGCCAGGGCCGGCGCATGCAGAACAGCATCTGCAGGCCGATCAGGATCACCAACGGACCGCTGACTGCGCCGCCCAGCCCCGGGATGGGGATGAAGGCCGGCAGGATGGCGACGAACAGGAATACACCAAAGGCACTCTGCTGCAGATCCTGCAGGATCTGCCCCAGCTTCATGTGCTGGGCCGGGTCACCGAAGGCGAACATCGCCAGCAGGGTCCGGATGCCCTCGTTGCGGTACTCCGGCGATGCAGCGCCGGGGCCGGCGTCAGGCGGTGAGCTCATCGGCCTGCTCGTCGGACAGGGTGCGAAGCAGTAGTTTGTCCACGCGCGCACCGTCCAGATCGACCACCTCGAAGCGCCAGCCGGCCCAGTCGAAGTACTCGCCCGCGTGGGGGATGCGGCCGAAGAAGTGGATGCACATGCCGGCCAGGGTGTAGTAATCGCCATCCTCGGCGTCGGGCAGGTCGTTGCTGCCGATCAGCTCGCGCAGGTCCTCGATCGGCAGCGAGCCGTCCACCAGCAGCGAGCCGTCCTCACGGGTCACCACCAGCGCGTCCTCGTCGGCATTTTCCGTTGCCTGCAGGCGGCCGACCACCGCGCCCATCAAATCGCTGATGGTTACCAGGCCCTGGATCTCGCCGTACTCGTCCACCACCAGCGCCATCGACTGCTGTTCTTCGCGGAAGATCTCCAGCAGCTTCATCGCATGGGTGGATTCGGAGACGTACAGCGGTTCGCGCAACGTCTGGAACAGCGCGTTGTCGCCGCGTGCCATCCGCGTGGCCAGCGATTTCAGCTCAAGCACGCCGACCACGTCCATGTCGTTGTCGCGGTACACCGGGTACCGCGAGAACTCGTGCTCGGCCATGATCTCCAGGTTCTTGTCCAGGCCACCCAGCGTATCCAGCCAGGCGATCCGGTTGCGCGGGGTCATCAGGCTGTCGGCGGTACGGTCGCCCAGGCGCATCACGCGGTTCATCATGTCGCGCTCGTGGCTGTCGATCACGCCGGCCTCGTGGCTCTCGGCCACCAGCATGCGGATCTCCTCTTCGGTCACCGACGCGACCTCGTCCTTGCCCAGGCCGAACAGGCGCAGCACCAGCTGGGTGGTCTTGGACAGCAGCCAGACGAAGGGGAAGGCCAGCTTGGCCAGCCAGCTCATCGGCAGCGCCACCAGGCCGGCGATGTCCTCCGAGCGGGTCAGGGCCAGGCGCTTGGGCACCAGTTCGCCGAAGATCAGGGTGATGAAGGTGATGAAGGTGACCGCAAGGGCCTTGCCGATGCCGCCGGCGTAGGCGAAGCCCGGCATCAGCCCCTGGATCCAGCCGCCGATGGCTTCACCCAGGGCCTCGCCGCCGAGGAAGCCGGTCAGCACGCCGATCACGGTGATGCCGATCTGGACGGTGGACAGGAAGGCTTCCGGCTTCTCCGACAGCTCCAGGGCCTTGGCCGCGCGCTTGGAATTGCCGGCCAGCTGCTTCAGCCGGCTCTTGCGCGAGGTCATGACTGACATCTCGGACATGGCAAAGAAGCCGTTCAGCAGAACAAGCGCGAAAACAATCAGGATCATTTCAAACACGGGCATCGTCCCCGGTTGGTGGCAGGGAGGGCGGGTGCTTGCGATGGCGGCAGGCGCTCAGGAACGGGGTCCGGCGCGGCGCTGGGGGATAAGGGTCGTCGTCCATAAGGTGCGCCCGAAGGCGCGCTGGCATCTTAGCAAAGGGCCGTGGCTCGGTGGCAAATGCCTGTTCAGTTTTGGGCGTCCTGACCCCCGGAAAGGGGCAGGGATACCCGTGATGGTCATCTAGCCGTCATAATTCGCACTGGTGCCGTCCTTCCCGCGACGGCTGACAGGTTTCTCAATGTTCTCTCTGCAGACCATTTTCGGTTCCGGCAAACAGTTCTACACCCTGCTCGATGAGGCTGCCGTCGCGGCTTCCGACGCCGCCAAGGCACTGCATTCCATGCTGCGCGACGCCGATCGCCAGCCCGCCCTGGATGCCTTCAAGCTGGCCCGTCTGCGCGAACGCGCGGCCTCGGACAAGATCAGCCAGGCGCTGGTGGACAGCTTCATGACCCCGATCGAGCGCGAAGACATCGAAGCGCTGGGCTCGGCCCTGTACAAGATTCCCAAGCAGATCGAGAAGTTCGCCGATCGCTATTCGCTGGCCACCACCCACCTGGAACACATCGACTTCGCGCCGCGCGCGGCGATGCTGGAGCAGGCCGCTGGCGTAGTGGTGGAGATGGTCGCCGACCTGCGCCACATGAACCTGGACCGGATGACCGCGCTCAACGAGCGCCTGCGCTCGCTGGAAAACGAGGCCGATCGCCTGATGCTCGAGCTGTACCGTGACATCTATTCCGGTCGCCTGGACAACCTGCAGATGTTCCTGCTCAAGGAATTCTTCGAGATCCTGGAAAAGGCCATCGACCGCTGCCGCGAGGCCGGTGTGGTGGCGTACCAGATCGTGTTGAAGAACAGCTGACGGGCCGGTACCGATGCTCACCCTAGTCCTGGTGGTGATCCTGGCCGCGCTCGTCTTCGAGTTCATCAACGGCTTCCACGATACCGCCAACTCCATCGCTACCGTGGTGGCAACCAAAGTACTGTCGCCCGGTTGGGCGGTCATGCTTGCCGCCTTCATGAACCTCATCGGTGCCCTGACCGGCACCGCGGTCGCACTGACCATCGCGTCGGGCCTGCTCAACACCAACGTGGTCGACGTGACCCCGCAGGTGATCCTGTGCGCGCTGCTCGGCGGCATCATCTGGAACCTGATCACCTGGTGGAAGGGCCTGCCGTCCTCGTCCTCGCACGCGTTGATCGGTGGCCTGTGCGGCGCCGGCCTGGCTGCGGCCCACAACAACTGGGACGCGCTGATCTGGTCCGAACGGCTTGGCAGCTGGGCGCAGAACAAGGGCCTGCTGTGGAAGGTGTTCGTGCCGATGATCACCTCGCCGATCGCAGGCTTCCTGCTCGGCATCGCAGTGATGGTGCTGTTGTGGGCACTGATCGCAGGCCTGGCCAAGATCGGCGGCGCGATCGGCCGGCTGGCACGTCCGCGCATCGTCAATGCGTTCTTCGGCAAGGCACAGATCGCTTCGGCGGCCTACATGGGCTTTGCCCACGGCCACAACGATGCGCAGAAGACCATGGGCATCATCGCGATGACCCTGATCGGTGCCGAGGCGACCGGCGCGTTGAACGACCTGCCGTCGTGGCTGGCCTTCATGCATCCGGACGCGCACGCCGGCGACGGCATTGCCATGTGGATCGTGCTGACCTGTGCGGTGGTGATGGCCGCCGGTACCGCCTCGGGCGGCTGGAAGATCATCAAGACCCTGGGCCACAAGATGGTCAAGCTGCACCCGATCCACGGCTTCGCCGCGGAAACCAGCTCGGCCACCGTGCTGACCCTGGCGGCGCACTTCGGCATGCCGGTATCGACCACCCACAGCATCTCCACCGCGATCATGGGCGTAGGCTTCGCCAAGAACCCGCGTTCGCTGCGCCTGGGCGTGATCGAACGCATCGTCTGGGCCTGGATCCTGACCATCCCGGCGGCAGGCGGCTGCGCCTACCTGATCCTGAAGCTGTTCGAGCTGCTCGGCTGGACCTGAGTTCCACGCCAACGCTGGAAACAAAAAGCCCGCCGGATTCCGGCGGGCTTTTTCATTTCATGAAGCATCCGGTTTCCGTTATCCACGCATGGCGGGGATCAACAGTGTCGACCAAGGTCGACACCTACCAACAGCAGCAGGAAGTCGACACCCACCAACAGCAGCCGGAACCTGCCAACCCACGGAAAGCCCGCTTTTGACGTTGCCGCTGCCGTTGCCGTTGCCGTCGATTCCGCGGGTGCCGGGCCGCAGGCCCGGCCGACAACCCCTTAATTGCGCTGGAACAACGCCTGCACATCCCTGCGGAACGCCGCCTGGCTGTCAGCCCGGCTGTAGAACATGTGCCCGCCCGGATAGCTGCGCACCTGCACGCGGTCCGGGTTGCTGCCCATCGTCGGCATCTGGTCCACCGTCAGGATCGAGCCCATGAACGGGCAGGACAGGTCATTCCAGCCATGCACGATCAGCACCTGCAGATGCGGGTCGATCGCCACGGCCTGGCGCAGCTGGGTCACCGCACCTTCGCGCAGGTCACCATTGCGATCCCACAGACGGTTCACGTCGTAGTTCAGTGCCTGGTAGCGCGCATCCACCTTCCAGCCGACCTCGCGGGTGACGAAGTCGACCATCGCGGTGGTGGTCGGGGCGATGATGCTGTCCAGCAGCGGATCGTTGGCGCGCTGCTCCGGATCGTTCGGGAACGGATCGAACGCAGTGACGTTGGAATCGTAGCGGCTGCCCAGCGTGCCCTTGTCGCGGAACACCTCGCGCAGGTAGGCCTGGGTTTCCAGGCGACCGCCGGCGCGGCGCACGAACTGCGGGTCCAGGCCGGTCAACTCGGCCACCCGGCGCAGCATCGCCTCGGTCGCCTGCGGATCGCTGCGGCCCTTCATCAGCGCGGTGGCGTAGTCACCGCGGGTGTACTCGACCACCTCGCGCATCGCCGCGTCGGTCAGCTTGCCCTGGCGTTCCAGGTGCGCGGCAGCGATCGACGGCAGGGTCTGCATCCACGCCATCGGCGAGACATCGGCGTTGTCTTCCAGGGTCGGGCTCAGGTAAGGCGACACCAGCACCAGGCCGTTCATCGCCACGCCCAGGCGCGTCTGCAGGAAGTGGGTGATGCGCGGGCCGCGATAGCCGCCATAGCTCTCGCCGGTCAGGTACTTGCGCGAGGCCATGCGCTGGTTGCGCAGCAGCCAGTCGTAGATCGTGCGCGAGAGGTACTCGACATCGGCACTGGGCGTATACAGCTGTTTCTTCGCCTCCTCATCGCCGATGCGGGCGCGGCTGAAGCCGGTACCGACCGGGTCGATGAACACCAGGTCGGTGAAGTCCAGCCAGGTGCCGGGATTGTCGTGCAGCTTCGCCGGCGCCGATGCGCTGTCGCCTTCCGAACCGAAGGTCACCACCTTCGGGCCGATGGCGCCCAGGTTGAGGTACACAGAAGACGCGCCGGGGCCGCCATTGAGCGCGAAGGTCACCGGCCGGTCCTTGCCCGGCATCGTGTAGGCGGTGAACACCACATCGGCGATCACCTTGCCCTTCGCATCGCGTACCGGCAGGGTGCCGACGGTGGCGGTGTAGTCGAGGGTGCGCCCAGCCAGGCGCATGCTCTGGCGAGCCGACGCATCGGCCGGCAGGGGAGCGGCTTCGGTCTTCTCTTCTTTCGTTTCGGAGGCACCGTCAGCAGCAGGCGCGGCCAGCACGCAGGCAGGGGCGATCAGCAGGCCGACGCAGAGCGCGGCAGAGTGCAGCAGGAACTTCATGGCACCGGAACGGCAGCGGAAGGGACCCCGATGCTAGGGCGGGGTGCCGCGCACCGTATGTGTCCAAAGGCATGGGCCGGCGTTGTGGCCTGATCCGGTCAAGCGACGGTGGCTGAGCGCACCGCGTCGTCGGCCAGCAGCCCATACACGGCCGAGTCGGCCAGTTCACCCTGGATACGCCAGCGCTGCCGCAGCAGGCCTTCGCGGTGGAAGCCCAGGCGTTCGAGCACGTGTGCCGAGGCGTGGTTGCGTGGATCGATCTCCGCTTCCACCCGGTGTAGTTGCAGGGTGTTGAACAGATAGGCCAGCACCTGCTGCAGCGCTTCATGCATGTAGCCGTGGCCCTGCCTGCCAGGTGCCAGCAGATAGCCGATTTCCGCGCGCGCCGCATCCCGATCCAGGGCAAACACCACGCAGATGCCCAGCAGGGGGCCGTCCACCGATTCGCGCAGGGCCAGCTTCAACTGCGTGCCGGTCGCCTGTGCAGCCAGGTCGTCGTCGATCTGCGCGCGTGCTTCGGCCGGACGCGTCCACGCCGGGTGGTTCCACCAGTGCATCACGTCCGGGTCGGACTGCAGGGCGAACAGGGCCGCGGCGTCATCGCGGCGAATGGGGCTCAGTACCAGGCGCGCGCTGTGCAGCGGCAGCCCGGGGAACAGCAGTGAGTTGGCGGGCAATGGGGTCGTCCACGCGGATGAACGCGCATTATGGACCCGCAGGGTTTGCCGATGGCGGCCGATCCAACGGCCCGGTAATGCCGGCCGCTGGCCGGCAGCACGAAGAGGTCCGGTAGTGCCGGCCGCTGGCCGGCAACCCAGGTATCCCGCTGGTTCGCGAAAAGCAGCCGGCCAGCGGCCGGCACTACCACCGGTCCGGGAATCAGACTTCCAGCGAAGCCAGATCGCCCGCGCCGAGTGAACAATGCCCGCACGGCGAGGTTGGGGCCGTCGCCACGGCCCCGTGCAATGACGCACCGGAATCAGACTTCCAGCGAAGCCAGGTCGCCCTTGCTCTCCAGCCAGCCCTTGCGGTCCGACGCGCGCTTCTTGGCCAGCAGCATGTCCATCAGTGAATGGGTCTGCTCGCCATCGTCGATGGTCAACTGCACCAGGCGACGGGTGTCCGGATGGATGGTGGATTCACGCAGCTGCGGCGGATTCATCTCGCCCAGGCCCTTGAAGCGGGTCACGTTGATGGCGCCCTTGATCTTCTCGCGTTCGATCTTGTCCAGCATCGAGCGCTTTTCTTCCTCATCCAGGGCGTAGAACACCTGCTTGCCCACGTCGATGCGGAACAGCGGCGGCATCGCCACGAACACGTGGCCGGCATCGACCAGCGCCGGGAAGTGCTTCAGGAACAGTGCGGTCAGCAGCGTTGCGATATGCAGGCCGTCGGAGTCGGCGTCGGCCAGGATGATCACCTTGCCGTAGCGCAGGCCGCTGATGTCTTCCTTGCCCGGGTCACAGCCGATGGCCACCGCCAGGTTGTGCACTTCCTCCGAGGCCAGCACGCTGTTGGAGGACACTTCCCAGGTGTTGAGGATCTTGCCGCGCAGCGGCAGGATCGCCTGGAAATCCTTGTCGCGGGCCTGCTTGGCGCTGCCGCCTGCCGAGTCGCCCTCGACCAGGAACAGTTCGGTGCGCGACAGGTCCTGGCTGATGCAGTCGGCCAGCTTGCCGGGCAGGGCAGGGCCCTGGGTGACCTTCTTGCGGACGACCAGCTTCTCGGTCTTCAGGCGCGCACTGGCGCGCTCGATGGCGATCTGCGCGATCTTCTCGCCCAGCTCCACGTTCTGGTTCAGCAGCAGGCTGAACGCATCGTGCGCGGCGCCTTCGACAAAACCGGCGGCCTGGCGCGAGGACAGGCGTTCCTTGGTCTGGCCGCTGAACTGCGGGTCGGTCATCTTCAGCGACAGCACGAACGACACGCGGTCCCACACGTCTTCCGGGGCCAGCTTGACGCCGCGCGGCAGCAGGTTGCGGAAGTCGCAGAACTCGCGCAGCGCTTCGGTCAGGCCGGTGCGCAGGCCGTTGGCGTGGGTGCCGTGCTGTGCGGTGGGAATCAGGTTGACGTAGCTTTCCTGCACCAGCTCGCCTTCCGGCAGCCAGGCCACGGCCCAGTCCACGATCTCGGTGTCTTTCTTCAGGTTGCCCACGAACAGATCAGCCGGCAGCGACTCGCGATCGCCCAGTTCCAGCTTCAGGTAATCGCGCAGGCCATCCTCGTAGTACCAGGTGTCGACCTCGCCGGTGGCTTCGTCGGTCAGCTTGACGGTCAGGCCCGGGCACAGCACGGCCTTGGCGCGCAGCAGGTGCTTGAGCGCGCGCACGGCGAACTTGGGCGTATCGAAGTACTTCGGGTCCGGCCAGAAGCGCAGGCGGGTACCGGTGTTCTTCTTGCCGACGGTGCCGACCACTTCCAACGGCGAGGCGCGGTCGCCGTTGCGGAAGGTGATGCGGTGTTCGGCACCGTCGCGCTTGATGTGGATTTCCACCAGGGTCGACAGCGCATTGACCACGCTGACGCCGACGCCATGCAGGCCGCCGGAGAAGGTGTAGTTGTTGTTGTTGAACTTGCCGCCGGCATGCAGGCGGGTCAGGATCAGCTCGACGCCCGGGATCTTCTCTTCCGGATGGATGTCCACCGGCATGCCGCGGCCGTCATCGCTGACCTCCACGCTGCCGTCCTTGAACAGGGTGATCTCGATCGAGCGGGCATGGCCGGCGAGGGCCTCGTCCACCGAGTTGTCGATCACTTCCTGCGCCAGGTGGTTCGGGCGCGCGGTGTCGGTATACATGCCGGGGCGGCGCTTGACCGGGTCAAGGCCGGACAGGACTTCAATATCGGCGGCGTTATAGCGGGCGTTCATCTGTCTTCGAAAGCGTGGAGCGACGGGCAAGTGTGCGGTCTGGACCGGGAATTTGCACGCCTGCGGTTCAGCCTCGTTGGCGGGGAGGGGGTAAAATGGCAACCGCTGGAACCGAACACCGGCGCCCCCCACATCCGAGCCATACCGCGAGGAGGACTCCATGAAGAAGTTGCTGACCATTGCGATCCTGGCTGCCGCCGCTGTTGCAGTGCCGATGGTGCTGGCGCAGAACGCCGGCCAGCCTGCTCCGCAGCAGGGTGACCAGGCCGACAAGGCGCAGTCCGAAGCCGAGGCCAAGGCCAAGCGCCGCGCGCAGGCCAATGCCGAGATGAAGGCCAAGGGCCAGCCGGTGCCGCAGCAGGAAGAAGAGGAAGAGGCACGCAAGAAGAAGTAATTCTTCTGCCCCTCCGAGGCCCTCGCCACAAGGGTCTCCCCCTCGAACGCCCCGCCCAGCGGGGCGTTTCTTTTTGCCGATGGCGCCATCTGCCCCTTGGGTTGGCGGCCATCTATCTGTAAACTATGGCTTTCCGGGAGTAAGTGCGTGTCCACCATTTGCGAATGGGCTGGCACGGCCAAGCGTGGCCTCCAGCAAAGCGGGTCGCAGGTGACGGTCGAAGTGACCGGCACGGCCGCCCCGACCTCGCAGGGTGGTTCCCCGCTGGCGCATTGCGCTGGCCGGGCCCGCACCTCCCTCGCTGCTCCAGCGAACCGGAAAACCCCCTTTCTGCTCCACGCCCGCCCCCCGGGCAGGCGTGGTGCTGCCGTTTTCCATTTCCAGACAGGATGCTTGCAGCCATGACTCCCTTGATTTTCGTAACCGGCGGCGTGGTGTCCTCGCTCGGCAAAGGTATTGCCGCCGCGTCACTGGCCGCCATTCTCGAAGCGCGTGGCCTGAAGGTCACGATGATGAAGCTCGATCCGTACATCAACGTCGACCCGGGCACCATGAGCCCGTTCCAGCACGGTGAGGTGTATGTCACCGACGACGGCGCCGAAACCGATCTCGACCTGGGCCACTACGAGCGCTTCGTGCGCACCCGCCTGAGCCGCAAGAACTCGGTCACCACCGGTCGCATCTATGAGGAAGTGATCCGCAAGGAGCGCCGCGGCGACTACCTGGGCGCGACCGTGCAGGTCATTCCGCACATCACCGACGAGATCCGTCGCTGCATGGACGAAGCCACCGAGGGCTTCGACGTGGCCCTGGTGGAGATCGGCGGCACCGTCGGCGACATCGAGTCGCTGCCGTTCCTGGAGGCGATCCGCCAGGTACGCACCGAGCGCGGCCGGGAAAAGGCGCTGTTCATGCACCTCACCCTGGTGCCGTACATCGCTGCGGCGGGTGAGCTGAAGACCAAGCCGACCCAGCACTCGGTGAAGGAACTGCGCTCGATCGGCATCCAGCCGGACGTGCTGCTGTGCCGTTCGGAACAGCCGGTACCGGATTCGGAGCGTCGCAAGATCGCCCAGTTCACCAACGTCTCCGAGCGCGCGGTGATCAGCGTGCCCGACGTCGATGTGCTGTACCGCATTCCGATGGGCCTGCACGCACAGGGCCTGGACGAGATCGTCATCAACCAGCTGAAGCTGGCCGACAAGGCCGGCCCGGCCGACCTGTCGATGTGGGAAGACGCCGTCGATGCCACCCTGCATCCGCTGGATGCGGTGACCATCGCGGTGGTCGGCAAGTACATCGACCACCAGGACGCCTACAAGTCGGTCGGCGAAGCGCTCAAGCACGGTGGCCTGCGCCAGCGCACCAAGGTCACCCTGAAGTGGCTGGAAGCGCAGGACCTGGAAGGCAGCGACATGTCCGCGCTGGCCGATGTCGACGGCATCCTGGTGCCGGGTGGTTTCGGCGACCGTGGCTTCGAAGGCAAGGTGCTCACCTCGCAGTACGCCCGTGAGCACAAGGTGCCGTACTTCGGCATCTGCTACGGCATGCAGGCTGCGGTGGTCGACTACGCGCGCCACGTGGTGGGCCTGGAAGACGCCAACAGCACCGAGAACGATCGCCAGTCGCCTAACCCGGTGATCGGCCTGATCACCGAATGGCGCACTGCCACCGGCGACGTGGAAAAGCGTGACGACAAGAGTGACCTGGGCGGCACCATGCGCCTGGGCCTGCAGGAGCAGCGCCTGAAGCCGGGCACGCTGGCCCGCGAACTGTACGGCAAGGACGTGGTCGCCGAGCGCCACCGCCACCGTTACGAGTTCAACAACCGCTACCGCACCCAGCTGGAAGACGCCGGCCTGGTGATCGCCGGCAAGTCGATGGACGACACCCTGGTGGAAGTGGTTGAACTGCCGCGCGACCAGCACCCGTGGTTCCTGGCCTGCCAGGCGCACCCGGAATTCCTGTCCACCCCGCGTGATGGCCACCCGCTGTTCATCGGCTTCATCCGTGCTGCGCGCGAGCGCAAGGCCGGCGGCAAGCTGCTGCAGGAAGTGCGCGCCTGACTTGTCATGGGGGCCGCCGGCCCCCATCTTGCTCGCTTCAACCCCAGCGCACCGGCACTGCCGGTGTAGCGGACAACAAGGAAACGCCATGAAACTGTGTGGATTCGAGGTCGGGCTGGACCAGCCCCTGTTCCTGATCGCCGGCCCCTGCGTGATCGAGTCGATGCAGCTGCAGCTGGATACCGCCGGCAAGCTGAAGGAAGTGACCGACAGGCTCGGTGTGAACTTCATCTTCAAGTCCAGCTTCGACAAGGCCAACCGCACCTCCGGCACGGCCTTCCGTGGCCCGGGCATGGAAGAGGGCCTGAAGGTGCTGGCCGAGGTCAAGAAGCAGATCGGCGTGCCGGTGCTGACCGACGTGCACGAATACACGCCGATGGACGAAGTGGCCTCGGTGGTGGACGTGCTGCAGACCCCGGCGTTCCTGGTCCGCCAGACCGACTTCATCCGCAAGGTGTGCTCGGCCGGCAAGCCGGTCAACATCAAGAAGGGCCAGTTCCTGGCGCCGTGGGACATGAAGCCTGTCGTCGAGAAGGCCAAGGCCACCGGCAACGAGCAGATCATGGTCTGCGAGCGTGGCGCCAGCTTCGGCTACAACAACCTGGTCAGCGACATGCGTTCGCTGGCGGTGATGCGCGATACCGGCTGCCCGGTGGTGTTCGACGCCACCCATTCGGTGCAGTTGCCGGGCGGGCAGGGCACCAGTTCCGGCGGCCAGCGCGAGCATGTGCCGGTACTGGCGCGTGCCGCGGTTGCCGTGGGCATTTCCGGCCTGTTCGCCGAAACCCATCCGGACCCGTCCAAGGCGCTGTCCGACGGCCCCAACGCGTGGCCGCTGGACCAGATGGAAGCCCTGCTCGAGACCCTGATGGAGCTCGACGCGGTGACCAAGAAGCACGGCTTCTCGCGCTTCGCGTGAGCCAGCACCCGCAGGCGGCGCTGGAGATCCAGCGTCGTCGCCGGCGCTGGCAGCAGTGGCCGTGGGGCCCGATCGCACTCGGCCTGGCATTGCTGTCGGTGTCGGGTGTGTTCGCCATCGGCATGCTGTTCGGTGCCGGCATGCGCCCGTCCAGTGCCGGCGGTCCGGTAGTGAACCTGATGCCCTTCGTCATCGCCCTGGCGGTGGCCGAAGTGCTGACCATTTCCGCAGGGCTTTTCGCCGCGGTGCTCGGCTGGCGCCTGAACCGGGGCAGGGTTACCGCTGCACTGGCGATGGTCCTGCTGTCGCTGTGGGCGGGCATCCTGCTGCACGATCTTCTTTGATGAATACGACGCCTGAACCCTCGCGCGGCTGGCCATGGGGCCTGATCGCCCTGTTGCTGTCGGTGCTCGCCTGGGGCGGCCTGCTCGTGGGCGTGCTGGCCTTCGCCGCCAGCTTCCGTCCGCCGGGGGATGGCAACAACGGCGTGCAGGCCATGCAGTACTGGATGCTGGGCGCGCTGGTCACGCTGGTGCTGTCCTTCGTGGGCAGCCTGGTGGCGATGGTGATGGCCTGGCGACGTCGGCGCGGGCCGGTGTGCGCGGCCATTGCCGGAGCCCTGCTGGTGATGCTGGTGTCGCTGCTGCTGATCGTGATCGGGTCCAGCTGGGGCTGATGCCCATCACGCCATTTGGCAAGTGAGGGGTAGCCGGGGATAATCACGCGGCATTCGTTTTTGTCGCCCCCTCTCCATACAGGTAACCGGCCCGACCATGAGTACGATCCGCAGCATCCATGCCCGTGAAATCCTCGACAGCCGTGGCAACCCCACGCTGGAAGCCGAAGTCACCCTGGAGGACGGTTCGTTCGGTCGCGCCGCGGTTCCCTCCGGCGCATCGACCGGCACCAAGGAGGCGGTGGAGCTGCGTGACGGCGACAAGACCCGTTACCTCGGCAAGGGCGTGCGCAAGGCCGTCGACAACGTCAACGGCGCCATCGCCAACGCACTGAAGGGCTTCGAGGTCACCGACCAGGCCGGCCTGGACCGTCGCCTGATCGATCTGGATGGCACCGAGAACAAGGGCCGCCTGGGCGCCAACGCACTGCTGGGTGTTTCCATGGCTGCCGCGCACGCCGCCGCTGCCTCCAGCAAGCAGGCACTGTGGCAGTACCTGGCCGCCAAGACCGGCGCGACCCCGTCGCTGCCGGTGCCGATGATGAACATCATCAACGGCGGCGCGCACGCCGACAACAACGTCGATTTCCAGGAGTTCATGGTGCTGCCGGTCGGCTTCACCTCGTTCTCCGAAGCGCTGCGTGCCGGTACCGAAATCTTCCATTCGCTGAAGTCGGTGCTGAAGGGCCACGGCCTGAGCACGGCGGTGGGCGACGAAGGCGGCTTCGCGCCGGACTTCCGCAGCAACGTCGAAGCGCTGGACACCATCCTCGAAGCCATTGGCAAGGCCGGCTACACCGCCGGTGAAGACGTGTTGCTGGGCCTGGACGTGGCCTCCAGCGAATTCTTCGAGAACGGCAAGTACAACCTGGTCGGCGAGAACAAGCGCCTGACCTCCGAGCAGTTCGTCGACTTCCTCGCCGACTGGGCCGCGCAGTACCCGATCATCACCATCGAAGACGGCCTGGCCGAGAACGACTGGGCGGGCTGGAAGCTGCTGACCGATCGCATCGGCAAGAAAGTGCAGCTGGTCGGCGACGATCTGTTCGTCACCAATCCGAAGATCTTCCAGGAAGGCATCGATTCGGGCACCGCCAACGCGATCCTGATCAAGGTCAACCAGATCGGTACCCTCAGCGAAACGCTGGAAGCGATCGCCATGGCCGACCGTGCCGGTTACGCCGCCGTGGTCTCTCACCGTTCGGGTGAAACCGAGGACACCACCATCGCCGACATTGCGGTGGCGACCACCGCCACCCAGATCAAGACCGGCTCGCTGTGCCGCAGCGATCGCGTGGCCAAGTACAACCAGCTGCTGCGCATCGAGGAAGCCCTCGGTGCCGGCGCGCGTTACGCGGGTCGTGACGCGTTCGTGTCGCTGAAGCGCTGAGCCGATGCGCGACTGGCGCTGGCTGCTGTTGTTGCTGGCCCTGCTGCTGGCATGGCTGCAGTACCGTTTCTGGTTCGGCCCGGGCAATTCGGGTGAAGTGATGATGCTCGAAGCCCAGGTCGCCAACCAGGAGCGGGACAATGACGGCCTGCAGCAGCGCAACGATGCGCTTGCTGCCGAAGTGAAGGACCTCAAGGAAGGCCAGTCCGCCATCGAAGAGCGCGCGCGCAGCGAGCTGGGCATGATCAAGCCCGGCGAGAAGTTCTACCGCGTCGTGGAAGATGCACCGACGCGTCCGGCGCAGCCTGCGCCGGTTGTGGCCCCGGCCGGTGACCATCCGGCGGACGTGCCATGAGCGCGGCGATCTGGGTGGTTGTTCCGGCCGCAGGGCGCGGCACGCGTTTTGGTGCGCCGTTGCCCAAGCAGTACCTGCAGGCGGGCGGGCAGACCCTGCTCGCCCACACCCTGGACGCACTGCTGGCACACCCGGCCGTGGCCGGGGCGATGGTGGTGATCGGTGCGGACGATGCCGATTGGCCGGGCTGGAGCGAATGGGCCGGCAAGCCGGTGCTGACCTGCACCGGTGGCGCCACCCGCGCCGCCTCGGTGCTGGCGGGGCTGCAGGCCCTGCCGGACAGCGTGCGTGCCGATGAATTCGTGCTGGTGCACGACGCGGCGCGTCCGAACCTGTCGCAGGCCGATCTTGGCCGCCTGCTGGAAGTGGGCCGCACCGATCCGGTCGGCGCCATCCTGGCCGCGCCGGTACGCGACACGCTCAAGCGTGCTGGTGATGATGGTGGCATCGACGGCACCGAGCCACGTGAGCGCCTGTGGCGTGCACTGACGCCGCAGCTGTTCCGCCGCCACCAGTTGATCCGCGCACTGTCCGAGGCCGCTGCCGCCGGTGTCGATGTGACCGACGATGCCATGGCCATGGAGCGCCAAGGCCAGCGCCCGCTGCTGGTGGAAGGCAGCGAGGACAATTTCAAGGTCACCACCCCGGCCGATCTCGATCGTTTCGAATTCGTACTCTTCCGCCGCGCCGGCTGACCGCCCGCGCGGCCCTGCTGCAAGGGCTGCATCCATGAGCACCTCTCCGTTCCCGCCCGTCCGTATCGGCCAGGGCTACGACGTCCATGCCTTCGGTGAAGGCGACCACATCATGCTCGGTGGCATCGCGGTGCCGCACAGCTGCGGCGTGCTTGCGCACAGTGACGGCGACGTCATCCTGCACGCGTTGTGCGACGCCATGCTCGGTGCGATCGCGCTGGGTGACATCGGCCAGCACTTCCCGCCCACTGACGACCGCTGGAAGGGCGCGGACAGCAGCGAGTTCGTGCGCCATTGCGATGGCCTGCTGCGCGAGCGCGGCTGGCGTGTCGGCAACACCGACATCACCGTGATCTGCGAACGGCCCAAGGTCGGCCCGCATGCGCTGGCCATGCGCGAGCGCATCGGTGAACTGTTGCAGCTGCCGTTGGATGCGGTGAGCGTCAAGGCCACCACGTCCGAGAAGCTGGGCTTCACTGGCCGTGGCGAAGGCATCGCTGCGCAGGCGGTCGTGCTGCTGGTGGCCGCATGATCCCGTTGCCGCTCGCGTTCGGTGCACCGCTGCTGCAGGCGCGCATCCGCACCACGCCGGAAGATTTCCAGGTCGATGAGCTGCCCGCTTTCGAAGCGACCGGTGAAGGCGAGCATCTGCTGCTGCATATCCGCAAGCGTGGCGCCAATACGGTGCACGTGGCCAAGGTACTGGCCAAGTGGGCGGGCCTGCCGGAAATGGCGGTCAGCTATGCCGGCATGAAGGATCGCAACGCGGTCACCACCCAGCGTTTCAGCGTACATCTGCCCAAGCGCGTCGCGCCCGATCTGGCCGAGCTGGCCAGTGACGAGATCGAGGTGATCGACTCCACCTGGCACAACCGCAAGCTGCAGCGCGGTGCGCTGGCGGGCAACCGCTTCAGGCTGGTGCTGCGCGATGTGCAGGGTGATGCGGCGGCGATCGACGAGCGCCTGCAGCAGATCGCCATGCGCGGCCTGCCGAACTGGTTCGGCGAGCAGCGCTTCGGGCGCGATGGCGGCAACGTTCCCGCTGCGCTGGCGATGTTCGGTGGCCGGCGCATGCGCAAGGACCAGCGTTCGCTGCTGTTGTCGGCGGCGCGTTCGGCCTTGTTCAACCGCGTGCTGGCCGCACGCGTGGAGCAGGGCAGCTGGGACCAGCCGCTGCAGGGCGAAGTGTGGATGCTTGATGGCAGCCGCAGCGTGTTCGGCCCCGAGCCCTACAGCGACGTGCTGGCCGAGCGCCTGGCACGATTCGACATCCACCCCAGTGCTCCGTTGTGGGGCGAGGGTGAGCTGCGCAGCAGCGACGCCGCCCGTGAGCTGGAACTGGCAGCGCTGGATGATGGCGAATCCAAGGCGCTGCGCGGCGGCCTGGAAGAGGCGCGGCTGAAGCAGGAGCGGCGCGCGCTGCGGCTGCGTCCGGCGCTGCTCCAGCACCAGTGGCTGGCCGCTGACGTACTGGAATTGTCCTTCGCGCTGCCGCCAGGCTGCTATGCCACTGCGGTCCTGCACGAGCTGGGCCCGGTCGAAGACGCTTCGCAGGCCTGACGGAAATGGTGGCGGAGGCGAAGAGCATCCACGCATGCCGTGGATCCACTTTCCTCCGCCCGCCGCAGTAGACCCACGCCATGCGTGGATGGGCCGTCAGTAGATCCACGCCATGCGTGGATGAATCCCACCGGCAGAACGTCAACGCCGCGCCAGCAGCACCAGCATGGCGCCGGTCCCGCCTTGCCCGGTCGGGGCGGAATGGAACGCCAGCACGTCGTTGCGCAGGCGCAGCAGGCGGTCCACCAGGTTCTTCAGCACCGGCGCACTGCCATCGGACTGCAGGCCCTTGCCGTGGATGATGCGCACGCAGCCGTACTCGTGGGCGTGGGCCTCCAGCAGGAACTGGCGCAGCATCATCTCGGCCTGCGCGGCGGTGGCGCCGTGCAGGTCCAGTTCGTCCTGCACCGAGTACTGTCCGCGCTTCAGGCGCTGGAACAGGCGCGGCGGCAGGTTGTCGCGCCGGTAGCTGGCAACGTCGCCCGCTTCCAGCGGAGCGTTGTCGCGCAGCAGCCGGGCGAACTCACCGGCGGCTTCCGCGTCGTCGCGCTCGGCCATGCGCGCACGCGGCCTGGGCCGCGGCGCAGCAGGGGCGGGCTCCACTTCCTTGCGCAGCGGCGTCACTTCGCCGATGGCGGCACGGAACAATGCAGCCGGATCTTCGTCTTCAGGGTGCGACATGCGCACAGGTTAAACCGCCTGCGCGGGTCTGCCTATGACCGTTGGATGTCGGCCGTGACAGCAGACAGGGTAGGACCCAGCGCCCGCTTGCGGCACAATAGTCGGCGCACTTGCGGAGCTGCCGCCTCCCTGGAGGAGACGGGCCGGCTTCGCCCACGTTGCAAGGTGACGGGATCGAATTCTTGGAAAATCAAGCGGTTAAATCGAAGATGCGCATCCTGGTCAGCAATGATGACGGTGTCGACGCGGCGGGCATCCGGATGCTTGCATCCGTGCTGCGCGAGGCCGGGCACGAAGTCACGGTGGTCGCACCCGACCGCGACCGCTCCGGTGCCAGCAATTCGCTGACCCTGGATCTGCCGATCCGGCTCAAGCGCATCGACCACTACACCGTGTCGGTGGCCGGCACGCCCACCGACTGCGTGCACCTTGCGCTCACCGGCCTGCTGGAATTCGAGCCTGACATTGTCGTGTCCGGTATCAACAATGCCGCCAACCTCGGCGACGACGTGATCTATTCCGGCACCGTCTCGGCGGCGATGGAAGGTCGTTTCCTCGGACTGCCTGCAGTGGCGGTGTCGCTGGTGACCCGTAACCACGACCCGAAGCATTTCGAGACGGCGGCGCGTGCCGCAGTGGAGATTGTTGCCCGCCTCAAGGCCGATCCGCTGCCGGCCGACACCATCCTCAACGTCAATGTGCCGGACCTGCCGTGGAGCGAGGTCAAGGGCTTCGAAGTCACCCGCCTGGGCAACCGTCATCGCGCCGAAGGCTGCATCGCGCAGAAAGACCCGCGCGGCAACGAGGTGTACTGGATCGGTCCGGCCGGCCGCGAGCAGGACTCCGGCCCGGGCACCGATTTCCATGCGGTGCGCACCGGCCACATTTCTATCACCCCGATCCAGGTTGACCTGACCCGCTACCAGGCACTGGAGAAGGTCGCCAGCTGGGTCGGCGGCCTCAGCGCCGCGCTGGACCGGCCGGCATGAGCCCACGCCTGCGCCTGCAGCCGGAAGCAGTCGGCATCGGCATGACATCGCAGCGCGTGCGCGACCGCCTGGTCGACCGCCTGCGCGAAGCCGGCATCGTCGACGAGTCGACGCTGAACGCGATCCGGGTGGTGCCGCGCCATCTATTCATCGATGAGGCCCTGGCCTCGCGCGCATATGAAGACACCGCGCTGCCGATCGGCCACGGCCAGACCATTTCGCAGCCGTGGGTGGTCGCGCGGATGACCGAGGCCGTGCTGCAGGTGGCGCCGAAGAAGGTGCTCGAAGTGGGTACCGGCTCGGGCTATCAGGCCGCCGTGCTCGGCGCGCTGGGGCTGGAGGTCTATACCGTCGAGCGCATCGGTGACCTGCTGCGGCAGGCGCGCAAGCGGTTCCGCGCGCTGGGCATGAACATCCGCACCAAGCACGACGACGGCCGCGTGGGCTGGGCCGAGCATGGCCCGTTCGACGCCATCGTGGTTACCGCCGCCGCACCGGCACTGGTCGATGCGCTGGTCGAGCAGCTGGCTGCAGGTGGCCGCCTGGTCGCCCCGGTCGGTGGCGCGGGCGCACAGTCGCTGGTGCAGCTCGACCGCAAGGATGACGGCAGCATCGAACAACGCGTGCTGGCGCCGGTCACCTTCGTGCCGCTGCTGTCTGGCATGCTCGATTGAATCCACGGAGCAGGGTTGCATGAAGATTTTCGGGCCGCTGTACGAGCGGGCAATGAAGTGGGCTGCGCATGAGCGCGCGCCGACTTATCTGATGGTGCTGAGCTTTTTCGAAGCCATCATCTTCCCGGTGATGCCGGAAGTGATGCTGGCGCCGATGTGCGTGGCCCAGCCCAAGCGCGGCTGGTGGTTCGCCACCCTCAGCCTGGCCGGCTCGATGGTCGGCGCGCTGATCGGCTACGCGCTGGGCCACTATGCATTCGAAGCGGTCAAGCCGGTGTTCGAGGCGCTGGGCATGCTGCCGGCGATCGAGCAGGGCATTGCTACCGTGCAGGCGAAGATGGTGGAGTCGCCCTGGGCGGTGTTCACCTTCCTGGTGCTGGGCGGCTTCATGCCGATTCCGATGAAGGTCTTCACGTGGGCATCGGGTATCGTCGGCGTGCCGATGCCGCAGTACCTGTTGAGCATGTTGATCGGTCGTGGCAAGCGCGTGTTCGTGCTGGCTGCGGTCATCCGTATCGGTGGTGCGCGCGCGGAAGCTGCGCTGCGCCGATGGATTGAACCGCTGGGCTGGATCGCCACCGCGTTGGTGGTGGTGCTGATCGCCTGGCTTGTATGGAGGTCGAAGTTCGCATGAGTGCAGATCGTCTGAGCAAGGGAGTGCGCATCGGCGCGCTGGCGTTGCTGGTATCCACCCTGGCCGCCTGTGGCACCGCCACCGTGGTCCGGCCCAGTGGCGGCGGCAGCAGTGGCGTCAGCACGCCGAAGACGTCGGTGCCCAAGCCGGGGCAGACGGTGGTCGTGCGCAAGGGCGACACCATCTATGCGCTGGCCCGCATCCACGACATCACGCCGGCCGACCTGATCGCCTGGAACAATCTGGACAACCCGTCGACCATTTACCCGGGGCAGGTGATCCGCCTGTATCCGGCCGGTTCCGGTGGCGGTCGTGCGCCGACCACCGTGGTCACCGCGCCGCGTCCGGCTGGCAGCACGTCTGGCGGCAGTACCGCGCCGACGCCGGTTCCGGCCGGTCCGGTCAAGAGCAACATCGCCTGGCGCTGGCCGGCCGATGGCGCAGTCGTGGGCCGCTACGTGGCCGGGGATGCGACCAAGCAGGGCGTGGACATCGCCGGCACCAGCGGTGCACCGGTGAAGGCCACGGCCAATGGCGTGGTGGTGTACTCCGGTGCCGGCCTGGTCGGCTATGGCGAGCTGATCATCATCAAGCACAGCGACCAGTGGCTGTCGGCCTATGGCCACAACCGCAAGCGCCTGGTCAATGAAGGGCAGAGCGTGAAGGCCGGCGAGCAGATCGCCGAGATGGGCCGAACCGGCGCCAACCGGGACATGCTGCACTTCGAGATCCGCTACAACGGCAAGCCGGTCGACCCGCAGCAATATCTGCCGGCGCGCTAGCGCGGGCAGATACGCGGGTAGCGCCGGGCCATGCCCGGCGGCTGTACGCCGCAATGGAGCGCTGCCCGAGCATGGGCTCGGACGCTCACAGATGCCGCGATTGCCTTGCGCCTGTAGAGCCGCGCCGTGCTCGTCTGCCTTTCGACCCGCAGCAGTATCTACCGGCGCGCTAGCGCGGGCAGATACGGGTAGCGCCGGGCCATGCCCGGCGGCTGTACGCCGCAATGCAGCACTGCCCTAGCATGGGCTCGGACGCTTACATATACGCAACGTGTGTTTCAGGTAGCGCCGGGCCATGCCCGGCGACCTCGGGCCTCAGCCTTCCAGGATGAAGGCGGCCGCCACCTTGCGGCCTTCGCCGGCAAGGATGTTGAAGGTGCGTGCGGCAGCCGGATTGTTCATCACTTCCAGTCCGATGCCGCGCGACAGGCAGGCAGCCATGACAACCGCCGGCGGGAACGCCTGGCGCTCTCCGGTGCCGAGCAGTATCAACGCCGGCTTCAGTGCCAGGATCGGCTCCAGGTCAGCCAGCTGCAGCGCCGTGACGTCGGTCACCGGCCACTGTTCGACCAGCTGGTCCGGGGTCAGGAAGAAGCTGTTGCCCAGAACGCGATCATTCACCCGTGCCGAGCGACCGTCAGCGGCGCGCAGGCTGTAGGCGTAGTCGGGCAGTTCGTGGTTCAGCTGCATGGCAGGGTCCGATCAGCCGCGCGGCAGCACGATCTGGCGGTGTTCCTTGCTCGGACGATACAGCACGGCCACATGGCCGATACGCTGCACCAGCGCACTGTCGGTGGCCTGCACGATCTCGCCGATCATCACGTCGCGGGCGTCACGGTCTTCGGCGGCAACCTTCACCTTGACCAGTTCGTGGCGTTCCAGCACTTCGTTCAGCTCGGTCAGGAAGGCCGGAGTGACGCCCTTGCCGCCGGTCTGCAGCAGGGCCTTCAGGTCGTGGGCTTGGCCGCGCAGGAAACGGGTCTGGGAAGGGGTCAAGGCAGTGGGCATGCAGAAAACACGGTTGAATGGGACGATCAGGGTATCATGGCGACCCCATCAGCCCCTATTTCCAATGGCTACCCGCAGCAAAAGCAGCCAGCGCTGGCTCAAGGAACACTTCTCCGATCCCTTCGTGAAGAAGGCCCAGGCCGAAGGCATGCGCTCCCGTGCGGCCTACAAGCTTGAAGAACTGCTCGAACGTGACCGGCTGCTGAAGCCGCACATGGTGGTGGTCGACCTCGGCGCGGCCCCGGGTGGCTGGTCTCAGCAGGTGCGGAGACAGATCGGCGATACCGGCCGTGTGCTGGCCCTGGACATCCTGGACATGCCGCCGCTGGCCGGCGTGGAGTTCCTTCACGGTGACTTCAGGGAAGAAACCGTCCTATCGCAGTTTGAAGCGATGCTCGGGGATCAGCCGGTGGACCTTGTGCTGTCGGACATGGCCCCCAATAAGAGTGGTGTGGGCGCGGTCGACCAGCCGCGGATGATGCACCTGGCGGAGCTGGCGCTGGATTTTGCCGACAACCACCTCAAGACCGGTGGGGCATTCCTGATCAAGCTGTTCCAGGGCGAAGGCTTTGACGACTACGTGCGCGAGATGCGCCGCCGGTACGACAAGGTCTCCATCCGCAAGCCGGAAGCCTCGCGCAAGCGCTCTCCCGAGGTGTATGCCTTGGGTCAGGGAAAACGCGCCCACATGAAGTAAGCTCGACCCCGTAAGTTCGACCCCAACGCAACGCCAGCACTAAGAGGAACACCGGAGCCAATGAGGATGAACGACTTGACCAAGAACCTCCTGCTATGGGTGGTCGTCGCCGTCGTGCTGATGGTGGTCTTCCAGAGCTTCTCGCCCAAGACCTCGGGGCCCGGGGCGCAGGGCGCTTCGTACTCGCAGTTCCTGGACCAGGTGGACACCGGCAACGTGCAGAAGGTCGCCTTCGGCGGCGATACGCGCGGCGGTACCAGCCAGATCACCTACACCACCCGTGGTGGACAGTCGTCCACCATCACCGCGCCGTTCGATCGCGACCTGATCAACGTGCTGCGCAACAAGAATGTCGAGATCGTGCAGGAAGAGCCGTCCAGCGGCATCTCCCTCGGCGCGATCCTGATGAATTTCCTGCCGGTCATCCTGATCATCGGCTTCTGGCTGTTCATCATGCGGCAGATGCAGGGCGGTGGCGGCGGTGCCAAGGGCGCGATGTCCTTCGGCAAGTCGCGCGCCAAGCTGCAGGGCGAAGACCAGATCAAGGTCACCTTCGCCGACGTTGCCGGTTGCGACGAGGCCAAGGAAGAAGTCGGCGAACTGGTCGACTTCCTGCGTGACCCGTCCAAGTTCACCAAGCTCGGCGGCAAGATCCCGCGCGGCGTGCTGATGGTCGGCCCTCCGGGTACCGGCAAGACGCTGCTGGCCAAGGCCATCGCCGGTGAAGCCAAGGTGCCGTTCTTCTCGATCTCCGGCTCGGACTTCGTGGAAATGTTCGTCGGCGTCGGCGCCAGCCGTGTGCGCGACATGTTCGAGCAGGCCAAGAAGCACGCGCCGTGCATCATCTTCATCGATGAAATCGACGCCGTCGGTCGCCACCGTGGTGCCGGCCTGGGCGGCGGTCATGACGAGCGCGAGCAGACCCTGAACCAGCTGCTGGTCGAGATGGACGGTTTCGAAGGCGGCGAAGGCGTGATCGTGATCGCCGCCACCAACCGTCCTGACGTGCTGGACCCGGCGCTGCTGCGTCCGGGCCGCTTCGACCGCCAGGTGGTGGTCGGTCTGCCGGACGTGAAGGGCCGCGAGCACATCCTCAAGGTGCACATGCGCAAGCTGCCGCTGGCCGACGATGTCGTGCCGATGGTGATCGCGCGTGGTACCCCGGGCTTCTCGGGCGCCGACCTGGCCAACCTCTGCAACGAGGCCGCCCTGTTCGCCGCCCGTGGCAACGAGAAGGAGGTCCGCATGGACCACTTCGATCGTGCCCGCGACAAGATCCTGATGGGTGCCGAGCGCCGCTCGATGGCCATGAGCGAGGAGGAAAAGACCCTCACCGCCTACCATGAAGCCGGCCATGCCATCGTCGGCCGCCTGGTGCCGGAACATGACCCGGTCTACAAGGTCACGATCATTCCGCGCGGCCGCGCGCTGGGCGTGACCATGTACCTGCCGGAAGGCGACAAGTACTCGATGAACCGCGTGGCGATCCAGTCGCAGCTGTGCTCGCTGTACGGTGGCCGCGTGGCGGAAGAACTGATCTTCGGTACCGACAAGGTCACCACCGGTGCGTCCAATGACATCGAGCGTGCCACCAAGATGGCACGCAACATGGTCACCAAGTGGGGCCTGTCCGAGCAGCTCGGCCCGATCGCCTATGGCGAAGAGGACGATGAGGTGTTCCTGGGCCGTTCGGTGACCCAGCACAAGAGCGTGTCCAACGACACTGCCCGTCGCATCGACGAGGAAGTGCGCAACATCCTCGACAAGGCGTACGCCCGCACCACCGAGCTGCTGACCGAGAACATCGACAAGCTGCACACGATGTCGCAGCTGCTGCTGCAGTACGAAACCATCGATGCGCCGCAGATCGACGCGATCATGGAAGGGCGTGATCCGCCGCCGCCGATGGGCTGGGGCAAGTCCAACAAGGATGGCGGCAACAACGACAAGGGTGGCGATGCCCGTCCGTTGCCGCCGATCGCCGGTCCGGCCGAATCGATCTGACGGCCTGCCGTACGCAACGCAAGACGAGGCCGGGGCAACCCGGCCTTGTTGTTTCCGGGCCCCCGGCCCATCCGATCCCGACCGTCCGCTGGAGTCCGCATGTCCGCCCCCAAGCCTGAACCGATTTCCCACACCGCCGAGATGGTGATCGCTACCGTAGTCGGCGTCGCTGTCGGCCTGACCGTGGACAATCTGCTGCTGGGCTGTGGCGTGGGTATCGCGGTGGGTATCCTGCTGAGCATCATCAAGACGCTGTACGTGGACCGGAAGCGTCGCCGGCAGCGGTGAGGTTTGCCGGCAGGGCTGCGCCCCGCCTTCGACAATTTCCCGCTGCTGCTGGTAGGTGTCGACCTTGGTCGACACGGTAGATCCACGCCATGCGTGGATGCTCTTCGTTCAATTGTCGAGATATTCGATTCCGATGGAGATTCATCCACGCATGGCGTGGATCTACTGGCCACCGGGCAGCGCCGCCCGCAACCGGACCCACCCCGCCATCCCACAGAATGCCGCGGTTGCTTTTGCTGTTGAGGTTGCCGGCCAGAGCGGCCGGCATTACCGCTTCTGCGGGTGCAGGGCTCAGCCCTGCCGCCTTAAACTAACCTCCGTTGCCCGCAGGATTGACCATGTTCGACATCTCGCCCCAGCTCGATTGCGCCGGCCGCATCCTGCGTCTGGACCGTGCCCGGGTCATGGGTATCGTCAACGTCACCCCGGATTCGTTCTCCGATGGTGGCGCCCATGACACCACCGAGGCGGCGGTCGCGCATGGCCTGAAGCTGGTGGAGGAGGGCGCCGACCTGCTCGACATCGGCGGCGAATCGACCCGTCCGGGCGCGGCGCCGGTGTCGATCGACGAGGAACTGCGTCGTGTCGTGCCGGTCATCGAACAGCTGGCAGCGCGCACGGCGGTGCCGATCAGCATCGATACCTTCAAGCCGGAGGTGATGCGTGCCGCCGTTGCCTCAGGCGCCGGGATGATCAACGACATCTTCGGCCTGCGCCAGGACGGTGGGCTGCAGGCGGCGGCGGATGCAGGCGTGCCGGTGGTGCTGATGCACATGCAGGGCGAACCGGGTCACATGCAGACTGACCCGCAGTACGACGACGTGGTCGCCGAGGTCCATGGCTTCCTGGTGCAGCGGCTGTTCGCCGCGGAGATGGCCGGCATCGCCAAGAAGAATCTGGTGATCGACCTCGGCTTCGGCTTCGGCAAGACCACGGCCCACAACATGACGCTGCTGGCCCGCTCGGAGCGTTTCCTTGAACTGGGCGTGCCGATGCTGGCCGGGCTGTCGCGCAAGCGCAGCCTGGGCGAGCTGACCGGTCGTCAGTCGCCGGCAGAGCGTGTCGCTGCGTCGGTGGCCGCACACTTGATCGCCGTGCAGCGCGGCGCCCGTATCGTGCGCGTGCACGATGTGGCAGCGACGGTCGATGCATTGAAGGTCTGGCAGGCGGTCGAGGCGGTACCTGCCGTGCGGGTGGACGCCAAGCCGACCCTCCGCTGGCCGGACGAAGACTGATGGCAGTGGATCAGCGGCCGCTGGCGATCGCCGTGATGGGGCCGACCGCCAGCGGCAAGACCGCCACCGCGATCGCGCTGGCGCAGCAGCTGGACGGTGAAATCGTCAGTGTCGATTCGGCGCTGGTCTATCGCGGCCTGGATATCGGTTCGGCCAAGCCGGATGCGGCCGAGCGCGCACAGGCACCGCACCACCTGCTGGACCTGCGTGATCCCTGGCAGACCTATTCGGCGGCCGAGTTCGCTGCCGACGCCGCCCGCGTGGTGGCCGACATCGTCGCCCGTGGCAAGACTCCCATCCTGGCCGGCGGCACGGGGCTGTACTTCCGCGCGCTGTTGCAGGGTCTGTCGCCGATGCCGGAGGCCGACCCGGCGATGCGTGCCGTGCTGAGTGCCGAGGCCGCCGAGCGAGGCTGGGTGGCGCTGCACGCCGAACTGGCCGCCGTTGACCCCGCCGCCGCAGCACGCATCCATGCCACCGACCCGCAACGCATCCAGCGGGCGCTGGAGGTCTACCGGCTGACCGGCACGCCGATCAGTGAATGGCAGCGCCGCCCCGGTGTGGCCCCGTTGCCGGTGCGCACGTTGAAGCTGATTCTGGCGCCGCGCGACCGCGCCGTCCTGCACCAGCGCATCGAGGCCCGCTTCGACGCCATGCTCGCCCAGGGCTTCCTCGACGAAGTGCGCGCCCTGCGTGCATTGCCGGAAATGCGGGCGGTGGCCGCACCGCTGGACCTGCCCGCCGTCCGCGCGGTGGGGTATCGCCAGGCCTGGGAGTACCTGGACGGGGACGGGGACGCGGCCCGCTTCCGGGACAAGTCCATTTTCGCCACCCGGCAACTGGCCAAGCGCCAGCTTACCTGGCTGCGCGGCGAGCTTGATGCGCGCTGGTTCGACCCCCATATGGATGGGGAGCGCCTCGCAGGTGCGGTGTCGACCTTCGTTGCACGCTGAACCGACGCTGGCCGTGTACCATCATGGGCCGGCAAGCGGCTCGGGGGCCGCGGCAACCGCCGGCTACCAATAAGAACAATAATCAGGAGTGTGCAATGTCCAAGGGGCAATCGCTGCAGGATCCTTTCTTGAATGCACTGCGGCGCGAGCGCGTGCCGGTTTCGGTGTACCTGGTCAACGGCATCAAGCTGCAGGGCACGATCGAATCGTTCGATCAGTTCGTGGTCCTGCTGCGCAACACCGTCAGCCAGATGGTCTACAAGCACGCCATTTCCACCGTGGTGCCGGCGCGCAACGTCAAGGTCGGCCCGGGTGGTGGGTACGTGCAATCAGGTGAGGATGGTCAGGCGGGTGATGAAGCAGACGAATGATGTTGGAGCGGTGAATGTTTGACCGCTCGAAAAAGGGCGAACACGCCCTGTTGATCCAGCCGCATTTCGGCAAGCTGGAAGACGATGTGCTGGAAGAATTCGGTGATCTGGCCCGCTCGGCCGGCGCCAGCATCGCGGTGACCATCACCGCGCGGCTGGATCGCCCCAACCCGTCGACCCTGATCGGCAGCGGCAAGCTGGATGAGATCAAGGCCGCCGCCGAAGCCACCGGCGCAGACCTGATCCTGGTCAACCACGCGTTGAGCCCGGGCCAGGAACGCAATCTGGAGCGTTTCCTCGAGCGCCGGGTGATCGACCGTACCGGCCTGATCCTGGACATCTTCGCCCAGCGTGCGCACAGCCATGAGGGCAAGCTGCAGGTCGAGCTGGCCCAGCTGCGCCATCTGGCGACCCGCCTGGTGCGGGGGTGGACCCACCTGGAGCGCCAGCGCGGCGGTTCGATCGGCCTGCGCGGACCGGGTGAAACCCAGCTGGAAACCGATCGCCGCCTGCTGCAGAAGCGGGTTGAACAGCTACAGAAGCGGCTGGAGAAAGTCGAAGTACAGCGCACCCAGATGCGCCGTGCGCGTGTGCGCAGCGAACTGCCGCGCGTGGCCCTGGTGGGCTACACCAACGCCGGCAAATCGACCTTGTTCAACGCGATGACGGGCGCCGAGGCGTATGCGGCCGACCAGTTGTTCGCCACCCTGGATCCAACCGTGCGCCGTATCGCCGTGCCCGGTGGCAACGTGGTGCTGGCCGATACGGTTGGTTTCGTACGCGACCTGCCGCATGACCTGGTGGCGGCCTTCCGCTCGACCCTGTCTGAAGCGAGGGAAGCGGACTTCCTGCTGCATGTCGTCGATGCCGCGGACCCGCATCGCGAGGAGCGCATCGCGCAGGTCGACGAGGTGCTGACCGCGGTCGGTGCCGGCGATCTGCCGCAGCTGCTGGTTTTCAACAAGATCGACCGTATCGAGGGTGCCGATGTGCGCCACGATGGCCAGGACGGCGTACCGGATGAATCGCGGCGCGAGCGGGTGTGGATTTCCGCACGCGACGGGCAGGGCATGGAGCTGTTGCAGGCCGTGCTCGGCAAGCGCCTGGGCCTGCAGCATGTCACCGGCGAGCTGCGCCTGCCGCCCAGTGCCGGCCGCCTGCGCGCGCGCCTGCATCAACTGGAAGTAATCCGCAGCGAGCAGGCCGATGAAGACGGCTGGCTGCTCCAGGTCGATCTTCCCATCGCCGAGGCCGAGAAGCTGGCCGCCACTGCCGACGGCGAGCCGATCCGGGCCCTGCTGCCGGAGAAGCTGCCCGAATGGTGAGGTAGTGCCGGCCGTTGGCCGGCATGTCCTGTGGCCGCGACACCCCCCTGCCATCTGCGGTACAACGTGCAGGTTCTTCACTTTTCAGCTACCCCGATGGCCTTCCCGACCGACGCCGAACTCAATGCCCAGGCCGCTGCGCTGGGCCAGCGCCTGCAACAGGCCTCGCTGCAGCTGGTGACTGCTGAAAGCTGCAGCGGCGGCTGGATCGCCAAGTGCATGACCGACATAGCCGGTTCCTCGGCGTTCTTCGACTGCGGCATGGTGGTTTACAGCTACGAAGCCAAGCAGCGCCTGCTCGGCGTGCGCGCGCAGACGCTGGAGCAGTTCGGTGCGGTCAGCCGCGAAACCGTGCTGGAGATGGTCTCCGGGGCGCTGGTCAATTCCGGTGCCGGCATCGCGGTGGCGGTGACCGGTATCGCAGGGCCGGGCGGTGGCAGCCCGGACAAGCCGGTCGGCAGTGTCTGGATCGGCTGGAAGCGCCGTGGCGGCTATGCCCGGGCCGAACTGTTCCAGTTCGATGGTGACCGTGAAGCCATCCGCCGGCAGACCGTAGCGGCGGCATTGCACGGCATCGACGCCCAGCTGTGACATGCTGCTCTGGCAATCAACCGGAGTAGGCAACGATGTGGGAGACGCTGGGCACCGTCCGTGACCTTGGCCGGCTGCAGGAAATCGCCGCCGTCCTGATCCGCTACGGCTTCGGCGACGTCGTGCGGCGCATCGGCCTGGCCACGGTACTGGAACGTGCCGGCCGCCTGCTGCACTGGAACGAGGAGCGGCAGGAGATGCTGCGGATGACCGCGCCGGTACGCGTGCGCAGCGCCCTGCAGGATCTCGGACCGACGTTCGTGAAGCTGGGCCAGGTGCTCGCCACCCGCGTCGACCTGCTGCCGCCGGACTGGATCGCCGAACTCTCCGAGTTGCAGAACGCGGTCCCGGCATTGCCCTACGAGAAGATCCGCGAACAGCTGGAGGCCGATCTCGGTGCACCGCCGTCGCAGGTGTTTGCCTTCCTTGATGAAACCCCGATGGCGGCCGCTTCCTTGGCCCAGGCCCATCGGGCGCGGTTGCGTGATGGCCGCGAAGTGGTGCTGAAGGTGCGCCGCCCGGGTATCCGTGACGTGGTTGAAGCCGATCTGCGCCTGCTGGCACGGCTGGCCGAAATCGTTGAGGCACGGCTGCCGGATCTGCGCCGCTACCGGCCCGCCGAGGTGGTGCAGCAGTTCACCGTGTCGCTGCGCCGCGAGCTGGATTTTGCCGCGGAGTGCCGCAACGCCGAGCGCATCGCGCGCAACTTCGAGGGCCGTGACGACATCCTGATTCCGGCGGTGCACTGGCAATGGACCTGCGAAAGCCTGAATGTCCAGGACTTCGTCGACGGCATTGCCGGACGTGATCTGGCCGGTGTCGATGCGGCCGGCATCGACCGCCGCGAACTGGCCCGGCGTGGCGCCGACATCGTATTGAAGATGGTGCTGGAGGACGGCAGTTTCCATGCCGATCCGCACCCGGGCAACATCATCTACCTGCGTGACGGCCGCATCGGCGTGATCGATTTCGGCATGGTCGGCGCGTTGTCGGAGGTGCGTCGCTTCCAGGTCGCGCAGCTGCTGCATGGTCTGGTTGAACAGGATCCGCAGGGCGTGGCCGATGTGTTGCTGGACTGGGCCGGCGGCGTGGAAGTGGACGAGAACCGGTTGCAGCACGACATCAGCCTGTTCGTCGACCAATACCGCGGCGTGCCGCTGAAGGACCTGCGCATCGGCCTGATGCTGGGCGACATCACCCAGCTGCTGCGCAGCTACAACCTGACCCTGCCGGCAGATCTGGCGCTGATGATCAAGGCCTTCCTGACGCTGGAGGGCATGGGCCGCCAGCTCGACCCGGATTTCGACATGGCCAGCGCCGCGCGTCCCTTCCTGGAGCGGGTGGTACTGCAGCGCTACGCGCCGCGGGCGCTGTTCAAGCGTGGCCGACGCAGCCTGCTCGGCATGATCGACTTCGCCGGTGATTTGCCGCGGGACCTGCGCAAGCTGGTCCAGGCGGCGCGCCGTGGCCGCCTGCAGCTGAAGGTCGAGACCAACGCGCTGCAGGGCTTCGGCGACCAGGTCAATCGCGCCGCGAACCGCTTGGTGATGGGGATCGTCACGGCAGCCTTGATCATCGGCTCCTCGATCGTGATGCACAGCGTAGGAGGCGTTTCCAGCCGTTGGCTGCTGGCGCTGGGCGTGTGCGGCTTCATCGGCGCAGGGTTCTGCGGGGTGTGGATCCTGTTCTCGATCTGGAGAAGCGGCAAGCACACGTAGTGTGCTTGCCGCGGGTCGGCTGCTTCTGCCTTTGCCGCCCCCAACCAGCCGCGCCGCATTCCCGGTAGCGCCGGGCCATGCCTGGCCGCTTTCGCTCCTCCCGGAATCGCCCTCGGCACTTGCAGTCCCGGACGTTAGTAGTAATACTACTAACCATGGACCTGACCGACACCCAGCAGGCGATCCTGCAGTTGATCGCCGAGCGTATCGAAAGCGAAGGCGCACCCCCTTCGCAGACTGAAATCGCGCGTGCCTTCGGCTTCAAGGGCGTACGCGCAGCGCAGTATCACCTGGAGGCGCTGGAGCAGGCCGGGGCGATCCGTCGCGTGCCGGGCCAGGCCCGCGGCATCCGCCTGGTGCAGGCACCGCCGGTGGAGAGGCTTGCCGAACCGGGCCTGCCCGACAGCGTCCTGCGTCTGCCGATCCTGGGTCGGGTTGCTGCCGGTCTGCCGATCGGCGCCGACATCGGCTCGGATGATTTCGTGGTGCTGGACCGGGTGTTCTTCTCGCCGGCACCGGACTACCTGCTGAAAGTGCAGGGCGATTCGATGATTGACGAAGGCATCTTCGATGGCGACCTGATCGGTGTGCACCGCACGCGCGATGCCCATTCCGGACAGATCGTGGTGGCCCGCATCGATGACGAGATCACCGTCAAGCTGCTGAAGATCGCCAAGGATCGCATCCGCCTGCTGCCGCGCAATCCCGATTACAAGCCGATTGACGTGCTTCCAGACCAGGATTTCTCGATCGAGGGCCTGTACTGCGGGCTGCTGCGACCGAACCGTTGACGATTCATCCTGCAATTCCCGCGGTCTTTTGTGGCGATTCTCTGGTTCTGCTGAGGTTGGTACGGATGTCCGATAATTTTTTTCCGAACGCCGGGCAGAATCTCAGCCTGTGCGATACGCCAGCCTTAAAGTGAACCCATGGCCAAGAAGACTTCCAAAGACAGCACCTCCAACGACGTGACCTCTGCAAGGACCAATCCGATGGACGAGAACAAGAAGCGCGCCCTCGCTGCAGCTCTGGGCCAGATCGAAAAGCAGTTCGGCAAGGGCTCGGTGATGCGCATGGGCGACCGCGTGGTCGAGCCCGTCGAGGCGATCCCGACCGGTTCTCTGATGCTGGATATCGCATTGGGCATTGGTGGCCTGCCCAAGGGCCGCGTGGTGGAAATCTACGGTCCGGAATCCTCCGGCAAGACCACGTTGACCCTGCAGGCCATTGCCGAGTGCCAGAAGCTGGGTGGCACCGCCGCCTTCATCGATGCCGAGCACGCGCTGGACCCGATCTACGCAGGCAAGCTGGGCGTCAATGTCGACGATCTGCTGCTGTCGCAGCCGGATACCGGTGAGCAGGCGCTTGAAATCGCCGACATGCTGGTGCGCTCCGGTTCGGTGGACATCCTGGTGGTCGACTCGGTCGCCGCGTTGACCCCCAAGGCTGAAATCGAAGGCGAGATGGGCGACCAGTTGCCGGGTCTGCAGGCGCGTCTGATGAGCCAGGCGCTGCGCAAGCTGACCGGCAACATCAAGCGCTCGAACACCCTGGTGGTGTTCATCAACCAGCTGCGCATGAAGATCGGCGTGATGATGCCGGGCCAGAGCCCGGAAGTGACCACCGGCGGCAACGCGCTGAAGTTCTATGCCTCGGTGCGCCTGGACATCCGCCGTATCGGCGCGATCAAGAAGGGCGACGAGATCATCGGCAACCAGACCAAGATCAAGGTCGTCAAGAACAAGCTGGCGCCCCCGTTCAAGCAGGTCATCACCGAGATCCTGTACGGCGAAGGCATCAGCCGCGAAGGCGAGCTGATCGATATGGGTGTCGAAGCCAAGCTGGTCGAGAAGGCCGGTGCCTGGTACAGCTACGGTGAAGAGCGCATCGGCCAGGGCAAGGACAACGCCCGTGGCTATCTGCGCGACAACCCGCAGGTTGCCGCCAAGCTTGAGGCTGAGCTGCGCGAGAAGTTCCAGCCGACCGAAGCCGTCCGTGAGGAAGGCGAAGACGAAGGCGACGACGAGTAAAGGCTTGCTGTGGGGCAGGGCGGCGCCGTCAGTGACGTCGCCCTGTCCTGCAGATTCGGTTTCCCCGACGGGGGACGCGCCAGGGACGGCGCATTTGATTGAAGGCGAGAATGAACGATTCCGACGCCCCGGCACCCGGCCGCAAGCGCCGCGTACGCGAACAGACGCCTGTCCAGCGCGCCCTGGGCCTGCTGGTCCGTCGTGAGCACTCGCGCAAGGAGCTGACCCGCAAGCTGACGTCCCGGGGCATCGAGGACGAGGCTGCGCAGGCGGCGGTCGACAAGCTGACCGAGGCCGGTTGGCAGGACGACAACCGGTTTGCCGAGAATCTGGTGCGCATGCGCGCCAATACGGGCTATGGCCCCATCCATGTACGTGCCGAGCTGGGAACCCACGGGCTGGACAGCGAGCAGATCACTGCCGCGATGGATACCTTCGAGGGCGACTGGACGGAGAATGCCCGGGATCTGGTCCGTCGCCGCTTTGGTGAGGCCGGTCCGCAGGACCTCGCGCAGCGCCGCAAGGCCGCCGATCTGCTGGCCCGCCGGGGCTTCGATGGCGACAGCATCCGCCGCGCGACCCGCTACGATCCGGACGACTGAGACTGATGGCGCCGGGCCTGATACCCTTTGGGGTTTCGGCGGTCCGTTCGACCCTGGCCACTGCGGCCGGCGGCACGGGCCCCGGCCCGCAGACTGCCAGCCCCCATGAACGCATCCGCCAAATTCACGACATCCCAGATCCGCAGCGACTTCCTTGAATTCTTCAAGGGCAAAGGCCACACCATCGTGCCGTCGGCGCCGCTGGTGCCGGGCAACGATCCGACCCTGCTGTTCACCAACTCCGGCATGGTGCAGTTCAAGGACGTTTTCCTGGGCGCGGAAAAGCGCAGCTACGTGCGCGCGGCCGACGTCCAGCGCTGCCTGCGTGCCGGTGGCAAGCACAACGATCTCGACCAGGTGGGTTACACCGCCCGCCATCACACCTTCTTCGAAATGCTGGGCAACTGGTCCTTCGGCGATTACTTCAAGAAGGATGCGATCGCCTGGGCCTGGGAGCTGCTGACCCAGGTCTGGAAGCTGCCGGCCGAGCGCCTGCTGGTGACGGTCTACCAGACCGACGACGAGGCCTACGCACTGTGGCGCGACATGATCGGCATTCCGGAAGACCGGATCGTCCGCATCGGCGACAACAAGGGCGCGCCGTTCGCCTCGGACAACTTCTGGCAGATGGCCGATACCGGTCCCTGCGGTCCGTGCACCGAGATCTTCTACGATCACGGTGACCATATCGCCGGTGGCCCGCCGGGCTCGCCGGACGAGGACGGTGACCGTTTCATCGAGATCTGGAACCTGGTCTTCATGCAGTTCGATCGCCAGCAGGACGGCACGCTGATGCCGTTGCCGGCGCCGTGCGTGGACACCGGCATGGGCCTGGAACGCCTGGCTGCGATCCTGCAGCACGTGCATACCAACTACGAGATCGACCTGTTCCAGGCGCTGATCCGCAAGGCATCGGAGCTGACCGGCACTGCTGATCTGGAAAACAAGTCGTTGCGCGTGATCGCCGACCACATCCGCGCCTGTTCGTTCCTGATCGTCGATGGCGTGCTGCCGTCCAACGAAGGCCGCGGCTACGTGCTGCGCCGGATCATCCGCCGCGCACTGCGACACGGCTGGATGCTGGGCGTGCGCCAGCCGTTCTTCAGCAAGCTGGTGCCGACCCTGGTCGAGCAGATGGGCGAGGCCTACCCGGAACTGCAGGCACAGGCCGATACCGTGGTGCGTGCCCTGCAGGCAGAAGAAGAGCGTTTCGCCGAGACGCTGGACTCGGGCATGAAGATCTTCGACGACGTTGCGGCCAAGGTCAGCAATGGCGTGATCCCGGGCGTGGACGCGTTCCGCCTGTACGACACCTACGGCTTCCCGCTCGACCTGACCCAGGACATCGCCCGCGAGCGTGACCTGACCGTGGACATCGACGGCTTCAATGCCGCGATGGAGACGCAGCGCGAGACCGCGCGTGCCGCCGGCAAGTTCGGCGGTGGCGTGACGCTGTCGGCCGATCTGGTCGCCACGCTCAAGCCGACTGTCTTCCTGGGATATGACCGCCTGCAGGCCGACGGCCTCGGCGTGGTGGCGATCCTCAAGGATGGTCGCCCGGTGGACGCTGCCCAGGCCGGTGACGAGGTCATCGTGCTGACCAACCAGACCCCGTTCTACGCCGAGTCCGGTGGCCAGGTCGGCGACACCGGCACCTTGTCCGCTGCCGGCGTACAGCTGCAGGTGAGCGATACCCAGAAGTTCGCGGGCCAGTTCCATGGCCACGTCGGCAAGCTCACCCAGGGCAGCCTGAAGATCGGTGACGTGCTGTCCGGCCAGGTCGATGGCGAGCGCCGTGGCGCCACCATCCTCAACCACTCGGCGACCCACCTGCTGCATGCTGCCCTGCGCGAAGTGCTGGGCACCCACGTGCAGCAGAAGGGCTCGCTGGTGGCGCCGGACCGCCTGCGCTTCGATTTCTCGCATTTCCAGCCGATCAGCGCCGAGGAACTGGCGATCATCGAGCGCAAGGTCAACCAGCAGGTGCGCGCCAACAACGCCGCCGAAGTGCACAACATGGGCATGCAGGAAGCGCTCGACTTCGGCGCGATGGCCCTGTTCGGCGAAAAGTACGGCGAGAACGTGCGCGTGCTGAAGATGGGCGACTACTCCACCGAGCTGTGTGGTGGCACCCACGTCAACCGGACCGGTGACATCGGTCTGTTCAAGATCACCTCCGAAGGCGGTGTCTCTGCCGGTGTGCGTCGTATCGAGGCCGTCACCGGCCAGGGCGCGCTGGACTACGTGGATGCCGAGGAGGCCCGCCTGGCCGAGGCCGCCGAGCTGCTGGGTGGCAGTGCTGCCGACGTGGTCGAGAAGATCCGTGCGTTGGGCCTGCGCCAGAAGCAGCTGGAGCGCGAGCTGGAGGCCGTGAAGGCCAAGGTCGCCGCCGGCGCCACCGCCGACCTGTCCGGCCAGGCCGTCGAGGTCGCCGGTGTGAAGGTTCTGGCTGTCCGCCTGGAAGGCTTCGACGCCAAGGCCCTGCGCGATGCCATGGACCGCCTGAAGCAGCAGCTGGGCGATGCGGTGATCGTGCTGGCCGGTGCCCAGGACGGCAAGGCGGCCCTGGTCGCGGGCGTGAACGGCAGTGCAATGGGCAAGGTCAAGGCCGGGGAACTGTTGTCCCATATCGCCGGTCAGATCGGGGGCAAGGGCGGCGGACGCCCGGACCTCGCCCAGGGTGGTGGCGAGGACGGGCCCGCCCTTGCTACCGCGCTGGCTGCGGTCGTCGAATGGGTCAGCCCCCGCCTGTGATGAACCCCTGCCGTCCCCCTCCTTGTAGGAGCGGGACGGCTGACGGTACCATTGCGAATCTTTTCCCTTTGTCGTGGGCGCGCTTCTTGACGGAGCGTCAAGCCGGTGGGGGATACCCTTCCACACGGTTCCATGGAGACTTAAAAAAATGTTGATCCTGACTCGCCGCGTCGGCGAAACCCTGATGATCGGTGACTCGGTGAGCGTCACCGTGCTTGGCGTCAAGGGTAACCAGGTGCGTATCGGCATCACTGCGCCGAAGGACGTCGCCGTGCATCGCGAAGAGATCTACCAGCGCATCCAGCGTGGTGACGAAGCCGGCAGCACCGGTGGTGAAAATTCTGCGGAATAAGGCTTTACCTTCGCGCGTGATTAACGTTATGATTCACGCCCCGCTGAGGTGCAACGCACCAGACGCGGAGAAAACCCCGGAGTGATGCCCGAGCGGCTGAAGGGGCTCCCCTGCTAAGGGAGTATAGGGTCAAAAGCTCTATCGAGGGTTCGAATCCCTCTCACTCCGCCAGATGCAAAGAGCGCCCGCAGATCCAGGATCTGCGGGCGTTTTCTTTGTGCGTCGCGTTGGCCTGCGGCCCACGATCGCGGTGCCAGGTTCGCACCATGACCGCCGAGCGGAGCACGTCGATGACCAGTGCGAAGAAGGCCACCTTCCTGCAGCGACGTCTGGTGTTTCGGTGACGGCAGGATGGCTACGCTCGGGGCCTTTGTCGTCGACCCCGGATCAGCTGCCTGATGCAACCAGCGCCTGCGAAGGTCCGGCCAACGGGCGCAGCTGGGTATGATCGATGCACCATGACGCCGCCTGATTCCCTGCAGGACCCGCTGCATCGCTTCCATCCCGCGACGCAGGCCTGGTTCCGTGCCGCGTTCGACGCCTCCACGCCGGTGCAGGATCAGGCCTGGTCGTCGATCGGTGCTGGCCAACATACCCTGGTCATCGCGCCAACCGGATCGGGCAAGACGCTTGCCGCATTCCTGCATGCCATCGACCAGCTGTTCGGCGAGCGTGATCGGCAAGCGCGTGCAGCGCCGTCGGCCAAGCCGGTGCGGCGCACCCGCGTGCTTTACCTGTCGCCGATCAAGGCGCTGGGCAGCGACGTGCAGCGCAACCTGCAGGTGCCGCTGCAGGGCATCACCGACGAGCGCGCCCGACGCGGCGAGCCGGCGGTGCAGCTGACCGTCGCATTGCGTACCGGCGATACCTCCAGCAGTGAACGTGCAGGGCTGGTGCGGCGGCCGCCGGACATCCTGATCACTACGCCCGAGTCGCTGTACCTGATGCTGACCTCGCAGGCACGCGAGATCCTGCGCGATGTGCAGACCGTCATCCTCGATGAAATCCATGCAGTGGCCGGTGGCAAACGCGGTTCGCATCTGGCGCTGAGCCTGGAACGGCTGGATGCGCTGCTGCACGAACCGGCGCAGCGCATCGGCCTGTCGGCCACGGTGCGGCCGGTCGACGAGGTGGCGGCGTTCCTGGGCGGCGACCGCCCGGTGAGCGTGGTCCAACCCGGCTCGGCGCGGCAGCTGCAGATGCGCATCGTGGTGCCGGTGGAAGACATGTCCAGCCTGACTACGCAGGGCACGCCCGGGGAGCGCGACGGCGGCGCGCGGATCGGCTCGATCTGGCCGCACGTGGAGGCAAGCATTCTCGACAACGTGCTGCGCCATCGCTCGACGATTGTCTTTGCCAATTCGCGTGGCGTAGCCGAAAAGCTGACCGCACGCCTGAACGAGCTGCACGCCGGACGCAGTGGCGAAGACGGCGCAATCCGTGGCGATTCGGGTAGCGGGTTGGCCTATGGCTCTTTCACCGGCAGTACGGTCAACCGGGTCTCCGCTGCGCCGGCACTGATTGCACGCGCGCATCACGGGTCGGTCTCCAAGGAGCAGCGCGGCGAGATCGAGCAGGCGCTGAAATCGGGTGCACTGCGCTGCGTGGTGGCCACGTCCAGCCTGGAGCTGGGGATCGACATGGGGCTGGTTGACCTGGTGATACAGGTGGCCGCGCCGCCGTCGGTGGCCAGCGCCCTGCAGCGCGTTGGTCGCGCCGGCCACCAGGTGGGCGGCATGTCCCGCGGTCTGGTGTATCCGCGTACGCGGCGCGACCTGATCGATGCCGCCGTGGTGGTGGACAGCATGCTGGCCGGACGCATCGAGGCCATCGCTCCGCCGCGCAACCCGCTTGATGTGCTGGCCCAGCAGACGGTGGCGGCGGTGGCGATGGAGCCGTGGCAGGCCGATGCCTGGTATGCGCGGGTACGCCGTGCCGCGCCGTACCGCTCACTCCCGCGCAGTGCTTTCGACGCCGTGCTGGACATGCTTTCCGGCCGCTACCCGTCCGAGGATTTCGCCGGCTTCCGGCCGCGGCTGGTATGGAACCGGCAGAGTGGTGAGCTCAGCGCTCGCCCTGGTGCGAAGCAACTGGCGGTTACCAGCGGCGGCACCATTCCCGACCGTGGCATGTACAGCGTGGTGCTGCCTGAAGGAGAAGAGCGGGCCGGATCGCGTCGCGTCGGTGAGCTGGACGAGGAGATGGTCCACGAGTCGCGGGTGAATGATGTGATCACGCTGGGCGCGACCTCATGGCGGATCGACCAGATCACCCACGATCAGGTGGTGGTGACGCCCGCGCCCGGACGTTCGGCGCGCCTGCCGTTCTGGCGTGGCGAAGGTGTGGGCCGCCCTGCCGAACTGGGACAGGCCATCGGCGCGTTTCTTGCCGCGTTGGAGGCGCACATCGATAGCAGTGACACCCCTGCGACGGCGCTGCACGCACGCCTGCAGGCCAGTGGCCTGGACGCCAACGCGATCAGCAACATGCTCGGCCTGGTCGCCGAGCAGCGGCAGGCCACGGGCGTGCTGCCCACCGATCTGCGCCTGGTGGTGGAACGTTGCCGCGACGAGCTGGGCGACTGGCGGGTGATGCTGCATTCGCCGTATGGCCGCCGCGTGCATGATCCGTGGGCATTGGCGGTGGCAGCACGATTGCGCGAGCGCTGGGGCATCGACCCGGCCGTGGTCGCCAGCGACGATGGCATCATCGCGCGGATTCCCGACAGTACCGGGCGCGTTCCGGGGGCGGACATGTTCGTGTTCGAACCGGAGCGGTTGCGCCGTACGATCACCGCGGCGGTCGGTCATTCGGCACTGTTCGCGGCGCGCTTCCGCGAGTGTGCCTCGCGCGCACTGCTGTTGCCGCGTCGCACGCCGGGGCGTCGATCGCCGCTGTGGCAGCAGCGCCTGCGCGCCGGCCAGTTGCTGGAGATCGCGCAGGCCCATGCGGAGTTCCCGATCCTGATCGAGACCGCCCGCGAGTGCCTGCAGGATGTCTACGACCTGGATGCGCTGGACGCACTGATGCAACGCGTTCAACGCGGCCAGGTGCAGTTGCTGGACGTCGCGACCGAGGTGCCTTCGCCGTTCGCGGCCAATCTGCTGTTCGGCTATGTCGCCGAGTTCATGTACGAGGCGGACGTACCGCTGGCCGAGCGCCGTGCTTCGGTGCTGTCACTGGACAGTGGCCTGCTTGCCGAGCTGCTGGGCCAGGTAGATCTGGGCGAACTGCTGGATGCGGGGGTGGTCGATCAGGTTGAACGTGAACTGCAGCGGCTGGAACCTGCGCGCAGGGCCCATGGCATGGAAGGCGTGTCCGACCTGCTGCGCGAGCTGGGACCGTTGGCTGCATCGGACCTGGCGCTGCGCCTGTCCGATCCGGAATGCGTGGAAGTGCACCTGGCAGCGCTGCAGGCGCAGCAGCGCGCCATCCCGGCTTCAATTGCCGGCCGCACGCAGTGGGTCGCCGTGGAGGACGCCGCACGTGTGCGCGATGCGTTGGGTACGGCGCTGCCGGGCGGCCTGCCCGAGGTGTTTCTTGCAGGCATGCCCGATCCCCTCGGCGATCTGCTGGCCCGCCACGCACGTACGCATGCGCCTTTCACCAGCAGCGCGCTGGCCAAGCGGTTCGGGCTGGGTGTGGCGGTGGTCGACGGCGCGCTGGAAAGGCTGCAGGAGCAGGGGCGGGTGCTGCGTGGCAATTTCGGCGCAGCGCGGCGACAGCAGGAAAATGAGGGGGTGCATCCGTCGCCGGACGTAGTGCACGAATGGGTCAGCGAAGATGTATTGCAGCGTCTGCGCCTGCGGTCGCTGCAGGCCGCACGTGAAGCCACCCGGCCGGTGCCACCGGCAGCCTATGTGCGCCTGCTGCTGGAGGGGCAGGGGGTATTGCTGGAGGGCGGCGCCGGGCGTGCCCGCAATGGTGCCGTTGCGGCCATGCTTGAGGGCAGCGACGGCGTTGCCCGTGTGGTCGAGCAGCTGGCGGGGTTGCCGCTGCCGGTTTCGGTCTGGGAACACCAGGTCCTGCCGGCCCGGGTACGCGACTACGCACCGGCCCTGCTTGATGAGCTGCTGGCGACCGGCATGGTGCTGTGGGCCGGGCACGGGCGGCTGGGTGACGACGACGGCCTGGTGTCGCTGCACCTGCAGGAACATGCCGCCGAAACGTTGCCGCTGCTGCCGGAAGCGGATCCGGCGCTGCGTACACCGATGCAGGACGCCATCGTGCAGGTCCTGGCCGATGGCGGCGCCTACTTCGCGCGGCAGCTGGCCACGCAGGTGCAGTCGCGCCTGGCCGGCAGTGCGGCGGCGGCCGAGGACTTCCAGCTGGCGCTGTGGCAGCTGGCCTGGAGGGGCGAAGTGAGCAGCGACCTGTGGTCGCCGTTGCGGGCCCTGGCCGGCGTGCGCCAGCAGCGGGCGCGCGTTGCGTCGGCCTCGCGGCGCACGCGGGGTTTCCGCTTCATGCCGATGCTGGACGCGCGGGCCACGGCGCTGGACCCGGCCATTGCCAGCGGGCCGACCCTGGCGGGGCGATGGTCGTTGCTGCCCCGCGAGCGCAGCAACGACACCGTGCGGGCGCTGGCGCTGGGCGAAGGCCTGCTTGATCGCTACCGGGTGGTGACCCGGGCGGCGGCAATGACCGAAGCGGTAACCGGTGGGTTCCCTGCACTGCAGCCTGTCTATCGAGGCATGGAAGATGCCGGGCAGGTCCTGCGCGGCCGCTTCGTGGCGGGGCTGGGCGGAGCACAGTTTGCAGAGCGCGGCACCATCGACCATCTGCGCGAGCTGTCCGAGCGTGTGCCGCGTGAGCTGTCGGTTGTCGCGCTGTCAGCGCTGGATCCGGCCAATCCCTTCGGCAGCCTGCTGCCGTGGCCGCAGCCGGTGGCCGGTGCACGTCCGCTGCGGCGTTCCGGCGCGATGGTGGTGATCGGCAACGGCCGGTTGCTGCTGTACCTGGCGCAGGGCGGGCGGCAACTGTCCAGCTGGATCGAGGGCGGGGCAGAGGATGCGGCCAATACTCTGGTTGCCGCTGCACAGGCCCTGGCGGTGGCATTGCGCCGGGGGCGGCGCCTGTCCTTCACCCTGGAACGGATCAATGATGTGCCGGTGCATCGCGGCGCGCTGGTGGACGCGCTGCGGGCCGCAGGCTTCAGCAACGAGCCGCGCGGGCTGGGATGGAACGGCTGAGCGCGGCGGAATCACCTCGATGAATGCTCACCCCGTGGGGCCTGGCCCCGGATCGGACTGCCGCACTGTGATGCAGTTCGTTACGCGCCTGCCCCGGTGGCTGCAGAGTCCGGGTGGTGCGGCCATCGTGCACGTTGCGCAGACGGTTCTTCACTCGACAGGAGACTCACATGAAGCTGTTTTCTGCTGTGCTGCTGGCCCTTCTTCCGCTGCAGGCATCGACGGCGCAGGCGGCCGACGCTATGCGTTCGCCCCTGCTCGGCCGCTGGTCGCTGGAGATCGCCACCTCCGCTCTTCCTGAGGCGCAGCGGCCGCAACAGGTCGTGCTGGAATTCAAGGATGCCGGTGCGGGCAGGTGGAGCTCGCATGTGGACATCGTCCTGCATGACGGCAAGACCATGAAATCCGACGGTACGCTGGCACTGGATGGCACGCCCGCGGCGTTGACCGGCAGCTACGGCGCCAACCAGGCAACGCTGAAACTGCCGGCGCCGAATACGCTGGTGATGCAGCTGGTCGATCATGGCGCGCCGGCGTCCACCCGCGTGTACACGGTGGCCGCCGATCGTTCAACGATGACCGAGACAAAGGCCTTCTTCGGCCATGACGGCACGCCGATCCTGCAGACCAACCTGTTCAAGCGGTTGCCGTAGTGATGTGATGCAACGGCACCCACAGAAGCTTGCTCTGCGGGTGCCGTTGCTGTTCTGTCATGCCGCGGCGGGATCGGGCTTGCCGGTGTCGATGCCGTACCGGTCGATCGCCTGCTGCAGCAGGCCCCGTTCCACATGCCCGTCGTCGGCCAGGGCCTTCAGTGCCGCCAGTACGATGAAGTGGCGATCGACTTCGAAGAACGTGCGCAGCGATTCGCGTGTATCCGAGCGGCCAAAGCCATCGGTGCCGAGTGCGATGAAGCGCCGGTCGTTGATGAAGGGGCGGATCTGGTCGCCGACGATCTTCATGTAGTCGGTTGCCACCACCACCGGCCCGGCATGGTGCTGCAGGCACTGCTGCACGTAGGGAACGCGCGGCGGGTCGGCCGGATGCAGCAGGTTCCAGCGCTCGGCAGCCAGGCCATCACGGCGCAGTTCGGTCAGGCTGGTGGCACTCCAGACATCGCTTGCGATGGCGAAATCCTGCTGCAGCAGATCGGCGGCGGCCAGCACCTCGCGCAGGATCGCGCCACTGCCCATCAGCTGCACGCGAGGCTGTGCCGTGCTGTCGGCAGCGGCGGGACGCAGCAGATGGAGCCCCTTCAGGATGCCGGCTTCGGCGCCGTCAGGCAGTGCAGGGTGCGGGTAGTTCTCGTTGAGCAGGGTGATGTAGTAGTAGATGTCTTCCTGGTCCACATACATGCGGCGCAGGCCGTCGTGGATGATCACTGCCAGTTCGAAGTTGTAGGTCGGGTCGTAGGACACGCAGCTTGGAATCACCGAGGACAGCACGTGGCTGTGGCCATCGTCGTGCTGCAGGCCTTCGCCCATCAGGGTAGTGCGGCCGGAGGTGGCGCCAAGCAGGAAGCCACGGGTGCGCGCGTCGGCCGCTGCCCAGGCCAGGTCGCCGACGCGCTGCAGGCCGAACATCGAATAGAAGATGTAGAACGGAATCGTGGCCAGGCCGTGGTTGCTGTACGCGGTGCCCGCTGCGATCCACGAACAGATTGCGCCGGATTCGTTGATGCCTTCCTGCAGGATCTGGCCGTCCTTGGACTCCTTGTAATAGCTCAGCTGGCCGGCGTCCTGCGGGGTGTACAGCTGGCCCAGGAAGGAATGGATGCCGATCTGGCGGAACAGCCCTTCCATGCCGAAGGTACGCGATTCATCGGGCACGATCGGGATCACCAGCCTGCCCAGTTCGGGATCCTTGAGCAGGGTGGTGAGGATGCGTACGAAGCCCATGGTGGTGGATTGGCCACGATCACCGCTGCCCTGCAACTGCACGTTGAACGTGGACAGCGGCGGCAGCGGCAACGGATCGACCTGGGTCAGCCGTGCCGGCAGCTGGCCGCCCTGCGCCTGGCGACGCTGCGCGAAGTAGAGCGCCTCGGCGCTGCCCGGTTGCGGGCGCAGGTAGGGCATCTCTTCCAGCTGCCCGTCGCTGACCGGCAGGTCGAAGCGGTCACGGAACGCACGCACCGCGTCGGCGCTCATCTTCTTCAGCTGGTGGTTGATGTTCTGGCCTTCGCCGGCCTCGCCCATGCCGAAGCCCTTCACCGTCTTGGCCAGCACCACGCTCGGGCGACCGCTGGTGTTCACCGCCTGCTGGTAGGCGGCAAATACCTTCTGCGGATCGTGGCCGCCGCGTGCCAGTGCCCAGATCTCGTCGTCGCTCATGTGCGCCACCAGCGCCAGCAGTTCCGGGTAGCGCCCGAAGAAGTGTTCGCGCACGTAGGCGCCGCTCTGCGACTTGAAGGTCTGGTAGTCGCCATCCACGCACTCCATCATGCGCTGGCGCAGCAGCCCACTATGATCGCGTGCCAGCAGCTCGTCCCAGCCGCTGCCCCAGATCACCTTGATCACGTTCCAGCCGGCGGCGCGGAAGGTGCCTTCCAGTTCCTGGATCACCTTGGCGTTGCCACGCACCGGTCCGTCCAGACGTTGCAGGTTGCAGTTGACCACGAACACCAGGTTGTCCAGGCGCTCGCGCCCGGCCAGCGAAATGGCCGCCAGCGATTCGGGCTGGTCCATTTCGCCGTCACCAAGGAAGGCCCAGACCTTGCGGCCCTGGTGCTGCTTCAGGCCCCGGTATTCCAGGTAGCGCATGTAGCGGGCCTGATAGGCCGCCGTCAGCGGGCCCAGGCCCATCGACACGGTGGGAAACTGCCAGAACCCGGGCATCAGCCGCGGGTGCGGATACGAGGACAGGCCCTCGCGTCCGGCTTCGCGGCGGAAGTTGTCCATCTGCTCGGCACTGATGCGGCCTTCCACGTACGCCCGGCCGTAGATGCCCGGGGCCGAATGACCCTGGATGTAGATCATGTCGCCGTCGAAGGTTTCGGTCCGTCCACGGAAGAAGTGATCGAAGCCCACGTCATACATGACTGCTGCGGACTGGTAGGTGGCGATGTGGCCGCCGACATTGGAATGCCTGCCGGCACGCAGCACCATCACCATGGCGTTCCAGCGGATCATCGCGTTCAACCGCCGCTCGATGGCCAGGTCACCCGGGTAGGCGGGCTGGCGTTCGGGGGGAATCGTGTTGGTGTAGGCGGTCCACGCGCGGGTGTGCAGGTCGCCATGCTGCTGCACATCGAGTGCATCGAGCTGGTCCAGCAGATAGTGCGCGCGGGGGCGGCCGCCGGCCTCGATCACCGCCTGCAGGGACTCGCGCCATTCGCGGGTTTCCTGCGGATCGGCGTCGAGAGGGAAATGTGCCTGGTTCATGCTGCGTCTCCAGAGAGCGCCGGTTCTGCACCTGCACGGCACCGCCGGCAGGGCGACAGCTCTGGAGCGGAGTCGCGCCGGCAGGTCCGTGGCGCGGGGGCGGCCGTGGTGGCTGCCGAGGAGACAAGCGTAGGCGCCGTATCGGCTGGCGGGTAGACGGGCGACGATTGGGTCTGCGCGAACCTTCGCTTGGCCATGCAGCGCTGCAATGCGGATGTCATCGTTGGTGTGCACCCTGCTGGGTTTTCCAGCCTCGGGGTGGTTGGTCGGTTGTGAACAGCGTCAGGATCTGGGAGAAGAGCTATGCCTTGCGGCGCCGCCTGCTGCGTGGCTTCTTCCTTCGGCGTGGTTCACAGGCTGCCGATGCCGAGGACCTGGCCCAGGAGGTCTACCTGCGGCTGCTGCGCAGTACCGGCGAAGATGCCCAGGCGATCGAGAATCCCGAAGCCTATCTGTTCGCGGTGGCGGCCAACCTGGCGCGTGAACAGGCACGCTCGCGCTCCGGCCTGCCACAGATCGAGGACGTCGACCTGCTGGCCGAGGTACTGCGCAGCGAGGAGGACATCGAAGCTGATTTCGAGCGGGCACAGCGCTGGAGCGGAATCCGCGGCGCCATCGCGCAACTGCCGCCGACAACGCGGCGGGTGATGGAGCTGCACTATCGCGATGGGCTGGATTGCCGGCAGGTGGGGGCACAGCTGGATGTGTCGGTGCACATGGTGCGCAAGCACATCGGCAAGGGACTGGATGCCTGCAGGAAGGCGCTCGGCGCCGGGAAGGATGGATGAACCGGCAGGAGCCTGCAGCGATGGATGACGAGGTGGCCGAGCAGGCCGCGCACTGGTTCCTGTGCAACCGCGAGGGTGACCTGAGCGCCGCTCAGCGCATCGAGTTCATGGCATGGATGAAGCGCTCTCCCGAACACATACGCGCGTACCTGCACGTCCTGCACGTGCACCGGCAGGTAGGCGCGGTGATGGTGGCGTACGGACAGGAGCAGGGGGACAGGGCCGCGTTGCCGGAGCTGCCGGCAACGGCGAAAGTCGTGCCGTTGTTTGCCGTACCGGTGCCCGTGCCGCGCGCCGTGGTCGCATCGCGATCACGCCGACCACTCTGGAGGCGGGTGGCTGCGGTGGCCTGCTGCCTGTTGATGGTGGCCGGACTGGTGCCGTGGCTGATGCCTCGCGAACAGATGCTGATCGCCGGCCACGGGCAACTGCGTGAGGTGGTGCTGGCTGACCGGACGCAGGTGCGCCTGAACGCAGACAGCCGTCTGCGGGTGAACATCGGCTGGTTCAGCCGTCGGGTTGAATTGCTGAGCGGCGAGGCCACGTTCGATATCGCAGCGGATCGCCGGCCGTTCGAGGTGCAGGTTGGCGATCTGCGGATCCGCGACATCGGCACCGTGTTCGATGTGTCGCGCCGTTTGCAGAGTACGCGCATCGGCGTGGTGTCCGGCGAAGTGGAGGTCTGGACCGCCGGCAGCGGGCAACGACGGCTGGCGCAGCTGCCTGCCGGGAAGGTGGTCCAAGTCGATCACCGCAGCCATGCGGTGCAGCCATTGGAAATACCGGTGTCCATGCTGCTGGACTGGCAGCAGCGCCGGGTGTCGTTCCGCGATGAGCGGCTGGACGAGGTGGCGGCTGCCTTCAACCGCCACAACCAGGTACAGGTGCGGCTGACCGATGATGCGGCGCGCGCGGCGCGCCTGTCAGGCAGCCTGGAGGCGCACCGGGTCGCAGCGCTGCAGGCATTCCTGCAGCGGGACGCACGCTTCGTCATCCGCCGCGAAGCGGACACGGTGTGGGTGTCCAGCCGTTGACCGCGGTTCGGCGAACGGTTGTCAGAAAAAATTCATCGAATCGGCGTTCTCCACTTCCGCCGATGCCGGCTCTTACTTGGGAGAAGCCGCCGTCGCCTGCCGACGCGGTACCAGCAGTCCTCTCTCCTCCAAGGAACCGTGATGCGCAAGAAGTTCTATCTGTCGGTGGTACTGGCCTTGTCTCCCTGTCTGGGTGCGCATGCACAGGTGGCGTCGGCCAACGGGCTTGAGACCCGGATCACCGCAGCGATCGCCGCGCAGCCGCTGAGCCAGGCGCTGGAGCAGCTGTCACGCAGTTCGGGCGTGCAGTTCCTGTATGCCGGCGCGGGCGCTGCACCCATGGCGGGCGCGGTACCGCGAGGAGCCACCGTCAAGCAGGCGCTGGACACGCTTCTGGCCGGCACCGGCCTGCGCTACACGGTGGTGGACGGCAACGTGATCGCCATCGACGCGGCACCGGTCTCGCGGGAAAGCCGGCCGGCCGCACCTGCACCGCGCCCACCGGAAGCGGTGGTGGCCCCGACCCTGGGCACGGTCAAGGTGATCGCCGCCCATGAGGTCATCGATCAGAAGAAGACCTCGCCGGTGATCAAGGATTCGGTGATCTACGACGAGATGGACAGCTATGGCGATGAAACGCTGGCCGAGAGCCTGATGGCCGCGCCCGGCCTGAGTGCGGTGGAAGATGCGGGCGAACCGCGTTACGTGACCGTGCGCGGCGTGCAGGCCAATCTCAACTACACGACCATCGACGGCATCGCGATCGCAAGCGTGGGCGGCAGTGGCTCCGGCGAGCGCATGAACAACCTGCAGCTGATTCCCAGCGACATCGGCACCCGCACCGACATCTACAAGAGCTTCAGCGCCGAGCAGGCACCGGATGCCATCGGTGGTGTGATCGACATCATCAGCCGCAGCGCCTTTGACCGCTCCGGCAAGTACGTGTTCGCCGACGTGGCCGGCATCCATTCCACGGCCGAGACCAATGTGTGGCGCAGCGCGGGGGGCGACCACAAGACCCTGGGTCACTTCGGCAAGAGCGCCAAGGCAGTGTTTTCCAACCAGTTCGGCGGCGACGATCAGTTCGGCATCGTCGCGGTCGCGCGCTACGAACAGCGCTCGCGCAACAGCGTCAAGCGCTGGGTGGAATCGAACTACTATTACAACGATGCCGGCAAGTACCTCACCGATGGAACCACCGGCCCCGACGAGGCGAAAGGCTGGAACGGCCTGCGCGCACCGGGCAACTTCAGCACCGGCACCTACACCAACTACATCACCAACTTCGGTGGCTCGGCCAAGCTGGAATGGAAGCCATCGGACGACCCGTTCTATGCCTCGCTGCTGCTGTATTCGTACCGGTTCTACGAGAACTCGACGATGAACAAGACCGATCTGTATGGCAACGCCAAGTTCCCGATACGCAACCAGAGCGAGGACGGCGGCACCAGCCAGATCAACAGCATCTACATCAAGAACCGCCACGACCGCTGGGACCGCAGCAACCGCGGCGCGATCGCCAGTTTCAACTGGGATATCGGTGACCTCTCGCGGCTGACCCTGCGTGCCGGCCACACCGAAGAGACCTTCCACAACAACCAGGTCTACTGGGGCGTGCGCGCCTACCCGAGCAACCTGTTCGTTGACTATGCCAACGACAGCCATGGTTTTCCGAACGCCGTGGGTGTTTCCGATTCCAGCCTGCTGACCAGCTCGGCGTTCAAGCTCAATCCGGCGCAGGCCTATATCTCGCCGCGCGACGCCAAGGAAAGCATCGACAACCTGCGCGCCGACTTCAGCTACAACATCGATGCCGATGCACGCGGTTTCGGTCTGGCTGCCGGTGCCGAGTATCGCCACCTGAAGATCTGGCAGGACATCGATTTCGATTACTACAAGACCAGCGCGACCTTGAATGACTATCTGTACCCGGGTTCGACCCTGCTTGGCAGCGTTCCCGGTTTCCCGTTGATCGACAACCGCAAGTGGCATGACGAGCTTTACCCGAAGCTGGGCAACAACGATGCGGCGTACCCGAATGCCGACTTCACCAGCGATTACAAGTACGTGGAAGACATTGCCAACGCCTACGTGTCGGCGCATTACGCCTGGGACCGGCTGCTGCTGATCGGCGGCCTGCGCTACGACCACACCACCTTCGATGCGTTCAGCCCGTTCAGTGAGGATGGTGGCACCACCTACACATCGGCATTCCGCAAGAGCAGTGGCGGCTACAACAACCTGCTGCCGTCGCTGAACGCCACCTTCAAGCTGAGCGAAGACCAGCGCCTGAGGTTCTCCGCCAGCCGCACGCTGGGCCGGCCGACGCCCAGCAACATCGCCCAGGCCACCAGCACCAGCTGCGGCGACGACGAGCTGGGCGGAGGCTTCTGCACCATCAAGCAGGGCAATGCCTCGCTGCAGCCGCGCCGCTCGACCAACCTCGATCTTGCCTGGGACCTGTACTTCAACGGCAACAACGGCCTGGTCTCGGTGGCGTTGTTCGACAAGGTCATCAAGGACGACATCTACACCCTGACCACGTTCGAGAACGTCGGCGACATCCGCTACCGGATCACCCAGCCGATGAACACCGATGAGTCGACGCTGCGCGGTGTCGAGTTCGCGGTAGCCAACCGCAACCTGCAGTGGGGCCGCCACCGTTTCGACATGTACCTCAATGCCACCCGCCTGGACGGGCAGACCAACTACCGCATCAGCGACGGCAGCGAGCGCCGCCTGGACCGCCTGCTGTACCAGCCGGACTGGTCGGTGAACGGCTCGGTGATCTGGCGCATGCCGTGGAAGAGCTCGCAGCTGCGCGTATCCGGCACCTACCGCAGCCGGATGCTGGTCGACTTCGGCGATACCCAGTGGCTGGATTCGTACTACGACCCGTACATGACCTTCAACCTGGCCTTCAGCCACAAGGTCAGCAAGCACGTGACGCTGAAGTACGAGGCCAAGAACCTGTTCAACACCCAGCCGACCTACAGCACCGGTCCGAACGGGCGCTTCCGCACAGAGATCGATGACTACGGCCGTTTCTTCTATTTCCACATCATCTACAACTGAGGGCGGCCGTCTTGGATACGATCAATCGCAGGCGTTTCCTTGCCCTGTCCGGACTTTCCGCATTGGGTGCGTGGGCCGGAACGGCCTGCGCGCTGGCCGCGCAGAACGATGTGGCAGCGCTGAATCCGCGCAACCTGCTCGCATCGCCGCGCTTTGCCAGTACGCCGTTCACTCTCGGCGTGGCGTCGGGCGATCCGTCGGCCGACGGCGTGGTGCTGTGGACGCGGCTGGCCACCGAGCCACTGGTGTTCGGTGGCGGCATGCCACCCCGGCCGATGGCGGTGGCATGGCAGCTGGCCGCCGACGAGAGCATGCGTACCGTGGTGCGGCAGGGCACGGCGCTGGCCCACCCCGAGCTTGGCCATGCGCTGCACGTGGAACTGGACGGCCTGCTGCCGGGGCGGCCGTACTGGTACCGCTTCACCGTGGGAGGCCATGCCAGTGCGATTGGCCGCACCCGCACCCTGCCTGCGGCCAACGCACGGGTCGACCGCGTGCGCTTCGCGGTGGCCGGTTGCCAGCACTACGAGGAGGGGCACTACAGTGCATGGCGGCACATTGCCGAGGAGCCGCTCGACTTCGTGTTCCATTACGGTGATTACATCTACGAGGGCGAAAGCCAGCCTGGCGTGCGCAGGATGAACGGCCAGCCGTTCACCAACCTGCGCAACCATGTTGGCCCGCAGACCTACACGCTCGACGACTATCGCCGGCGCTACGCGCAATACAAGACCGATACGGACCTGCAGGCCGCGCACGCCGCGTCGCCGTGGTTCGTCACGTTCGACGACCATGAAGTGGACAACAACTGGGCCGGCGCCGAGGACCAGGACGGCACGCCCAGTGAAGTGTTCCTGCTGCGCCGCGCACAGGCATTCCAGGCGTACTACGAGAACATGCCGCTGCGTGCTTCGTCGTTCCCGCGCGACGGCCATATGCAGATGTACCGGCGCGCGCGCTATGGCACGCTGCTGGACCTGCACCTGCTCGATACCCGCCAGTACCGCAGCAAGCAGGTGGACATCGCGCAGCGCGGGCAGGTCGAATCTCCCGAACGCAGCATTGTTGGCGCAAAGCAGGAGCAATGGCTGTTCGACGGCCTGGCCGACGCCGCGCCGCGCTGGCACACCATCGCCCACCAGGTTTCGCTGGGCAACTACCTGCGCGAGAAGGACGGCGTGGTGCAGGCCTCCGACGACCAGTGGTCCGGTTATCTGTCCAGCCGCCGGCGCCTGCTCGATCACATCCAGAAGGTGGGCTTCGGCAACGTGGTAACCGCCTGTGGCGATGCGCACCGCCACTATGCCAGTGACCTGGTGCAGGACAATGCCGATTCCGGGGTCATTTCCAGTGAGTTCCTGGCCACTTCGATCACGTCGGGCGCGGACGGGCAGGGCGTGGATGCCTATGCAGAGAACCAGCTGTGGCACAGTCCGCACCTGAAGGCGACGACGGACAAGCGCGGTTATGTGCTGTGCGACGTCACCCGTGATGCCTGGATCGGTGACATGAAGACGCTCGATACGGTCATGCAGCCGAACGGCGCGCTGCAGAGCTGGAAGCGCTATGCCGTGGAGCATGGCCGGCCGGGGTTGCAGGAGGCCTGAGCGGGATGGGCCACCCTGTGGAGCCGAGCACGCGCCCGGCTCCACAGAATCACTTTCAGCCGTGATCGAAGCGCAGCGGTTCGCTGCCCATGGCAGGGTCGCTGGTGCCAGGCCGGCCGTCTTCGGCACGTCCGGCGAGGCGTTGCTCGACGCCCTGCGAGCGCACGATCAGGTCGTACCAGCCTGCGGTTGGCGCGGGATCCCAGGCCAGTACGGTTTCCGCGCCAGCCACCAGCTGCAGTTCGCGGGTAGGCATGTGGCCGGCATAGGCTCCGGCCTGCACCTGGACCTTCCGCGCTGAAGGCGATGGATTGCGCAGTGTCAGACGCATCTGGCCGTCCGCGCGCTCCACGTGCGCGTGCAGCGGCGCGAGCGTGCCATCGCCGCGATAATGGCGATGGAATCCATTCGGTCCCAGCAGCCAGAGATCGTAACGACCCTGCGCATCCAGCGGCCAGCGATCCTGCAGCGGGGCACCCGGTACCACGGTGAAACGGCGCGGAACGGCGTCCAGGTGCAGGCGGTCGTAGACATGCAGCACGGTCGCGGCGCCATCGCTGGCCAGCTGCAGGGTGAGACCAGCGCCATCCACCGATGTGGCCTGCACCTGCGGCCGATAGGGCAGTGCCCGTGCAGGACGTACGCCTGGCTCCTGGCGGGCCGGATGCAGGCCATCGGGCAGCGCGGGCACGGTACGGCCGGGCAGGGCGGCGGCGCGCGCGGCGACCGCGGTGACATCGGGCAGCGCCTTGGCGAAGGGGCGGGTGTCGCGCTGGGCGAAGTCGAAGGCGTTGCTCAGATCACCGCAGACCGCACGCCGCCACGGCGAGATGTCCGGCGCGGCGACGCCGAAGCGGCGCTCGATCAGACGCAACACCGACGTGTGGTCGTACACCTGCGAGTCGACCCAGCCGCCGCGGCTCCACGGTGAAATCACATACAACGGTACGCGCGGGCCAAGCCCATAGGGGCGCCCACGCAGCTCGGCGGCATCGTATTTCTCGTCGCCGGGTGCCGGGTGGCGGTGGTATTCGCCCTCGGTGCTGACCGCCGACGCACCGGCCCAGCCGGCACCAAGCGGGGAGGGCGGTGCCGGTGGCGGCACATGGTCGAAGAAGCCATCGTTCTCATCGAACATCAGCAGCAGGGCGGTACGGCTCCACACCTCTGGATCGGCGGTCAGTGCATCCAGCAGGCGCGCGGTATAGGCGGCGCCCTGCGCGGGGCTGGACGGACCGGGGTGCTCGCTGCCGGCTGCGTCGGCAATGATGAAACTCACCTGCGGCAGGCGGCCGCTGATCGCGTCCTCGCGCAGTTGCGCCAGGCCACGGGTACTGACACCGCGCGCGCGCAACTCCGGGTCATGCCCCGGGTCGCCGCGGTACGCCTGGCGGAAGGTCTCGAACCCGGCAAGCGGGTTGTCGGTGAAGTTGTCGGCCATGTCCTGGTAGATCTGCCAGGACACGCCAGCCTGCTGCAGCCGCTCGACATAGCTGGCCCAGCGGTACGAGTCCGGATGGCCGCCCAGCTCGGGGAAATTGTCGTGCGAATTGGCGATCACCGGGCCGCCTGCCTGGCCCTGGGCGTCGTTGTGGCCGGTCCACAGGAACACGCGGTTCGGGTTGGTGCCGGCCTGCATCGCGCAGTGGTAGGCATCGCACAGCGTGAATGCATCGGCAAGGGCGAACTGGAACGGCATGTCGCTGCGCTGGAAGTAGCCCATCGAATGGTTCTGCTTGGCCTTGGGCCAGTGCGCCATGCGCCCGTGGTCCCATGCCTGCTGTGCATCAGGCCAGGTGTGGGGCGTGCCTTCCACCCGCATGTAGCCGAAGTGCGCAGCGGTATCCAACGGGAAGGGGGCGATGGCGCGTTGTCCGCTGGCGTCGGGTTGCAGCCACAGGCTGCGCGGGCGGTCGCCACCGGGCAGCGGCGATGCCGGGGCAACGAAACGGTCACCGAAGCCACGCACGCCCGGCAACGTGCCGAAGTAGTGATCGAACGAGCGGTTCTCCTGCATGAACACCACGATGTGCTGCAGGTCCTGCAGGCTGCGCGCGCGCGGCGCAGGGGCGATCGCTGCTGCCCGGGCGATGCTGGGCAGCAGCGGCGAAAGGCCGGCGGCGACGCCGGCCTGCAACAGTCGGCGTCGGCCGGTATCAGTCACAGGGTCACACTCACAGGTCCACGCGGAAGGAGATGCCGACGGTGCGCGGGGCGCCGATGAAGGCGTTGTCGCGGCCGTCCACCCCTGCAAGATAACGCTTGTCGGTCAGGTTGCTCACCACCAGGTTGGCGCCCATGCCCTTCAGGCGCGGCGACAGGCCCTGCAGGTCGAAGCCGATGTTGGCGTTGAACACGGTGGCCGAGGGCAGCTTGTTGACGTTGGCCGCATCCAGGTAGCGTTCGCCCAGGTAGCGACCGGACAGGCCGAAGTTCCAGTTCTCACCCTGCCAGTCGGCCGATACCACCAGGATCTGCTCCGGCTGGCCGATCACCTTGGCGCCATCGACGATGCCCAGCTGCGTGTCGCGCGCGTCGTTGCCGCTGCCCAGGTACTTGGACCGGTTGTAGGTGTAGGCCGCATTGATGCGCCAGCCATTGTCCCAACCGTAGCCGAAGGCCGCTTCCAGGCCGTTGCTCTCCACGCCGCCGAAGTTCTCATAGACGCCATCGGTCTCGCCGAGGTAGTCGATGCCGCTGACCAGGCCGGCCGGCAGGTAGACGATGCGGTTGTCGAACTTGATGTTGTACAGGGTGACCGAGGCGGTCAGCGGCCAGCGGCTGATGCGCATGCCCAGTTCGATGTTGTCGGCGGTCTCCGGTTCGACGTTGCGGAAGCGCTGGGGATCGGTTTCACCCAGCACGCCGGACGGGATCGCGGCGAAGTTCTGCGAGTAGCCGGCGAACAGTTCCAAGCCCTCCACGCCCGGGGCCCAGGTGAAGCCGGTGGACAGCAGCGGATCGGACTTCGAGTCGGACTTCACATTCTCGGCGGCGCCGATCACGCGGCGGCGGGACTGGTCGACGAAGAACTGCTTTACGCCCAGTCGCGCGCTGAACGGGCCGAAGCGGGCCACGTCCTCGACGTAGTACATCTGCTCGTCGACCTTGTACTTGTCCTCGAACTGCACCCAGTAGGGCTGGTGGTCGAAGGCGATGTCCTGGCCGACGTTGAGCAGGCGGTGCCAATCGCGGCGCACGGAACGGTCCAGCTTCTCCACCCACAGCCCGCCGCGTACGGTGTTGTCGATGGCGCCGAAGGTCTGCCGCCATTCGACGTCGGCGGTCACGCCCACGCGATCGTTGTCGTAGTGGGAGTGGCGGTAGGACTGCGCGCCCTGCACGTTGCCGGCGTAGCAGTTGGGGTCGTACTCGGCGCTGAAGCCGAGTCGCGGCGTGCAGTTGGCCAGGCGCTGGGCGGAACTGCCGTCGGGGTTCACGAAGTAGATCTGGCCGCGGTTGCTGCCACCGTAGACCGTCCTGCCGCCGAGGTACTCCGACTGCGGGCGACCGGCACCGTCGTCGTTGACGTCGGCCAGGTACGGCGGCAGCCAGTCACCGCGACCCTGCATGCGGTGCCCGTAGGCGGCCATCGAGGCCTTGAAACCGTTGCCGTCATCGAAGGCGGCGCGCAGGTAGCCGAACGTGTTCTCGCGCAGTGCGCGCGAACCGGAGCGGTAGTTCTGGTCCAGGTACGGAATGCCGGTTAGGGTGCCGACCAGGCCGTCGCGGTCGGGGTTGGTGGCGAACCCCTGCGGCGAAACGCTGGTGTACTCCGGCTCGTCGGCATCGTTGTAGGACAGGTAGCCGGTCAGGGTCCAGCGGTCCAGCTCGGTGATGAACTTGCCGGCGATGTTGTCGTTGCTGGTGTGGCCGGTGCCATCGATCCAGTCATGCACGCGCGCCGACGATGCGCTGATCCATGCGCGGGTATGCCCTCCAAGCAGGCCGGTGTCGTAGCGCACGTAGTACTTGCGCGCTTCATTGTCACCGGCACCCACCACCATGCGCAGTCGCTGCTCCTGCAGTGGGTCGCTGGTGAGGAAGTTCAGGGTGCCACCGAGTGCTTCGTTCGAGCGCGAGGAGATATCGGCCGTACCCTGGCTCACTTCCACCGTTTCCAGGTCGAGCGTGTCGATGTAGCGGTTGGCCAGCGAGCCGCCGCCATAACCGGAACCACCATTGGGCAGGCCATCGATGGTGGTGCCGATCTGCTGGGTGTCGCGGTTGGTGACAAAGCCGCGCATGCTGATCTGCGTGCCCCAGACCGACGAACCGGTGGCATCGGCTTCGCTGACGACCACGCCGGGCACTTCGTTGAGCGCGCCATTGACGCTGCTCAACACGGTCTGTCGGTTCAACGTTTCCTGGCGCACGGAGGTCTTGGCATAGCTGGTGGCCTGGCCGATCACCTGTACCTGGTCCAGGGTCCGCGCGTCGGCGCTTCGCGTATCGGCCACATCGCCCTGCGGTGCTTCGGCCAGGGCATCCAGTGCGGGAGCAATCAGCAGGGCAAGCAGCGAGATACGGGGAAAGCGCGCAATCGTTCGCATCGAAACCGGACCTTCAAGGGAGGAAAGTCCGGGAGTGTCGGCAGCGCCGATGACATGGCGGTGACGCGCAGATGCAGGGAGTGTGTTGTGTGACGGCCGGCAAGACCGGGGCGTTGCTCAGTAGCGCGCGTCCTTCGGTTTTGGATCGCGCGGCCAGTCCTTGGCCTTGCCGGCGAAGTCCGGGCGCGGCTTGTTGATGAAGTAGCTGGCGATATCCACCGCGTCCTGGTCGGGCATCACCTGCTGGCCCAGTGGCGGTTCACGGGTCATTGCCGGCGGCATGTTGTGCTTGACGAAGCCTGCGGCCTTGTACAACCGCGCCATGCCGGCACCGATGTTGAAGCTGCGCTCGCCCCACAACGGCGGGAACGCGATATCGCCGCTGGCATCGCGCCGGCCTTCGCCGTTGTCGCCGTGGCAGGCGGCGCACTGCGCGGCATACAGCGCCTGCCCGCGCACGGGGTCCGGTGTCAGCGTGCTGTCGATCGGCCCTTCGCTGGGCGCGGCCACGCGCGCACCCTCCGGTACCGGGCGGCTCAGCCACGCCATGTATTCCAGCATCGCACGCATCTCCGGCGCGTCCTTGGCCAGTGGTTTGCCGTTCATCGAGCGCTGCAGGCAACCGTTGATGCGCTCGGCCAGGCCGATTTCCCTGCCCGGTCGCGGCATGTAGCGCGGATAGCTGCCGCCTCCGGTATTGAAATAGTGGTTGCCGAACGGTCGCTTGCCCTCGGCCATGTGGCACGAATTGCAGTTCAGATCGTTGCCGACGTTGTCCGGCAGCAGGCGTGCGGTCTCGTTGAGCAGGCGACGGCCGAACATCACCGCGTCGGCGTTGCCGAGGCTGGCGATCTCCTCGGCACTGGGTACGTGGTACTGGCCCACCACCTGGCCGTGGCTGTCGAGGATGTCCAGGGTCCTTGCGACTTCCGCGTCCAGGTCCGGGTACAGGTGCTGGTACAGCAGCGCGCCAGCACCGGCCAGCAGCACCACAACGACCGCGCTGGCGATCAACGCTGTCGAACGCTTTTTCGAACGCCTCATTGCGCCGTCTCCTGCGGGACCACATGCGCCGGCTTGTCACGCACCACCCGGCGCATGCGTGCTACGTCCAGTTCAGTGACTGCGCTGGCCTGGTTGCCCCAGCTGTTGCGGATGAAGGTGAGGATGTCGGCGAGCTGCGCATTGGGCAGCTGCTCGAAGCCCGGCATGGTGAATGCCATGGGGTCATGCGCGGTATGTGGCGTGCGCCCGCCGGTCAGGGTTACCTGCACCAGCGAGCTGGGATCGTCGGCGAACACGATGGAGTTGCCCGCCAGGGCAGGGTAGACCCGCGGCATGCCCCGGCCATCTGCGCGATGGCAGGCCTGGCAGTGTTCGGCGTAGGCCAGCGAACCGGCCACCCGGTAATCGCCGCCGCGCAGTGCGGCGGTAGTGGTGTCGGTGCCCGGCGTCCACTGCGCGCTGCGCCCTTCGCGCGCCGGCAGCTGCTTCAGGTACCGCGCCATCGCCAGCAGATCTGCGTCGGACAGGTACTGCGTGCTGTGCTCGACCACATCGGCCATGCCGCCAAAAGCCGCGGAGCGATCGGTGCGGCCGGTACGCAGGAACTCGACGATTTCGGCTTCGCTCCAGCTGGCCAGGCCGGTCTGTTCATTGCGCAGGTTCTTCGCGTACCAGCCTTCCAGCACCGAGCCGGACAGGAACTGGCGGCGGCCATCATCGGCCATCGCCTTTTCCTGGAAGGCCAGCCCGCGCGGGGTATGGCACGCGCCGCAATGGGCCAGGCCTTCAACCAGCTCGGCGCCGCGCTGCTGGCCGGCATCCAGGGTGGGATCAGGGCTGAAGCTGCGCGGGCGTGCGAACAACAGCTGCCACCAGGCAAGCGGCCAGCGCATGTTTGCCGGCCACGGAATCGTGCTGTCGGCGTTGTCCTGCCGGACCGGCTGCACCGCACCCATGAAGTAGGCATACAGCGCTTTGATCTCGGTATCGCTGGCGATCACGTACGAGGCGTAGGGCATGGCCGGATACAGCGGCTGGCCGTCATGGCGGATGCCACGCCGCACCGCGCGCTCGAAATCGGCGTAGTCGTATGCGCCGATGCCGGTCTCCGTGTCCGGTGTGATGTTGGTCGAGTACAGCGTGCCCATCGGGGTCTGCATGCCAAGGCCGCCGGCGAACGGCCTGCCGCCCGGTGCGGTATGGCAGGCGGCGCAGTCGGCAGCACGCGACAGATACCGGCCCTGCTCGATCAGGGCCGGGTCGTGGATGTTGACCTCGGCCTGTTGCCGTGGGGCGAACCAGTACGGTGTACTGCGGGCGATGCCGTAAGCGGCGGCCAAGGTGGCGGCCAGGGCAATGGCGAGCTTGAACGGGGTGCGCATGCCGGCACTGTGGCCATTCATGCGATGGCATTCATTGATCCGGATCAATGCTTTGGCCGGTCGCGACATTGTGACAAGCTGAATCGATCCTGCGCTGTCATCAACCCGTCATCCAGCTGCGATAGATGGCGCCGGGCGTGGCCGCTAACCTGCCACGCTGTCGCACTTTTCCCCTGACTGCCCATGAAGCGCCTGCTGCTGCTTTTGCTGGCGTGCGCCGGCCTGTGGCTGGCTGCATGCTCTTCCTCGATGACGGCCTCGTCCACCTCGCTCAGCGATCGCCTGATCGCGCCCGGTGGCGTCTCGACCCTGCTTGATCAACCGCGTATCGCCGCAGCTGTGGCCGCGCTGCCGAACCGGCATGGCTTCGCCCCGGGCCGTGATGGCGTGCCGATCTTCTGGCGTGCTTTCGATCCGGGCGACTACGGTGCGCGCTACCACTACCTGCCGCAGCAGCACCAGAACGGCCTGCCGCTGGATACCGGGTTGAGCCTGTCCGTACCGCAGCCGTTCCGCGCGCAGGCACCGCGCGGCACCGTGGTGCTGCTGCACGGCTGGATGATGAACGGTGATTCGATGCTGCCATGGTCGCTGCAGCTGGCCGAGTCGGGCTACCGCGTGATCACCCTGGACCTGCGCAACCATGGCCAGTCCGGCGCCGGTCCCTCCGGCTACGGCACCTATGAGTCGGACGATGTTGTGGATGTCATCGCCGAACTGCGCGCGCGCGGCGAAGTGACCGGCCCGCTGTACCTGTTCGGTGTTTCCTACGGCGCTGCCACCGCATTGTTCACCGCCGACAAGCTGGGCGACCAGGTCGCCGGCGTGGTGGCGATGGAATCGTTCGCCAATGCCGGGGTTGCGATCCGCACCATGATTCCGCATCTGATGGCCCTGCAGCCGGAAGGGTTGAAGGCACAGGCCATCGCTTCTTATGCACGCTGGCGCTACGGCAGCCAGGACATCAACCAGGTGGTGGCCGCCGCCAGCCGCCGCATCGACGTGGATCTGGACAAGGTGGATGTTGCCCGCGCGCTGGCCGATACCCGCGCCTGCGTGCTGCTGCTGCACGGGCAGGGCGACCAGCACATTCCGGTCAGCCAGGGGCGTGCGCTGGCGCAGGCCAATCCGCGTGCGCACTACATCGAGATGCGCGGCGAAGATCACATCACCCTGCCGCTGCGGCTGGACCTGCTGGCCGGAGTGGTCGATGACTGGATGGCGCGCGACGAGCACCATCCGAAAGCCGCGTGTCCGGCACCGCAGTTGCCGGCCCAGGCCGAATGGCTGGTGCATGGCGTCGACACACCCGCAAAAACCCCAGCACGCGGCTGAGCGTCAGGGCAGGCGGCGGGCCAGCGAACGTGCAGATGCCGCTACACCCAGCAGCATCGCTGCCACGCACAGGAAGGCAAAGCCCAGGCTGGTGGCATGGGCGAGCGCGCCGATCGCTGCGGGGCCTGCAAGAATGCCGGCATAGCCCAGCGTGGTGACTGCGGTGATCGCAATGCTCTCCGGCATCGCGCGCTGCTGACCGGCCATCGAGAACAGGGCGGGCACGATGTTGGCGCAGCCCAGGCCCACCAGCACGTAGCCGACCAGCGCCATGGCAAAGGAGGGCACCAGCGTGGCCAGCGCGAAACCGGCCGCAGCGGTGATGCCGCCAATGACGATGGTACGGGTTCGGCCGAGGCGCTCGACGATGCCATCGCCGAACAGGCGCATCGCCGTCATCGCCAGCGTGAACACGGCAAAACCGGCACCGGCCTGGTCGCGCGGCACGTGGCGTATTTCGGCCAGGAACACCGCGCTCCAGTCCAGCATCGAACCCTCGGCCAGGAACACCACGAAGGCGAGCACGCTGATGAACAGCACCACGCCGTGCGGCAGGGCCAGCATCGGGCCGTCATGCAGAATGCGCTGCGGGCGCCAGTGCGGTGCCGACAACAGGGCCACCAGCAGCATCGCCGCCACGGCAACCCATGACGCCAGCCACAGGGGCGTGCCGAGAACCAGCAGGCCGGTCATGCAGCCGGCGCCGATGAAGCCGCCGATGCTGTAGAACGCGTGGAAGCCGGACATCATCGGCCGCCCTGCATCGCGCTCGACGGCCACCGCCTGCATGTTCATCGTGCAGTCCATCGCCCCCACACCCGCGCCGAACACGAACAGCGTTGCTCCCAGTGCCAGCGGCGTGGGGGCGAGCGTCAGCAGTGGCAGGGCGAGCAGGATCAAGGCCGTGGTCGCGATCATCAAGCGGCGCGAGCCCAGGCGCGCGGTCAACGCACCGGCCAGTGGCATCGCCAGCAGCGAGCCGAGGCCAAGGCACAGCAGCAGCCCGCCCAGGCTGGCGTCGGACAACCCGGCCTTGGCTTTGGCGAAGGGCACCATCGGCGCCCAGGCAGCGGTGGCAAAGCCGGGGATGAAGAACGCAGCGCGGGTCGCGTGCTGCTGGGCGCGGGGAGAAGAGGGCGTCATGCGCGAGGAAGGCTCCAGAGGGTCGATTGCATGAAAACGTTTTCATAATCCGTAGGCAAGTGCCATGGATGACATCGGATGTCGAATACGAATGCATCGTGGCGATTCCTCCGGTCTTCCCTTGCAGGTAGCGCATTCGGGCCATTGTGAGGACGGCGCATGCAGCGACGGTGCGCTGCATCGATGCTCGCGCAATGGCTCGCGCAGATGTCGCGCGCATGGAAGTGTGACCCTTCGCCAGCTTTGCACCCGCACGAGCGGAATCCTTGGCGCAAGCATGGACATTTTCCGATACAGAGCCTGCGAAGCACCTCCTAAGGTCTCTCCGTCGCGCAGAAGCGACCGGGGCAGGGAATCCCTGCTCACCGCCTTGCCCTTCATGGAGGAAATCGTCAATGAACTCACCGCACGTGCTGAAGCTGGTGATGGCCAGCGTTCTTGGTCTGGGAAGCGGCGCGGTTGCCGACGGCGCACTGGCCGGAGGCAGTACCTGCACGGATTCGGGATGCTGGGTCTATCCGCCCATCCTTCCCAACCCTGGCGGGGGCAGAGGAGGAGGAGGCTGGGGCGGCGGTGACGGTTCGTCAGACCCGCGCGACGAATATCACAAGATCTCATGGTGCACCGATGCCCCCGGTTACGCCTGGGACGGCCATGGCTGTGACCTCTACAGCCCGCCGGTGCTGGCGGTAAATGGCTGTGGCACGGCGGGTGGCGTACCGGTGCCGGATTTTCTGGTTGCACCAGGGGCGTTGCAGGGCGGCGCGGCGGCGTTCGGAGCGATGTTCAAAGCGGCCTGTGATGCGCATGACACGTGCTACGGGACGCATGGCAATGACAAACATCAGTGCGATGAACGTCTTCGGCAGGACATGATCGCGGATGGACAGCAGAGGCTCGGTGGCGCATTTCCTGCATTCGGTGCATTCGTGATAGGCCAGGCCACGGCGTATGCAAGGTTTCTGCAGTGGGAATGGATCGAGCCCTGGACGTCACAGCCGGCGTATGACCGGTCGCAGATGGACGCGGCCTGCCGTACATCCAGCGCTGCCTTCAAGAACTACTGCGATCATCTCGGGTTCGGGAGCTGACCATGAAGTTCACCTGGAAGGCTGCAGGCCTGTTGGCGGTCCTGGTTCTGGTCCTGGTCTGCGGCGGACTGTGGCTGCTGGATTCATATGTCGAGGGGGATGTCGATTCGCTGCAATCGGCTCACCAGGCCGATCCTCTCCTGCAGCCCTACCGCGGCGCGATGGCGGGGATGAAGGCGCAGCGTGATGCGGACGCGCTGGCATCCATGAAGAAACCACCGCAGCAGCGCAAGCTGACGGTGCGCGAGGCATTTGCGGGCGATCCCCGTCTGATTGCGTTGTCGGTTGAAGAGGCGGCATGGATGGATCGGCATCACTACCCAAAAGCTGCCGACCTGGCAGCAGCAGAGTCGATCGATCCGCGACAACTGGCAGGAACCCGCGATCCCCGGCTTTTGACGATGGCGGGTTCCGCATTCAAGAAACGTGGTGAGTACATGCTGGCCATGAGCCAGAATTTCGATGCCGGTGCCCATGGCGCTTTGTATGCCTATCAACAAGGTGCGGTTGCCGAGCGCGCACTGTACGAGGAGCGTTTTGGACCTACGAATCGGGATACTGCCGGTGTACTGCGAGCTCGGCTGGAGGTGCCACTGGCGCTGGGGGATCACACCGTGCAGTACCTGATGGATACCGTGATGGCTGACGTGGACGCCATGGCATCCCCGAAGCACGTGCAGATCCAGTCCCGCGAGTTCCTGCGCGCGCTTGCCGAAGACGCCCGGCTGCAGGGGTTGCCGCCGCCCAGCGTGGATCCCCGTCCAAATGCAGCGCAATGGAACGAGCTCTATCAATTGAGTCGATCGGGTGCTGCAGATGATCTGGTCACCATCTACGAGCGCCAGTAACCATGGATATCACGTTCACCTGCAGCGACCAGTGGATCGCTGATGCCTTTTCCGAGCTGCGCCTGTCGTGTGGTGTTCCGCTTCGGCAGGACGTCACTTGTCCGCTGCCAGTGGCAACCGCGCTGCTGCTGCATGATTCGTTTGATCGTTCCGAGCTCTTTGAACGGAACCTGGAGCGTCATGAGCTGCTACACGCGCACGCACTGCTCGAACCGGCACTCAACCGCGCGCACGCTGCGTGCACGCTGGGGCAGCTATCAGCGGCACTGGAAACGATCACCGGCCTTCGTCCGGCGCAGCGCATGCGCGGAATAGGGATCGCGACGCAGAACTCCTACAGTCAACGGTTCCGCGGACCTTCAGCGGTCCAGGCCATGCGAGCGTCGGTGCGCTTGTTCAGCACACGGCGCCGGCAAACGGAACGGTCCGGTATCGAGAAGGCACTGGCCACCTATGTGGTCCTGTTGTCGATCCATCCGTTTGCCGATGGCAATGGGCGCACGACACGCATGCTGTTTGCCGCCGATGCGCTCGCGCATGATGGTCATGCCGCGCCTCAATTGACGCTTGCTCTGATTCTGCTGCACCGTGGGCGGGGACGGCTGTTCCATCTGGCTGCCCTGTGCGCCCGCACAGGTGACTTTTCGATGCTGGCAACGTGCTACAGCGAGGCATTGTCGTTGGCTGGCGCGTTTCTCCCGGCACTGTGCCCGCAACAGGGGCGGCCAGCATTGTTCGACGGATATCAGAGGATTGATGGACTGTTGAAACGCGCACCAGCTCCGCACATCTGAATTCCGGCTCCAAGGCCTCACCGGGGATTAACGTCGCCAGCGCAGAGTAGACCGACGGTCGGCATTCCGCCCGGCCGCCGCCGGAGATCAGCGCATGAGCACCACACCGACCATCCTCCTCGTCCATGGGTTCTGGGGCGGGGCCGCACACTGGGGCAAGGTCATCCTGGAGCTGCACCGCAAGGGCCATGACCAGGTGAAGGCGGTCGAACTGCCGCTGACCTCGCTGGTCAACGACGCCGAGCGGACGCGCAGGATGATCCGCCAGATCGATGGCCCGGTCGTACTGGTCGGGCACTCCTACGGAGGCGCGGTGATCACCGAAGCCGGCAACCAGCCGAATGTGCAGGCGCTGGTCTACATCGCCGCCTTTGCGCCGGACAGTGGTGAGAGCCCCGGCGGCATTACCCAGCAGCACCTGCCCGAAGCAGCACCGAACCTCGCCCCGGACAGCGATGGCTATCTGTGGCTGCGTGCCGACAAGTTCCATGAGAGCTTCTGCCAGGACCTCAGTGCCGACGAAGGCTGGGTGATGGCGGTGACCCAGAAGGCGCCGCTGGCCAGCACCTTCGGCGATGCGATCAGCGATCCGGCGTGGAAGCACAAGCCGAGCTGGTACCAGCTTTCCGGCCAGGACCGGATGATCGCGCCACAGAACCAGAAGGCCATGGCCGAACGCATGCAGCCCAAGCGCCTGCTGCAGCTGGAGGCAAGCCATGCCTCGCTGGCCTCGCATCCCTCCGAAGTGTCAGCACTGATCCTGGAGGCCGTAGCCGCCGTCGACGGCTGACTATCGCCAGGCAGCAGTCCCTGGTCAGGCACTGGCGCCACCCCACGACAGTGGGGGCGCAGGAGAGTAAACTCCTGCGCCGGCCGCCCTTGGCCGCATTCCCCCTTCCCCTCGAGCCGCCGCCAGAGGATCCCACCCCTTCGTGGAGGTCCCGTCGTGTCGTCTGTGCCTGTTCGTTTTTCCGTGCTGTCCCTGCGTCGCCGCCCATTGGCGAGGGCCCTTGCCAATGGTCTTCTGCTGACCACAGTGGCCACTGCCGGCGCCGCCTCGGCGCAATTGGCGCCGGTTGAAGAAAAGGGCAGGACAGCCTCGCAGACCCTGCAGACCGTGCAGGTCACCGCCAACCAGCTGGGCACCATCACCGAGGGCAGCGGCGCGTACACGCCGGGTACCATCGCCACCGCCACCCGCCTGGTGCTGACTCCGCGGCAGACCCCGCAGACCATCAGCGTGATCACCCGTGCGCAGATGGACGACTTCGGTCTGGATGGCATCGATGACGTGATGCGGGTGACCCCGGGCATCAGCATCGTCACCTACGACAGTGAGCGCACCGAGTACTACGCACGTGGTTTTGCCGTGCAGAACTTCCAGTACGACGGCATTCCGATGTCACGCGACTCGGCGTACTCGGCCGGCAATACGCTCAGCGATACCGCGATCTACGACCGCATCGAAGTGCTCAAGGGCGCCACCGGCCTGCTGACCGGCATGGGCGACCCCGGCGCGACCATCAACCTGGTGCGCAAGAAGCCGGGCAAGGAATTTGCTGGCAGTGCGACGCTGGGCGTCGGCCGCTGGGACGACTACCGTGCCGAAGTCGATGTCGGCGGCCCGCTGGCCGCCGATGGCCGCGTGCGCGGGCGCGCGGTAGGTGCCTGGCAGGACAAGCATTCCAATCTGGATTTCTACCAGCGCACCAGCAAGGTCGGCTATGCCGTGCTGGAAGCCGATCTGGGCGAACGCACGCTGCTGACAGTCGGTGGCGACGTGCTGGAGAGCGATCCCAAGGGCTCGACCTGGGGCGGTATTCCGCTGCTGGACAGCCAGGGCAATTTCAACGACATGCCGCGCTCGTTCAACAACGGCACCCACTGGAGCGGTTGGCGCCAATACGTGCGCACCGGCTTTGCCACGCTGGAACATACCTTCGACAACGACTGGGTAGCCAAGCTGCAGCTCAACCATCAGGTCAACGGCTACGATGCGGCACTGGCCGGTGCGGCCGGTGGCAATCCCGATCCGGTCACCGGCGAAGGCGTCTCGTTGTGGCTGGGCAAGTACGTCGGCAAGACGGTCAGCAACGCGGCCGACTTCTATCTGAGCGGCAATTTCGGCCTGTTCGGTCGCCAGCATGAACTGGTGGTCGGCGGCAGTGCCTCGCGCAAGCGCTGGACCAACACCGGCTATTCGCCGCAGCCCGGGTACCCGACCGCCGTTGCCGACTACAACAGCTGGAAGGGCGACATCCCGGAGCCGGAATGGCAGCGCGGTTATGGCAACAATGAGGTGACCCGCGAGAACGGCCTGTACGTGGTCGGTCGCTTCGACGTGGCCGACCCGTTGAAGGTGATCGTCGGCAGCCGCCTGGCCAGCTACCGTTCGCCGCAGACGCGCGAGACCGGCGTGTTCGTGCCTTATGCCGGCGTGGTCTACGACCTTGGCCAGCACTATTCGGTGTATGCCAGCTACAGCACCATCTTCAAGCCGCACAGCGAACGCGACGAACAGGGCAAGGCACTGGATCCGCTGGAAGGCCGCAGCTATGAAATGGGCCTGAAGGCGGAGTTCCTCGACGGCCGCTTCAATGCCAGCGCGGCACTGTTCCAGCTCGACCAGGACAATTTCGCCCAGCTTACAGGCGGCAAAACGCCCAACGGAGAAGACGCCTATCGCGCACTGATGGGCGTACGCACCAAGGGCTACGAACTGGAGATGTCCGGGCAGTTGGCCGAGGGCTGGCAGGTGCAGGGTGGCTTTGCGCACAAGATCGCCCGCCAGGCCGGCAGCAAGGTGACCACGCTGGAGCCGGAAAACCAGTTCAGCCTGCACACCAGCTACCGCCTGCGCGGCGACTGGCAGGGCCTGACCGTCGGTGGCGGTGCGCGCTGGCAGGACTCCACGTTCGGCGACATCACCAACCCGGCCAGTGGCACGTCGGTGGTTCATCGCACCCAGCCGTACTGGCTGCTGGATGCCATGGCCCGGTACCAGTTCAACGATCGCCTGTCGGCCACGGTCAACGTCAACAACCTGCTGGACAAGCGCTATTACACGATCTTCAGCTGGTACAGCACCTACACCTGGGGCGAGCCGCGCAACGTGCGGCTGGCAGTGACGTACAGGTTCTGATCGCGTTGCAACAGGACATGCCCGCGCTGCCGGATGGCATCGCGGGCATGCTGGTTACAGCTTCAGGTCGAACACCAGCACTTCGGCGTCGTTGCCGTTTTCCAGGGTCAGCTGTGCCTCGTCGCTGACCTGCAGTGCGTCACCCGCTTCCAGGGTGATGCCGTTGACCTGCAGCTGGCCACGCGCCACCTGCACATACGCGCCGCGGCCGGCAGCCAGGGCGTGGTGCAGCTTCTGCTCGCCATCGAGGATGGTGGCGAAGATGCGCGCATCCTGATGGATATGCAGCGAACCATCGGCGCCATCCGGCGAGGCGATCAGGCGCAGCTGGCCGCGCTTGCTCTCCGGCGTGAAGTGGCTCTCCTCATACGACGGCGCGATGTTCTCGGCCTCCGGGAAGATCCAGATCTGCAGGAAATGCACCGGATCGCTGGCCGAATGATTGAACTCGCTGTGGCTGACGCCGCTGCCTGCGCTCATGCGCTGCACGTCGCCGTAGCGCAGCACCGAACCGGTGCCCATCGAGTCCTTGTGTTCCAGCGCGCCGCCCAGCACGTAGGAGACGATCTCCATGTTGCTGTGGCTGTGGGTGCCGAAACCCTGGCCGCCGATCACCTTGTCTTCGTTGATGACCCGCAGCGGGCCGAAGCTCACATAGCGGGGGTCGTAGTAGCTGGCGAACGAGAAGGTATGGCGCGAGGACAGCCAGCCATGCTCGGCCAGGCCACGGGTAGCGCTCTTGCGGATCTGCAGGGCATCGAGGCTAAGCTTGAGCATTCGAAATTTTCGATGATGGCTGTCAAAAC
>NZ_JBQOIF010000019.1:0-92494 GCF_052665395.1 Stenotrophomonas sp. 3(2025) | reverse complement strand
CGGGGAGACAGGATTCGAACCTGCGACCTCTACGTCCCGAACGTAGCGCTCTACCAGACTGAGCTACACCCCGAAGGAGCCGCCAAGAATACGGTGTGAAGGCCGTATCGGCAACCCTTTTTTACAGTTTCAACGCACTTCCTTGTCGGCGCGGGCGCTTTCGCGCGCTTCGAACCACATCCCGTTGAGGATGGCCACGACCGAAGCCAGGCCAGCGCCGAGAATCCAAGCGAAATACCACATGGTCAATCTCCTGTGTGCGAGGGGTGTGCCGACCCTCGGCCGGCACACGGGCAATCAGTACGCGTTGGGGTTGTCGTCCATGTCCTCGACCGTCGTCTTGCCCTTCAGCACGCGGTACACCCAGGTGGTATAGGCGAGGATGATCGGCAGGAAGATGGCCGTGGCCAGCAGCATGACCCACAGCGTGAGGTGGCTGGACGAACTGTCCCAGACGGTCAGGCTGGAGGTGGGTTGGCTGGACGACGGCAGCAGGAACGGGAAGATCGCAAAGCCGACGGTGAGGATGATGCCGGCAATGGACGCGCCCGAGGCGATGAAGGCCAGGCCGCCACGACGCGCGCGCAGCAGCACCGCGCTGGCAAGCGCACCCAGCAGGCCCAGCACCGGGAATACCAGCGTTGCCGGCATGCTGCTGTAGTTGCGCAGCCAGCCACCTGCGGCGGCCCCCAGTTCGGCGGTCTTCAGCAGCGGATTGGTCGGCCCGTCGGTCACCACCTGCGAGGTGATCTGGTAGCCCGGCAGGCCGAAGGCCACCCAGGCGCCGGCAGCGGCGAACAACACGAAGCTGATGATGGCGGCGATGCTGCCATAGCGCGCTGCACGTTCGGCCACCGGGCCGTCGGTCTTCAGCACCAGCATGGCCGCACCGTGCGACACCAGCATGGCCACGCTGATCAGGCCGGCGATGAGCGCGAACGGCGTGAGCAGGCCGAAGAACGAACCGGTGTAGGTCACGCGCAGGGTGTCATCGAAGTGGAACGGCACACCCAGCAGTACGTTGCCCACCGCGACGCCGGCAATCAGGCCCGGCAGCAGGCCACCGACGAACAGCACGCGGTCCCAGTTGTCGCGCCAGCGCTTGGACGGCAGCTTGCTGCGGTACTTGAAGCCGACCGGGCGCAGGATCAGCCCGAACAGCATCGCAAACACCGCCAGGTAGAAGCCGGAGAAGCTGACCGCATACAGCGGTGGCCATGCGGCGAAGATCGCGCCGCCACCCAGCACCAACCAGACCTGGTTGCCTTCCCAGACCGGGCCGACGGTGTTGATCACCAGCCGGCGTTCTTCATCGGTCTTTGCCACGAACGGCAGCAGCGTGCCGACGCCAAGGTCGAAACCATCCATGACGGCCCAGCCGACCAGCAGGATGCCGAGCAGCAGCCACCAGATCACGCGGAGCGTGGTGTAATCAAGTGCAATGAATTCCATCTGGATTCTCCTGCCTCAGGCCTGGCCGGGGGCAACGGCATTGGGGGAAACAGGGCGGATGTCGGCCTGCAGCGTCGGCAGGATGTCGTCCGGGCCCTTGCGGACCGCCTTCAGCATCAGCTTGATTTCGATGATCAGCAGCACCGTGTACAGGCTGGTGAACACCGCCAGCGTGGTGAGGATTTCATGCAGTGCCAGGCCCGATGCCGCGTAGAACGTGGGCAGCACGCCATCCACCGCCCACGGCTGGCGGCCATACTCGGCCACGAACCAGCCGCATTCGATCGCGATCCACGGTGCCGGCAGGCTCCACACGGCCAGCTTCAGGAACCAGCGCTTGTCCTGGAAGTTGTTGCGGCACGAGAAGTAGAAGGCCAGCGCGAAGAAGGCGATCAGGTAGAAGCCCAGCCCGGCCATGATGCGGAAGGTCCAGAACAGCGGCGCCACGCGCGGTACGGTATCCATCGCCGCCTTGGAGATTTCCTCCGGCGTCGCGTTGAGGATGTCCTCGCGGTAACGCTTCAGCAGCAGGCCATGGCCAAGGTCCTGCCAATGGCGATCGAACATCTCGCGTGCTTCGAGATCGTTCTTGTCCTTCTTCACCCGTTCCAGTGCGCCATAGGCGATCTGGCCACCGCGGATGCGGTGCTCGGCACGCTCCACCAGTTCCAGGATGCCCGGAATCGGCTGGTCCAGCGAACGGGTGGCGATCAGGCCCATCAGGTACGGGATCTTGATCGCGTAGTCGTTGGTGTGGGTGGTCTGGTTGGGAATGCCGAAGGCGGTGAAGTCGGCCGGCGCACGCTCGGTCTCCCACATCGCTTCGATCGCCGCCAGCTTCATCTTCTGGTGTTCGCTGGCGGCATAGCCGCTTTCGTCACCCAGCACCACCACCGACAGCGAGGACAGCAGGCCGAAGGCCGCGGCCACCGCGAACGAGCGGCGGGCCATGTCCCTGTGCTTGTTGCGCAGCAGGTACAGGGCGCTGATGGACATCACGAAGATCGCACCGGTCACGTAACCGGCACTGACGGTGTGCACGAACTTGGCCTGCGCCACCGGGTTCAGCAGCACCGCAGCGAAGTCGACCACTTCCATGCGCATGGTTTCCGGGTTGAACACCGCACCGGTCGGGTTCTGCATCCAGCCGTTGGCGATCAGGATCCACACCGCCGACAGGTTGGTGCCCAGCGCCATCAGCCAGGTCACGGTGAGGTGCTTGACCGGGCTCAGGCGCTTCCAGCCGAAGAAGAACAGGCCGATGAAGGTCGCTTCCAGGAAGAACGCCATCAGGCCTTCGATGGCCAGCGGCGCACCGAAGATGTCACCCACGTAATGGCTGTAGTAGGACCAGTTCATGCCGAACTGGAACTCCATCACCAGGCCGGTGGCCACGCCGATGGCGAAGTTGATGCCGAACAGGGCGCCCCAGAACAGGGTCATCTGCCGCCAGACCTGCTTGCGGGTCATGACGTACACGCTTTCCATGATGGCCACCATGAAGGACAGGCCAAGGGTGAGCGGTACGAATAGGAAGTGGTACATCGCGGTCAGAGCGAATTGCAGCCGCGACAGTTCTACGACTGTCTGATCAATCATGGCCTGGCTACCTCGTTGGATAGTGCCGTTGCAGGTGGCGGGAAGGGTGGTCTACGGGGTGAATGATGTGACCGACTACTTCAAACAGCCTTGATCCAGATCAATGTATGAACAGGTGTTCAGGGGGATCGTATGCCAACCCGATGAAGACTGCGACCGCCGGCCGCGGGGGAAGGCTGTTGCCTGGGCCTACAATGCCGTCCAATCCCTGCTGCCTGTGAAGAGCCTTGAGCGCTGCCGAACCGACTGCTGACGCCCCTGACAGGGATGATGAATCGAGCCGCCTGCGGCGTGAACGGACCGCCTGGCTGGCCGACCTGGCCCGTGCAGCGAGGGGGCGGCAGCGGCTGGCGTCGCTGTGCATCAGCGTATCCGGCGCGCTGTTGATCGGCCAGGCCGGCGCCATCGCCTGGCTGGTGCAGCAGGTGCTGGTCGAGCGCGCGCCGCTGGCCCAGGGCCTGCCGGTGCTGGGCGCGCTGGCGGTGATCCTTGTCGTGCGCACCCTGTTGGGCAGCGCTGCCCAGGCCGCAGCTGGTGACGTTGCCGACGCCGCACGGCTGTCCCTGCGCGAGCGTGTCTTCGCGCGCCTGCTCGGGCACGGTCCGTTGTGGCTGCGGCAGCGCCGCACCGGCGAACTGGGCGAGCTGATGCTGCATCACGGCGACGCTGTCGAAAATTATTACAGCGGTTTCCTGCCGGTACGCACCGAAGTGGTGGTGGTGCCGTTGTTGATCCTGGTTGCCGTGGCCTGGGTCGATTGGGTGGTTGCACTGATCCTGCTGTTCACTGCACCGCTGGTGCCGTTTTTCATGATGCTGGTGGGCTGGGGCGCCGAAGCCGCCGGACGTGCGCAGCTGGGCGAGCTGGCGCGGATGAGCGGGCACTTTGCCGATCGCATCAAGGGCCTGGGCCTGCTGCGCCTGTATGGTCGTGGGGAGGCCGAGCTGGCCGGGATCGAGGCGGCAGCCGAAGGTGTTCGCGTACGCACGATGAAGGTGCTGCGCATCGCCTTCCTGTCGTCCACCGTGCTGGAATTCTTTGCCTCGGTCAGCGTGGCGATGGTCGCGTTGTACCTGGGCCTGAGCTATCTGGGCCTGATGTCGCTGCATGCGACCGTGCCGACGCTGGGGGCGGGCCTGTTCTGCCTGCTGCTGGCACCGGAGTTCTACGCACCGTTGCGGCGCCTGGCCGCGCACTATCACGACCGCGCCAATGCACTGGCCGCCGCTGCTGAGGTGCAGCGCCTGCTGCAGGTGCTGCCGGAAGAGGAGGCCAGCACAATCGACGGCACGGTGCCGCTGGCGCCGGAGCCGGCCGAGGCCGCCCTGCCACCGCTGCAGGCGCACGGTCTGGTATTGCGTCCGTTGGGCGCTGCGCACGATGTGCTGCAGAACCTGGACCTGCAGCTGGAACCGGGCCAGCGTTTGGCCCTGGTCGGCCCCAGTGGCAGCGGCAAGAGCACGCTGCTGGAAGCGCTGGCCGGTTGGCTGCCGCCGCGTGCGGGCCGGGTGCAGCTGCGGCCGGGGCTGCAGGTGGCCTATGCCAGCCAGCGTCCCTATCTGTTTCACGGCACCATTGCCGAGAACCTGCGCCTGGCCGATCCCGGTGCCAGCGACGCGCGCCTGCGCGCCGTCGCCGAAGCCGCCCAGGTGCTGCAGTTCGCGCAGCGCCTGCCGCAGGGGCTGGATACGCTGATCGGCGAGCGCGGCTTCGGCCTGTCCGGTGGCGAAGCACGTCGCATTGGCCTGGCGCGCCTGCTGCTGCGCGATCCGCAGGTGCTGCTGCTGGACGAGCCGACCGCGTTTCTCGATGCCGAAACCGAAGCAGCGTTGCTGCGCAGCCTGGCCGCCTATGCGCGCGGACGCAGCGTGGTGGTGGCCACCCACAGCCCGGCGGTGATCGCCTGGGCCGACCGCTGCCTGCTGTTGCCCGAAGGGCGCCTGGTGGAACCGGCACAGGCGGTACGCGCATGAGCCGCTCCGCCGATTCGCTGCGCACGGTATTCCTGCGTCATCGCCCGCGCCTGCTGCTGGCAGTGCTGCTGCTGTGGACCACGATGCTGGCCGGCACCGCCCTGCTGGGCCTGTCCGGTGGCTTCCTCACTGCTGCAGCGCTGGCCGGTGCAGCGGGCCTTGGCCAGGGCTTCAATTTCTTCACTCCGTCGGCCGGCATCCGCGGGCTGACCATGGCGCGCATCGCATCGCGCTACTTCGAAAAGCTGGTCGGGCATGACGCCACCCTGCGCATCGCCCGCGACCTGCGCGTATGGTTCTTCCGCCGCGCGCTGCCACTGGCCCCGGCACGTCTGGGTGCAACCCGCACCGGCGATCTGCTGGCGCGGCTGCTGGGTGATATCGGCGAAATCGATGGCCTGCTGGTGCGTGCCATCGGCCCGTTGCTGGCGCTGGGCGCGTTGACGCTGGTGGGCGTGGGCTCGGCAGCGGTGATCCTGCCATCGGCAGCGGTGCTGCTGGCGGTATTGGCGTTGCTGATCGGCATTGGCGTGCCGTGGCTGGGCGTGAGGGGCCATGACAGCGAAGAGGCCGACCGAGCCGCACATCGCGCAGCGTTGCGCACGGCGGCATTCGAGGGGCTGGAAGGGGCGGCTGACCTGGCCGCGCTCAACGCTGCCAATGCCTGGCAGTTGAAGGTGCGGGTGGCGGCCAAGCAGGTGGCCTCGCGCGATCGTCGTCGACGCCTGCGGCTGATCGCTGCATCAACGCTGCATGGTGTGCTGGCCGGGCTCGGCCTGGTAGCGATGCTGGCACTGGCGCTGCATGCGGCCGAACAACAGCGCATCGCAGCGGAAATGGCCGCCGGGCTGGTGTTCCTGACCGTGGCGATGATCGAACTGTGGGCGGGCATGGGCCTGGCCTGGCAGTCGCTGCAATCGGGCCGCATTGCGGCCGCGCGCCTGCAGGGCATCGTCGAGCAGGCACCTTCGGTGCAGGAGCCGGTGTCGCCGCAGCCGCTGGCGCCGGCGGCGACCGTGCATTGGGACGATGTGCACTTCCAGTGGCCGGGCGCCGCACGGCCGGTGCTGCGTGGCCTGCAGCTGACGCTTGCACCGGGCGAGCGCATTGCCATCCGTGGCGACAGCGGCAGCGGCAAGACCACCCTGTCGAGCCTGCTGCTGCGGCTGTGGGATCCGCAGCAGGGGCGGCTGACCTACGGTGGCCAGGACCTGCGCGATGTCGCCCAGGCCGACTGGCACCGGCACCTTGCGTGGCTGCCGCAGAACGCGCCGGTGTTTGCCGGCAGCGTGGCCGCGAACCTGCGGCTGGGCGATCCCGAGGCCAGCGACGAAGCGTTGTGGGCGGTGCTGCAACGGGTACGGCTGGGTGAATGGGCCGAGCGCAACGGCGGCCTGCAGGCGTGGGTGGGCGAGAACGGCGCAACGATGTCGGCCGGCCAGGCGCGTCGCCTGGCGCTGGCCCGCGCGCTGCTGCGCAATGCGCCGATCCTGCTGGTGGATGAGCCCACCGAAGGCCTGGACGTGGATACCGCGCGCGCGCTGCTGCAGGACCTGCCAGCACTGCTGGAAGGGCGCAGCCTGCTGATGATCACCCACGATGACCTGCCCGCGGGTGTGGTGGATGTGCAGTACCGGTTGGTGGACGGGATGCTTGTCCGCGAACCGCTTCGGTAGATGCCGACCTTGGTCGGCATATCCACGCGTGGCGTGGATCTACAGGGCAGCTACCGCGAAAACGCGCGCAGCATCACCGCGATCGAGGCCACGTTGGCCAGCACGCATAACCAGAACACCCACTGGAACGGCGCCTTGCGATGTTTATGGCGGAACAGCGCCTGGCCGAGCAGCGCGCCGGGCCAGCCGCCGGCAAAGGCCAGCAGCTGCAGCGTGCGTTCGGGCGTCCTCTGCTGTTTTCGCTGCGCGGCGCGCTTGTCGTGCCCATACAGGCCGAACGACACCGCACTGGCCAGCACGCACCATGCGCCCAGCCAGAGCGGATACACACCGGTTGCGGTCAAGCCGATCAACGCACCGAACGCGGCCAGTGCGAGATTGCGCCGCCACGCCACTACAGTTCGTCGAGGAAGCCGCGCACGGCCGGGCCGAAACGTTCGAAGTCGACCAGGAACGCGTCATGACCCTGGGGCGATTCCAGGCCGATGAAACGCGCGTCCGCGCCACCAGCGCGCAGGCCATCGGCGACCTGTTGCTGCTGCTGTACAGGGAACAGGATGTCGGTGTTGGCGCCGATCGCCAGTGCCTTGCCGACGCGGATGCTGGCCAGTCCGGCCAGCACATCGCCATCGCCATACTCGGCCAGATCGAACCAGTCCATCGAGCGGCTCAGGTACAGATAGCAGTTGGGGTCGAAGAAGCGCACGAACCGGCGTGCATGGCCTTCCAGATAGCTCTCGACCTGGAATTCCAGGCCGAACGGATCATCGTCGGTCTGGTCAGAATCCAGCCGCACGCGACCGAAGCGGCCATCCCATTCCAGTGCCGAGCGGTAGGTGATCACGCCCAGCTTGCGTGCCATGCGCATGCCCGATTCCGGGTACGCCTCATTGTCGTAGTGGCCACCGTTCCAGCGCGGGTCCAAGCGGATTGCTTCGCGCTGCAGCGAACGGATGGCGATCGAGAACGGCAGGGCCTGCGCACTGCCGGAAATGTTGATATGGCTGCGGGCGATGCCCGGATGCAGCAGCAACACCGCCAGCGCCGTCATCCCGCCCATTGAATTGCCGATCACGCAGGCGAGCTGCTCGATGCCCAAGGCGCGCACCACGTCGATCGCTGCGCGTGCGCCGTCTTCGATCGACAGTTCCGGAAAATCCAGGCGATACAGGTCGCCGGTGGCCGGATTGATCGAGGCCGGGCCGGTGGAACCCTTGCAGCTGCCCAGCGAATTCACGCACACCACGAACCAGCGGTCGGTATCGATCGGCTTGCCGGGGCCGAGCATGGCTTCCCACCAGCCTGGCGCAGGATTGGCTTCGTTGGCCGCGGCATGCGCATCCGGCGACAGGCCGGTGACGATCAGGATCGCGTTGCTGGCGTCTGCATCCAGCGCGCCCCAGGTCTCGTAGGCCACGTGCGCGCCGTGCAGGACACCGCCGCGTTTGCATGGGAACGGCGAGGGCAGGGCATGGAAGCGGGTGCCGGGCGGAATGAATTCGGTCATGTGGGCATTCTAGCGGGGCGGCGTGTGCAGCTGGCGACACGCTGGTTTCCATCAACCGGCTGTGCTTGGATCGGCCGGGCATGGCCCGGCGCTACCGGTGGTGCGCGTGGGTAGCGCCGGGCCATGCCCGGCGAGCGCAGCGGCGCGTGTACGTTACGGGAACTGCAGTTCAACCACACCGTCATGCGGCAGGGTGACCTTGACCGGGGCGGTCTGCAGGTCGTCTTCGCTGCGGTTGGCGCTGCCGCTGCGCGAAATGCGCGCCAGTACTTCCACTTCGCGATGTGCCGACAACGGTGCGGTCGGCATCGGGCTGTCGCCGTCGCCGAGGCCGACCGTTGCAGGAAAGCCGGCCAGGGGCAGCTTGCGTGCAGCCACCGGCATCGGCGGGCCGCCCACCGCGCGCGCCAGCACGAAGACCTGGGTGCTGGCCGGCCAGTCACCCGCTTTCAACGATGCGGGCAGCTGCACCCGTACCTGCAGCAGCGCGGGGGCAGCTGCCGGCGCGTGCGACGGCTGGCCGGCCGCCTCGCGGGCGATGGCGATCTGCGCCTGCAGCGCCTGCGCGGCACCCGGCTCCAGGCGTGGCAGCAGCGTGCTCCAGAGTTCGGCGGCCTCGGCATTGCGGCCCCGCTGGCGCAGGGCAATGCCAAGGAGCCAGCTTGCGCGCTCGGCCTCGGGCGACAAGGTGCGCGCGCGTTGCAGCCATGCCAGCGCGGTGTCATCGAACTGCTTGCCGGGATCGGCCTGGGCGCGCGCCTGCGCGGCCTCGACCAGCACGCCCGGTTCGTCCGGTGCCAGTGCTGCGGCGCGGTTGAAGGCGTCGGCCGCGGCGGCGGCATTGCCAAGCTCGGCCTGCGAACGACCCAGCAGCGCCCAGCCATCCGCACGTTGCGGGTCACGCTGCAGCGCCTGCTGCAGCGCCTCGACACCGTCGCGCAACGTAGCGACCGAAGGCGCAGGCTGGACCTGTGCGGCGCGGGGATTGCCGACCAGCAGGTACAGGCAGGCGCCGGCCACGCCCAGTGTCAGCATTCCCAGCACGAAACTGCGGCGGCCTTGCCGGCGCAGCGGCCACAGCACCACGGCCGCCATCAGCGCTGCGGCCACTGCGGCAACCATCGGCAACCAGTGCATCACCAGTCCTCTCCCTCGGCAGGGTCCGCTGCAGCGGATGCATCCATCTGCCGGCTGCGGCGACGGACGATGGCCGTCACCACCAGCGCGCCGCCACCCAGTACCAGCAGCGGACCGCCCCACAGCAGCCAGGTGCCCGGTTGCAGTGGCGGTTGATAGAGCACGAACTCGCCATAGCGGGCGACCAGGAACTGCTTGATCGCGGCGTCGTCGAGGCCCTGCTGCATCAACTGCAGCACTTCACGGCGCAGATCCTGCGCGATCTGCGCATTGGAATCGGCCAATGACTGGTTCTGGCACTGCACGCAGCGCAACTGCGCAGCCAGGTCGTGGAAGCGCGCTTCCTCGGCTGCATCGCGGAACATCAGCGGCCGCGCATCATGCACCGGTTGTTGGGCGAGGCCGGAGTTTGGCAGCGCCAGGGTCATCGCCAGCAGCAGCGGCAGCAGCCAGCGCATGCGCTTACGGCGAGGCGTGCAGGGTGTTGCCAGCATCGCCCTGGGCCTTTTCAAGCTTTTCCAGCGCCGGAATCAACTTCTCATCGACCACCTGCTGGGTCATCGCGCCGCTGTACTTCCAGCGTACGATGCCACTGCCGTCTACCAGGAAGGTCTCCGGTGCTGCCGTTACACCCCAGTCGATGGCGGTGCGGCCTTCGATGTCGCTCAACACGACCATGAACGGGTTGCCCAGCTGTTCCAGCCAGTGCAGCGCGTCGGTCGGTTCATCCTTCCAGTTGTAGCCGATCACGCGTACGCGCTTGCTCTCGGCGAAGCGGGTCAGTACCGGATGTTCTTCACGGCAGGCCGCGCACCAGCTGCCCCAGACGTTGAGCAGGTACGGCGCGCCACGCAGCTCCTCGCTGCGCACGATCATCTGCGGGTCATGCAGCACCGGCAGCGCGAACGCCGGCGCCGGCTTGTCGATCAATGCCGAGGGCAGCACGTCGCGCTGCGGATCGCCCGATTTCATCACCCCGTAGATCATCAGGCCGAGCAGGCCGAAGAAGAACAGGACGCCGATCACGATGGCTACCGGCGGCAGCGGGCGGGAAGGGCGTGGGGCGGGTGACTCGGACATGGGGAACTCCTACGGACGACGAAAGCGGCGATCGGCAGCGGTGATGAATCCGCCCAGGGCCATCAACAGCGCGCCCAGCCAGATCCAGCGCACGAAGGGCTTGATGTGCACCCGTACCGCCCATGCATTGTTGCCCAGCGGCTCGCCCAATGCCACGTAGACATCACCGCTGAGTCGTGCATCGATGCCTGCTTCGGTCATCACCTGGCCGCCGCTGGCGTACTGGCGCTTCTCCGGATGCAGAAGGGCCAGTTCGCGACCATCGCGCAGCACCCGCAAATGGCCGCGATCAGCGATGAAATTGGGGCCTTCGCGGTGGTCCACGCCTTCGAAGCGCACTTCGTGGCCGGCAACCACTACCTGCTGGCCCGGTGACAGTGCCACTTCGCGCTGCACGTTCAATGCTTCCACCAGCAGCGCGCCGGCCAGGAACACCGCTACACCGGCATGGGCGACGATCATGCCAAGCATTTCGGCAGTGAAGCGGCCATTGCCACGCAGGCGCTGCCAGACCAACCGGGCGGTGCCCAGCCCAACCCAGGCCGCAGCCGCAACGCCGATGCCGGCCTTCCAGCCATTCTGCGGCGCCTGCCACCAGGCCCAGGCGCCTAGCAGCACAGCCAGGCCCGCCCATGGCAACAGCAATGCCAGTGCGCGCGAAGGTTGGTCGCGCTGCCACTTCACCAGCGGACCGAACGGCAGCAGCATCACCATCGGTGCCATCAGCAGCAGGAACAGGCTGCCGAAGTACGGGGGGCCCACCGAGATCTTGCCCAGCGACAGCGCATCGGCCAGCAGTGGGTAGAGGGTGCCCAGCAGGACCATCGCGCAGGCGCTGGCCAGCAGCAGGTTGTTGGCCAGCAGCAGGGTTTCGCGCGAGGTCGCGGTGAAGCCACGGCGCGGATCACCGGCATCCACGGCCAGCCGCGGCGCACGCAGCGCATACAGCAGCAGGCTGCCGCCCACCAGCACCGACAGGAAGATCAGGATGAACAGCCCACGCGAGGGGTCGGCCGCGAACGAATGCACGCTGGTCAGCACGCCGGAGCGCACCAGGAAGGTGCCCAGCAGCGACAGCGCGAACGCCGCGATGGCCAGCAGCAGCGTCCAGCTGCCGAAGGTGCCGCGCTTTTCGGTGACTGCCTGCGAATGGATCAGCGCCGCGCCGACCAGCCATGGCATGAAGCTGGCGTTCTCGACCGGGTCCCAGAACCACCAGCCGCCCCAGCCCAGCTCGTAGTACGCCCACCAGCTGCCCAGTGCGATGCCCAGCGTGAGGAAGCCCCAGGCGACATTGGTCCAGGGCCGCGTCCAGCGTTGCCAGCGTGCATCGACGCGGCCTTCCAGCAGTGCCGCCACGGCGAAGGCGAACGGCACCGCGAAGCCGACGTAGCCCAGGTACAGCATGGGCGGATGGATGATCAGCCCCGGATCCTGCAGCAGCGGATTGAGGTCACGGCCTTCCAGCGGTACCGGGTTCAAGCGCAGGAATGGATTGGAGGTGAAGATCAGGAAGGCGAGGAAGCCGACGCTGACCACCCCCATCACTGCCAGCACGCGCGCCTGCACCGGCGCCGGCAGGTGGCGCGAGAACAGCGCCACTGCACCGGTCCACAGCGCCAGCACCAGCGCCCACATCAGCAGCGAGCCTTCGTGCGCCCCCCACACCGCCGAATAGCGGTAGATCAACGGCAGCAGTGAATTGGAATTCTCGGCGACGTAGCGCACCGAGAAATCCTGTTGCACGAAGGCCGCCGTCAGTACGGCGAAGGCGCCGGCCAGCAGCACCAGCTGGGCAAAGGCCGCCGGGCGGGCAACGGCCATCCATGCGTCATTGCCGCGCTGCGCGCCCACCAGTGGCAGCACCGCCTGTAGCAGTGAAGCCAGCAACGCGCACAGCAGGAGGATCTGACCGAATTCGGGAAGCACTCAGCGCACCTCGGGCGCCGTGACCGGCACATCGTGCTTGCGATGCGCATCGCCCATCTTGTCGGCCACTTCCTTGGGCACGTAGTTCTCATCGTGCTTGGCCAGCACCTCGTCGGCGACGAAGGTGCCGTCCTGCAGGCGACCGCTGGCGACCACGGCGGTCCCCTCGCGGAACATGTCCGGCAGGATGCGGTCGGTACTGACCGGCAGCGTCGCATCACCGTCGGTGACCACGAAGTGGGCCTGCAACGAGCCGCTGGGTCGATCGAAGGACCCCTTCACCACCATGCCGCCCAGGCGGAAGCGCGACTGCGCATCCACGTCCCCGCGCAGTACTTCCGAAGGGGTGTACAGGTAGGCGATGTTGCGCTGCAGGGCGAAGGCCACCAGCGTGGTGGCCAGCCCGGAGGCCAGCAACAGCAGGAGCACCCAGATCATGCGGCGTCGCTGTACCGGCGTCATCGGCTGAGCTCGGTGGCCAGCGGTGCCGGTGCCGACGCGTTGCCACGCGCCTGCAACCGCTGCTGGCGGCGTTGCGCCAGCTGTCGGGCGCTGCGCAGGCGCAGCCACGAGCCCAGCGCATCGCAGGCCAGCACCAGCAGGAACACCGCGAAGGCGGCGATGAGGTAGGGCAGGTGGGTCACCGCCGTGCCTCCCCATCCGCGATGCCGAAGCGCTCGCCGATCCAGGCCTTGCCGGCCTCGCGCGCGATGTTGTCGGCACGCGCCTTGGCCAGCAGCGAGCCGACGAACCACAGCTTGGTGGCCACCACCATCCACCACAGCGGGGCGATCAGTTCCGGCCGCACGGCGTTCTCGCCGAACACGTTGATCGACTGGCGCTGGTGCAGCGCGCCCCACCAGTCCACCGAATAGCGGATGATCGGCAGCAGGCCCACGCCGACGATGGCCAGCAGGCCGGCCGCGCGTGCGGCGCTGCGGCGGTCTTCGATGGCGTGGTACAGGCCGATCACGCCCAGGTACAGGAACAGCAGGATCAGCTCGCTGGTCATGCGCGGGTCCCAGTCCCACCAGGTGCCCCAGGTGCCCTTGCCCCAGATGCTGCCGGTCAGCAGGGTGATCAGGGTGAAGCCGGCGCCCATCGGCGCACAGGCCATCGCCAGGATCTCGCAGATCTTGATGCGCCAGATCAGCGCGATGGCGGCGTAGGCAGCCATCAGCGCGAACACGAACAGGCTCATCCAGGCGCTGGGTACATGGATGTAGATGATGCGGAAGGCGTCGTGCTGGTTTTGTTCCGGCGGTGCCACGAACAGGCCCTGCCACAGGCCGATCAGCAGCACCGGAACCGCCGCGGCGTAGAACACGCGGGACCAGCGTGCGGCGAAACGATCGAAGGTCGGGGGCGAACCGAGTTGATGGAACCAGCGGACGATCGGATTCATGCGTGGCGGCTATCCAGCAGGGGTGGATTGGCTCTCAGCTCGGTCAACTCAGAGAAATACGGATCGCAGCAGCGGTGGCCAGCGGTGCCAGCACCAGGGCGATCACCAGACCGGCGCCCAGCATCAGCAGCGCACCGACCGGATCCTGCCCGCGGCTGGCTGCCGCCAGGCTGCCGGCACCGAAGACAAGCACCGGTACGTACAACGGCAACGACAGCAACGCCACGAGAATACCAGAGCGCCGGATGCCGACGGTCAGTGCAGCAACCACGCCACCGATCAGGCTCAACAAGGGTGTTCCCAGCAGCAACGATGCCAGCAACATCGGCAGCTGGTCATGCGGCAGATGCAGCATTTCCGCCAGCAACGGGCTCAGCAGGATCAGTGGCAGGGCGGTGGTCGCCCAATGCAGCAGCACCCGCACCAGCACCAGCCACGCCAGTGGCACCGGCGCCAGCAGCCATTGTTCGAGCGAACCGTCTTCGGCGTCGGAGCGGAACAGCGAATCCAGCGCCAGCTGCCCGGCCAGCAGTACCGCCAACCACAGCACCGCACCGGCGGTGGCGGCCAGCGGCTGCGGGTCCCGGCCCTGGGCCAGTGCGAACAGCACCACCACCAGCAGGGCGAACAGAACCGGCTGCAGGGCATCGCCGCGACGCCGCCAGAGCAGGCGCAGGTCGCGCGCAATCAGCGCGCGGGCGGTCTGCCACAGGCCCGGTTCAGTGCCTGGCGCGATCATGCTTCACCCCCCAGATCGAGCTGGCGGGTGCGAACCGGCGGGGCCGCATAGGCGCCATGCGTGGTGACCAGGGCGGCGCCGCCACTGCGCAGGTGTGCGGAAATCATCCGGTTGACCAGGTTGATGCCCTCCAGGTCGAGGTTGGCATAGGGTTCGTCGAGCAGCCACAGCGGTGCCGGCGACAACCAGATGCGGGCCAGCGCAAGCCGCCGCTTCTGTCCGGCCGACAGGTGCCGCACCAGGGTGTCCTCGTAGCCGGCCAGGCCGACGATGGCCAGCGCATTGCCCGGCATCTGCCGTGCGCGGCGGCCGTGCAGGCCGCAGAGGAAATGCAGGTTCTCCAGCGTGTCCAGGTCCGGCTTCAGCGCCGGCAGGTGGCTGAGGTAGGCGACATAGCGCGCACGCTCGGCGTTGCTGGCCGGCCTGCCGTCGATCAGCACCTGGCCCGCGCCCGGGCGCGCCAGGCCCGACAGCACGCGCAGCAGGGTGGTCTTGCCGGCACCGTTGCCGCCCTGCACCAGCAGCGCCTCGCCGGCATCCACATGGAAGTCCAGCGGGCCGAACACCGGCTCGTCATTGCGGGAGAAGCTCAGGCCGCTGGCGGCCAGCAATGCAGGGGTGTTCAAGGCGCAGGGGTCTTCATGCGGGAGTGCGGCAGCAATTGTAGCGGTGAATGTGACCCGGTAGCGCCGGGCCATGCCCGGCGAGCGCGCAGCGCGGCTTGCCATCGGTGCGGCATGTGCAAAGAGCCGCCGGGTATGACCCGGCGCTACCGTCGGCGCCGCAGGCCGGGTCGGGATTTCGTACACTTCCAGCCCTTGTTTCCCCACAGCCCAGGCCGATGCAACCGAACACCAAGCTGCCCAAGGTCGGTACCACGATCTTCACCGTGATGTCCCAGCTCGCCGCCGAACACGGCGCGGTCAACCTCGGCCAGGGGTTCCCGGATTTCTCCGCGCCGCAGCGCCTGATCGACGAGACCAGCAAGGCGATGGCCGCCGGCCTGAACCAGTACCCGCCGATGACCGGCGTGGCACCGCTGCGCCAGGCCATCGCGCAGAAGTCGCTGGACCTGTACGGCGCGACGATCGATCCAGACACCGAGATCACCGTCACCAGCGGCGCCACCGAGGCGATCTTCAACGCCATCCACGCCGTGGTGCGTGCCGGCGAGGAAGTGATCGTGCTCGACCCGGCCTACGACTGCTATGAACCGGCGATCGAACTGGCCGGCGCCACCGCCGTGCACGTGCCGCTGGACCCGCAGACCTTCGCGGTGGACTGGGACCGCGTGCGCGCGGCGATCACCCCGCGCACCCGCCTGCTGATGGTCAACACCCCGCACAACCCGTCCGGCGCGATGCTGGACGAGGCCGACATGCAGGCGCTGGCCGATGTACTGCGCGGCACGCAGATCTACCTGATTTCCGATGAGGTGTACGAGCACATCATCTACGACGGCCGTCGCCACGAATCGGCGCTGCGCTACCCGGAACTGCGCGAGCGCACCTTCGTCATCTCCAGCTTCGGCAAGACCTATCACTGCACCGGCTGGAAGATCGGCTATGCGGTGGCGCCAGCGGCGATGACCGCCGAGTTCCGCAAGGTGCACCAGTACAACACCTTCACCAGCTTCGGCCCGGCGCAGTACGGTTTCGCCGCGATGATCCGCGACGAGCCGCAGCATCATCTGGAACTGGGCGCGTTCTATGAAGCCAAGCGCGACCGTTTCCGCGAGCAGCTGGCCGGTACCCGCCTGAAGGCGCTGCCGGTGCCGGGCGGCTACTTCCAGCTGGTCGACTATTCGGCCATCAGTGACCTGCCGGACCACGAGTTCGTGAAGTGGCTGACCATCGAGAAGGGCGTCACCGCCATTCCGCTGTCGCCGTTCTACGAAACCGCGCCGGTCGGCCAGCGCCTGGTGCGCCTGTGCTTCGCCAAGAACGAGGCCACCCTGGACGCGGCGATCGAACGCCTGCGCCTGCTGTGAGCGGAGGAGACAGCATGCAGGACCTGCGCATTTCCCTCGTCCAGGGCGACACCCGCTGGCACGACCCGGCCGGCAACCGCGAGTACTACGGTGCACTGCTGGCGCCGCTGGCCGGCACCACCGATCTGGTGATCCTGCCGGAAACCTTCACCAGTGGTTTCTCCAATGAGGCGATCGCCCAGGCCGAAGGCATGGAGGGCCCGACCGTGGCGTGGGTGCGCGCGCAGTCCAAGGCCGTGAATGCGGCAGTGGTCGGCAGCGTGCAGCTGCGCGATGGCGAGGGCGTCTACAACCGCCTGCTGTTCGCCACCCCCGATGGTGGCTTGCAGTACTACGACAAGCGCCACCTGTTCCGTTACGGCGGCGAGCACGAGCGCTACGCCGCCGGCCGCGACCGGTTGTGCGTGGAATGGAAGGGCTGGCGGATCAATCCGCAGGTCTGCTATGACCTGCGTTTCCCGGTGTTCTGCCGCAACCGCTACAACGTCGAGCGTGTTGAGCAGCTGGACTTCGACCTGCAGATCTTCGTCGCCAACTGGCCTTCCGCGCGCGCCTACGCGTGGAAGACCCTGCTGCGTGCGCGCGCGATCGAGAACCTGTGTTTCGTCGCTGCGGTCAACCGCGTAGGCGTGGATGGCAACCAGCTGCATTACGCTGGCGACAGCGCGGTCATCGACTTCCTCGGCCAGCCGCAGGTGGAGATCCGCGAGCGCGAGCAGGTGGTGACCACCACCATCTCCGCCGACGCCCTGGCCTCGCATCGTGCACGCTTCCCGGCCATGCTCGATGCCGATGCCTTCCATCTGGATGTGCAGGCCTGATACGGCGGCTGAACGCTTCCCGCCCCATCGCGCGCGCCTGCATCCAACGTGCACGCGCGCGCTGCTAGATTCGCCCACATTCCGACCGATGTGGATGTTCTGCCGATGAATACCAAGCCGTTTGCCCTGCTGCTGGCGCTCGCCGCAGCGTCTCTGGCCCCGACCGCGCAGGCCGGTGGCAACCTTGACTGCCAGCTGCGCTACAACCTGTCCGGCTGGTCACTGATCTACAAGACCGCCTCGGGCAACGGCACCATCCACTGCACCAACGGTTCCAGCATGCCGGTGCGGATCCAGCTGAAGGGCGGCGGCCTGACCGTTGGCAAGTCGAAGATCACCGATGGCCGTGGCAGCTTCACCGGCGCCAGCAGCGTCGGCGAGCTGCTGGGCACCTACGCCTCGGTCGGCGCGCATGCCGGTGCGGTGAAGTCCAGCAACGCGCAGGTAATGACCAAGGGCGATATCTCGCTGGCCCTGTCCGGTACCGGCAAGGGCTGGGACCTGGGTGTGGACGGCGCGGCGTTCACCATCAGCCGGCGTTGAGGCGGGAGCGCTCCCCGGCTTCCCAGCTGATGCGGATGTAGTGCTGCTCGGCGTCGCTGGGCAGCCGTTCGACACTGAAGCGGTTCTCCAGCAGTTGCTCGACGACGCCGTCGACGAGGCGCTCGCTGGCCAGCGCCTTGTTGAAGCCGAACACGATGTAACGGCGGCCGTTTTCCGGGCCGACCTGGATCGATTTGTCCAGATCCCTGTAGTACTGCTCGATCGGTCGAGTGGCGGCGTCAGCGTTTGCGCGGGCCTGTTCTGCGGTGATGGTGATCATCGGCATCTGCGTGGTTGCGAAGTACACGCACCATAGCCAGCGCTGCCGCGCGGTTTCCGGCAGTGGCGCACAGTGCAGGGCGTTTGCAGCAATTCCTAGGCCAGCGCGCTCCGCGGACGCAGCAACCACAGCGCCAGCAGTGCACAGGCGATGATGGATGGCGCCAGCATCTGCAGTGCGCCGACAACGGCCATCGCCGCGCCGATCAGCAGGTAGTAGAGCAGGCCGAACAGGGCGCCGGCACTGCCCAGGCAGTGTGCATAGCCGCGTAGTGCCTGCCCGAGCACATTGGGGATGGCCAGGCCGAATCCCGCCACGACCGGCAGCATCGCCATCACCATGACCGGTTGCCCGCGCAGCAGCGCGGCCAGGACACCACCGGCCAGTACCAGCGATGCCGCGATGCGGATGCGCGTCAACGCAGGGACGCTGGCACGCAACAGGCGGCCATTGGCCCACGCGCCCAACGCCGAACCCAGCGCCAGCACCGCACCGCTGGCGCCGAACCAGCTGGCCGGCCAGTGCAGGCGTGCGAACACGAACGGCCCCAGCGCGTACCAGCTGTACATGGCCACGTTGAAGGCCATGACCAGCAGCGCGTGCGACCAGATCCAACGGTCGCCCAGCAGTTGCCGCAGCAGGGGCCGCAGCGGTACGGGCGCGATCTGCGCGGGCCGGCTTTCACGCAGCCCGGTTACGCAGCCCAGCATCAGCAATGCAGCGATCAGCAGCAGGCCGGCCTGCACGCCGGCATAGCCATCGGCAGCGACCAGCAGCGAGCCCAGTGCCAGCCCGATCGCCGGGCTCAGCGCCAGCGCCATGCCAATCCAGGAGAACGCCTGCGCCAGCGCGGGCCCTTCAAGGTGGTCGCGCAGCACGGTCTGGGTCACCACCGAGGCGGCGGCGGCGCCCAGGGCGGCCAGCATCTGCGCAGCCAGCACCTGGCCGAACGTGCCGGCCGCCAATCCGCCCAGTGCCGCCAGCACGAAAACGCACAGGCCACCCAGCAGGGCGGGGCGACGGCCAACGCGGTCGGCCAGCCTTCCCCACAGCAGGACGCCCAGCGCGAACCCCAGCAGGTACAGGCTCATCGCCTGGCTGGCAGCGCTGGCCGGCAGGGTGAAGCGTTGCGCCAGATCGGCCAGCGCCGGGCTGTACAGGGTCTGCGCCAGCTGCGGAAACATCAGCAGCGCAATGGTGAGGGACAGCAGGCGAGGCGACATCGGCGCGCTCCGGAAACAGGGGCGCGCATTGTCGTGGCCGTGCTGATGGCGCACTCTAGTGATTACGACAGTAGATGGATGAAATCGGACATGGCGTGGCTGCAGCCCGACGCTCGCTTCGATGCCGATGCCTGGAGCGCCCCGGTGATCGGTATCGCTGCCACGCTGGCCGAGCATGACTCCGGTTGGCACCAGCACGCACGTTCGCAACTGCTGTACACGCGCGCCGGTTGCACGCGGCTGACGTTCGGCGATCGCATCAGCCTGTTGCCGCCATCGCGCGCGGCGTGGATTCCGGGTGGTCTGCTGCACCGCGCGCAGATGCGACAGGCGGTGGACTATCGGTCGCTGTACTTCGATGCCACGCTGTCGGCGCAGTTGCCGCAGCAGCCGGCAATCATTGGTGTCGGTCCCCTGCTGCAGGCGCTGCTGGAGCCGATCGCGCAGGCGCCGTTCGCACATGACTGGCAAGCGCCGCGAGCGGGGCATCAACTGGCGCTGTGCGTGCTTGAGATTGCCGCTGCGCCGGTGGAGCCGATGCAGCTGCCATTACCGCGCGACCCGCGCATCGCCCGCTGCCTGCCGGTGGCCGAGCAGCTGCCGCCCGAACTGGGCGAGCTGGCCCAGCGCAGCGGACTGAGCGTGCGTACGATCGGGCGCCTGATGCAACGCGATACCGGCATGGGCTACCAGGCGTGGCGTCAGCAATGGCGGTTGATGCGGGCCATGGAACTGCTGCTGCTCGGCCATCGTGTCGCGCACGTGGCGCTGGAACTTGGATTCTCGGCAGAGAGTCCGTTCATCGCCTTCTTCCGCAGCATGGTCGCGACCACGCCTGCGGCGTTCCAGCGCGCCGAAAGCGCTCGAGCGGCAGGGTGAGAGTGCAGTGGTCGCGGCCGAACGCGGGGAAGCGGACGCACGGGCCCGGCTTCCGTCGCCGGTCTACTGCTGGGCCATCAGCCAGGCCAATGTGCCGCGATGTGGTTCGGGCACGGTGCTGGACGCGGCATCGAGCAGCATCAGCGATGCCCAGCAGACGTCGGCAGCCGGTGCGGTGTCCATCCGCGGCAGTACCGCCATGGCCCGCGCGCGCGTGCTTTCGTCAGCCATCGAGGCGAGCAGGGCCTCGGTCGCCTCGGCAATCTGCTGTTCAGTGGCAGGGGTTGCGGGTCGCTGTTCGAGCTCGGCGAGGCTGGCCTGGTAGCTCATCTCGAACCAGAAATCGATGTCCTGCGACGGACGCTTCTCCAGTTCGTTGAACAAGGTCCTGCCTACCTGCGCAATGTCCGACGCCGTGGTAGCGCGGGCGATCAGTGCGCATTTCTCTACCGGCATTCCGCGCAGCATTGCGGCCAGCAGCTGCGCACGCCGCTCCAGCATGGGGCGGGGCAGGCGGCCGATGCCATCCAGTGCAAGCTGTGCACCGGCGACAGCAGCCTTGTCCTTGCTACCGGCCTGCTTGATGCGGGTGAGATAGCGCTCATCGACAATCAGCCGACGCAGCATGCGGTCGGCCGGATCGTGCAGGGCCGAAGATTTCGGCCAGGGGTTCTGCGTGGCGGCGATTTCCTGCTTGAGCCGGTCGGCAGCGCGTTCGCAGCCGCCGACCAGCAACAGAGCCACCAGCACGGCGCCGATGCGGGCGCCGAGGGACAACATCCGTGTCATCGCTGTGTCCTTCATTGAAGGTGGAGATCAGCCGCCGCGCGGGCCGCTGCGACGCGGGCCGCCCGGGCCACGGTTGCCGCCGGGGCCACCCGGGCCGCGGTTGCCACCCGGGCCGCCGGGACCACGGTTGCCGCCGGGGCCACCCGGGCCGCGATTGCCGCCCGGACCACCCGGACCACGGTTGCCGCCCGGACGTGCATTCGCATTGCCGCCCGGACGACCGTTGCCGGCCGGACGCGAGCTGCCGTACGGACTGAAGCCCGGATTGGCGTGGTCGGACGGGAAGCTGGGGGCATTGCCCGGATGGCCGTACGGGTGCTTGTTGCCCTGGCCCTGCGAGCGGTTGCCCGCACCGGCCGGACGACCCTGGCCACCCGCGCCACCGGCCCCACCACGTCCTTCACCACCAAATCCGCCGCGACCCTGGCCGCCACCGGCGCCTGCGCCCGGGCCCTTCGGCTTGCCGTACGGACGGCCCTGGCCGCCTGCGCCCGGACCACGGGCACCCGGGCCACGAGCGCCCGGACCGGCATTGCGGTGGCCGCTCGGGCCGGTGCTCACGCCATCGGGCACGTACCAGGTACGGAATGCGGCCGGGTTGCCTTCCGGCAGCGAGCGGTCGTTCTTCGGCGCGCGCTGCTTGAACGGGCGCTGCGACTGCTTGGCAGCAGCTTCACCGCTGACGGTCAGGCCGCCCTTGAAACCACCACCACCCTTGCCGCCGCGACCGCGGCCGCGGTCTTCGCGCACGTTGTCGAAGCGACGCAGTTCGCGACCTTCATCGGCGGTGTTGTGACCATTGACGTAAGCGTTGCCGCGGCCACCTTCGCGTACGCGCACGGTGGTCTTGGCAGCACGACGCTGGCCGATCACCGGCTGCAGGGTCAGGGCCGACGGCGCGCCTTCTTCCAGCTTCAGTTCGGCGCGCAGCGCTTCGACCTGGCTGCCCGGCAGTTCGACGGACTGGCCGCGGGCCAGTTCGCGCGGCAGGCTGACCTTGCCGTAGCGGGTGCGCTTGAGGCGGCTGACCTGGCAGCCCTGCGATTCCCACAGGCGGCGCACTTCACGGTTGCGGCCTTCCTTCACCACGACGCGGAACCAGTCGTGCGAATCGGTGCCGCCGATGCGTTCGATCTCATCGAACTTGGCCGGGCCATCTTCCAGCGCGACACCACGGGTGAGGCGGTCGACGACGGCATCGGGCACCTTGTCCTCGCCTTCCGGGGCACGCACGCGCACCACGTACTCGCGCTCGACCTCGAAGGAGGGGTGCATCATGGCATTGGCCAGCTCACCGTCGGTGGTCGCCAGCAGCAGGCCGGTGGTGTTGATGTCCAGGCGGCCGACGGCGATCCAGCGGGCACCCTTCAGCGCCGGCAGGGACTCGAACACGGTCGGGCGACCTTCGGGGTCTTCGCGGGTGGTCACTTCGCCTTCCGGCTTGTTGTAGACCAGCACGCGCGACGGCTCGGCCAGCGCAGTGGCGACGAAGCCGCGGCCGTCGAGCTCGATCCTGTCGCCGCTCTTGACCGACATGCCGGTCTGGGCGACTTCACCGTTGACCTTGACCAGGCCTTCGGCAATGCGCTGTTCCAGCGCACGGCGCGAACCCAGGCCGGCCTGGGCCAGGACCTTGTGCAGGCGTTCTTCCAGCTTGAACTGTTCGGACGTGGCTTCGCGCTTGAGCGAAAGCTTGTTCAACGAGGGCTTGCGGGGGGTGTCACTCATCAGTTTTGCTCCGGCCGACGGTTTCGAGGTCGGCCTCTGGTTCGGAATCGGCTTGGTCAACAGCCACGGTCGTCTTCGCGACGGCGTTGTCTTCGCGTTCGTTCACTGTCACCGCGCGCTCGCCCGGCGCGGAATCGGGGTGCCCATCATCGGAGGGCGAAGGTGCTTGCTCATCGTCGGCCGGCGCAGGAGATGCGTCGGCAGAATCGGGGGTGTCGCCGGCGGTGGTGCCGGTGTCGTCATTTGCAGCGGCGTCCGGGTCGTTGCTCACGTCCGGGCCGTCGGCACTGGCGGCGAGGGGGGCGTCGCGATCCAGCGCCAGCTGCGGTTCCAGGTCGCCCAGGTCCTTCAGCTCGGAAAGGGGCGGCAGTTCGTCCAGGCGTTTCAGCCCGAAGTAGTCCAGGAAGCCCTTGGTGGTGCCGAACAGGGCAGGCTTGCCAGGCACGTCGCGGTGGCCGACCACGCGGATCCACTCGCGCTCTTCCAGTGCCTGGATGATGTTACTGCTGACCGCCACGCCGCGCACCTGCTCGATCTCGCCACGGGTGATCGGCTGCCGGTAGGCGATCAGGGCCAGTGTTTCCAGGGTGGCGCGGGTATAGCGGGTCTTGCGTTCGGTCCACAGCCGGCTGATCCAGCCATGTACTTCGGCGGTCACCTGGTAGCGGAAGCCCGAAGCCACCTCCACCAGTTCCACGCCACGGTCCTGGCAGCCCTCGCGCAGCCGTTCCAGCGCACGTTCGATGCTGCCCGGTGGTGCCGGCTCATCTTCCGGGAACAGGTCCTTCAGCTGGGCCAGGGTGAGCGGCTGGCTGGAGGCCAGCAGCGCACCTTCGACAATGCGGTTGATCAGCGTTTGATCCATCGGCAGTCAGCGCTCACTCGTTTTCATTGGCGGCGTCGTTGTCGTCGAACTCGCTGCTGAACTGCAGCGGGGCATTGGTATTGCCGGCGGCCAGGGACTTCACGTAGATCGGCGCCAACGGTTCTTCCTGCACCAGGTCCAGCAGCTGTTCCTTGGCCAGTTCCAACACGGCCAGGAACGTGACCAGCACGCCCAGCTTGCCTTCTTCGGCGGTGAACAGGTTTTCAAAACGATAGAACCTGCCGTCTTCAAGCCGCCCCAGCACTTCACCCATGCGCTGCCGGACACTCAGCGCCTCGCGCTTGATGGCGTGGCCGCTGAACAGCTCGGCGCGCTTGAGCACGTCGTGCAGCGCCATCAGCATTTCCTTCAGGTCCACCGGCGGCGGCAGCTTCACTGCGGCGCGCTCGGGCATGAAGGCATGTGCCACGGTGGTGTCACGGTCCTGCCGGGGCAGGGCGTCGATATCCTCGGCGGCCTGCTTGAAGCGTTCGTACTCCTGCAGCCGTCGTACCAGCTCCGCACGCGGATCGGCCTCCTCGCCCTCCACGCTGGGGGGGCGGGGCAGCAGCATGCGCGACTTCACTTCCGCCAGGATCGCCGCCATCACCAGGTACTCGGCGGCAAGCTCGAAACGCAGCTCGCGCATCACGGTGATGTATTCCACGTACTGCCGGGTGATTTCGGCCACGGGAATGTCCAGTACGTCCAGGTTCTGCCGGCGGATCAGGTACAGCAGCAGGTCCAGCGGTCCTTCAAAGGCATCCAGGATGACTTCCAGCGCATCCGGCGGGATGTACAGGTCCTGCGGAATCTGCAGGACCGGTTGCCCATGCACCACGGCCAGCGGCATTTCCTGCTGCTGGGGGGCGGGCGGCCGGGTTGGCGTGTTCGCGTCGAGCGCGAGTTCGGAAGTCATCTAATGGAGATCAGGATTGCAACGGACCAGTCGCGGTAGCTGACACACCGGGCAACTGCCACGGACCGCCAGGACACCAGGCGCGCCTGTCTCGGCGCGGTTCCACACATCAAACAACAGGGCGCTCCGCAGGACACGGCAGCGACAGGACTACGGGGAGGTCGTCTACGTGACCCGGTCGGGTGGACCGGTTCGAAGCAGCGGGTCGGTCGTCGGGGGCTGCGTTGGCCGCAAAAACCGACGGGCTGCTGCATCCAGCCACGTGCAATGGCCTCTAGGGTAAGCCTTTGCCGCGCCAGTGTCCAGCCGAGGCCGGGCGCGGGGCTGGATTGGCTAGAATTGCTTCACCAGCAACGCAAGCGAGGAAATGCCGGTGTGGTATGTGATTGAAGGATATGACGGCCAGGATGTACTGGCCCAGCGGCTGCAGGCGCGGCCCGAGCACCTGGCACGGTTGACCGCGTTGCGCGATGAAGGCCGCCTGCTTCTGGCCGGGCCGTGTCCGGCGATCGACAGCGAAGACCCGGGCCCGGCAGGGTTCAGCGGCTCGGTGGTGATTGCCGGCTTCGACTCGTTGCAGCAGGCCCAGGCCTGGGCCGATGCCGATCCCTATGTTGCCGCAGGCGTCTATGTGCGGGTGCAGGTGCGACCGTTCCGCAAGGTGCTGCCGTGAACGCGGAACGGATCGAGCAGATTCGTGACGCGCTGCAGCACGCGCTGGCCCCCAGCGTGCTTGAGATCGAAGACGACAGCCATCGCCATGCAGGCCATGCCGGAGCGCGCGATGGTCGCGGCCATTTCAACGTGCACGTGGTCAGTGAGCGCTTCGCGGGAATGGCCCCGCTGGCGCGCCATCGCGCGGTCTACGCGGCCTTGGGCACGTTGATGGAAACCGACATCCACGCGTTGTCCATCCGCGCGCATACCCCGTCAGAACAGGGCTGAGGCCTTGTCCCGCGCTGTCCTGGCAGGTCCGTTGATGGGCCTGCCAGGGACAGGTTTCCGTGTCCGTTTGGGGACATTCGTCTAACGGACTGTTTACAAGCGCAGATGGAAACGCTTACATTCCGCGCCAATGCTGGTAGGTCCAAGCCGTGGAGGGCGGCTTCGTGAACAAGGCAGCCATAACAATCAAAGACGTCGCCCGTGAAGCCAAGGTCTCTGTGGCCACCGTTTCGCGCGCGCTCAACGGGCATGAAAATGTCGCCGAACCGGTCCGCCAGCTTGTGCTGGAGGTGGCCGCACGGCTGCGTTACACCCCGCACGCCGCCGCCCGCAGCCTGAGCAGCCGCCGCACCAATACGGTGGGTGTGGTGCTTCCGGACCTGTACGGCGAATTCTTCTCCGAGTTGATGCGTGGCATCGACAACGTCGCTCGCAGCCGGCGCCAGCACCTGCTGGTGTCGAGCTATCACGGCGACCAGGAGCAGCAGGGGGCAGCCCTGCGTGCCATGCGCGGCCGGGTCGACGGTCTGCTGGTGCTCTCGCCCTATGCCGAGAGCCCCGGGTTCCTGACCGACAACCTGCCGCAGGCATTGCCGACGGTACTCATCAACACCTACCTGCCTGGGCAGGACCATCCGGTGTTGAGCATCGATGACCATGCAGGGGCGATGGCGATGACCCGCCACCTGCTCGATGCTGGCCATCGCCGCATTGCATTCATTTCTGGCCCGGACCTCAACTTCGACGCGCGCGAGCGCCTGCGCGGCTTCCGTGACGCGCTGGCGGCATTTGGCAGCGGCGCCGAAGGCATCGAGCTGCCCGGTGATTTCGACGAAGCTTCCGGCCATCGCGCCGGTCAGGAGTTGCTGGCAGCCGGCACGCTGCCCGATGCCGTATTCGCCGCCAACGACATGATGGCCCTGGGTTGCCTGTATGCCTTCGCGCAGGCAGGTGTCCATGTCCCGACCGATGTCGCCCTGGCCGGCTTCGATGACATTCCGCTTGCGCGTTTCGTTCACCCGTCGCTGACCACCATGCAGGTCAGCATTGCCGAACTGGGCGATCGGGCGATGTCGCGTTTGTTGCAGTTGATGGACGGCACCTCCACGGAAGGGGCAGGGGACAAGCAGACCCTGGTCCCGCGCCTGATTGTTCGCGATTCCACCACTCCGCCATCCGGCCATTGAAGCCAGAGGCGTTCCTTCTTTTTTGATTGATCGCAGGTGCCGCGCAAGCGGTCACCGCCACCCGGAGATTGAGTTGATGATGCATTCCACTATCCGCATGCCGGCGCGCCGGCTGCTGAGCACCGCCCTGGTCAGCTGCCTGATGCTGGCCGCCGCCCCGAACGTCATGGCGCAGTCGGCCAACGCCAGCCTGCGTGGCCAGGTGTCCGGCGTCCAGGCCGGTGCCGAAGTCACCGCCACCAACGTCGCCACCGGTACCGTCCGTCGCGGCACCGTGCGCGCCGACGGCAGCTACTCGCTGATGGGCCTGGACCCGGGCACCTACAACGTGGTCGCCAACGGCCAGACGCAGAAGGTCACCGTCACCGTCGCCTCGACCGCGACGCTGAACTTCAGCGAGGCGGCTGCCGGTGGTACCGGTTCGACCGCCGCCACCAACCTGGACACCGTCAACGTCGTCGCACCGACCCTGCTGCAGGAAGTGCGTACCTCCGAAGTCGGCAAGACCGTCAGCCTGCAGCAGATCCAGACCACCCCGCAGGTGTCGCGCAACTTCCTGGAGTTCGCCGACGCGGTGCCGGGCCTGATCTTCACCCGTGATGCCAAGGGCAACACCTCGCTGCGCGGCGGTGCCACCAACTCCGACGGCACCAACGTCTACATCGACGGCGTGGGCCAGAAGAGCTACGTCAAGGGCGGCGGCGTGGCCGGCCAGTCCGGTAGCGCCGGCAACCCGTTCCCGCAGCTGGCCATCGGCGAATACAAGGTCATCAGCGGCAACTACAAGGCCGAGTACGGCCAGGTGTCGAGCGCCGCAGTGACCGCTGCCACCAAGTCCGGCACCAATGAATTCAAGGGTGAGGCGTTCTACCGCTACACCGATGAGGACATGCGCGCCAAGACCCCGGCAGAACGCCAGGGCGGCAAGGACAAGATGGTCTCGGCCGAGAAGGAATACGGCTTCGCCCTGGGCGGCCCGATCATCCAGGACAAGGCGCACTTCTTCGTGACCTACGAAGCCAAGCGCTTCGACCTGCCGGTCACCATCGCGCCGGACGGCGCGGTCACCGGTGCTGCCGGTCTGCTGCCGGCCCAGGGCGCTGCCGGCCTGGGCCCGGCCAGCCAGCCGTTCCAGCAGGATCTGATCTTCGGCAAGATCGACTTCGAGCCGACCGACAACGATCGCATCGAGCTGACCTTCCAGGACCGCGACGAAACCCAGTCGCAGTTCAGTGGCCAGACTTCGCCGGAAGCCGGTCGCGAAGTGGTCAACACCGACCGTCGTTACGCCCTGCGCTGGAACCACAGCGGCGAGCGTTACTACAACGAAATGATGGTCACCCATGAAGATTCGTTCAACAACCCGACCCCGCTGACCCTGGCCAACGGCATCACCTACACCGCACCGGACGGCACCGAAGACCGCACCGTGGTGAAGATCGGTGGCGCATCGGCACTGGATTCGCAGGTGAAGGGCCAGAAGGGCTGGTCGATCGAAGACAACCTGACCCTGGATGGCATCCAGTGGGCCGGCGACCACACCATCAAGATGGGCGTGAAGTACAAGGCGATCGACCTGTACGCCTCCGATGCGGCGCAGATCAACCCGACCTTCACCTACAGCCTGGGCGATCCGGACTTCCCCGATTCCATTCCGTACAAGGCGCAGTTCGTCAAGCCGGTGACCGGCGTGGACGGCGTGTCCGGTGAAGTGCGTTCGAAGTCCAAGCAGTACGGCGTGTTCATCCAGGACGACTGGCAGGTCAACGACCACCTGCAGATCAACCTCGGCCTGCGCTGGGACTACGAAAAGACCCCGTCCTACCTGGACTTCGTCACCCCGCAGGCCGTGGTCGACGCGATCTATTCGCAGGATCCGCGTGCTGCCGCCGGCCAGACCTACGCCGATTCGCTGGCGCTGGGTGGCCTGGACATCAGCGACTACATCAGCAACGGCCACAACCGCAAGGCATTCAAGGATGCCTGGCAGCCGCGCCTGGGCTTCTCGTATGACATCAACGCCGACGAGCAGCACGTGATCCACGGTGGTGCCGGCCGTTCGTACGACCGCGACCTGTTCGACAACCTGCAGCTGGAAACCACCAAGCTGGCCCTGCCGCAGCCGACCATCTACTTCCGCAACCCGGCCACCGGCACCTGCATCAACGGCCAGGCCGCCTGCTATGACTGGAACCCGAACCTGCTCAACGGCATCGGCAACCTGCAGAGCCTGGTCGGTGCGACCAGCAATGCCGGCCTGGAAGTGGATCTGCTGAACAACAAGCTGAAGGCTCCGTACTCGGATCAGTTCAGCCTGGGCATGAGCAACCAGATCGGTGACTGGCTGACCGACGCCACCATCGCCCGTACGCTCAGCTACGACGGCTTCGCCTTCACCCTGGGCAACCGTTACCCGACCGGCCAGTTCTTCGATGACCCGCGCCTGTGCGGTGGCACCGAGCCGGGCCTGAGCCAGGCCTGGAGCTGCAACGTGCCGGGCTTCGGCAGCCTGATCATCGGCCAGCAGGGCATCAAGACCCGTGCGACCCAGATCCTGCTGTCGGCGCAGAAGCCGTTCACCCAGGAAAGCGGCTGGGGCACTTCGATCGCCTACACCTGGACGACCGCGCGCCACAACCGCGACATCAACGAGAAGTACGCCTTCGACCGCGGCCTGATCGAGGATTACCCGACCATCCGTTCCAACGGCGCCCCGCGCCACCGCCTGGTGGTCACCGGTTCGTACGCGGGCTTCTGGGGCATCACCTTCGGTGGCAAGATCACCCTGGCCACCCCGACCGCCGTCAATGACTGGTACCCGGTGCCGCAGGCCAGTGGCTACAACCTGCCGACGCCGCAGGCGGCCGTGCCCAACGCCAATGGCAAGTTCCTGGTGGGTGGCAAGATCTTCGGCTACCGTTCGGTCGACCTGCAGGCGACGAAGACGTTCAAGCTGGCGGGCGATACCGAGCTGTACGCGCGTATCGACATCATCAACGTGTTCAACTTCGACAACTTCTCCACCTACAACTACGTCAAGACCAACGGCAAGCTGCAGGCCAGCTACAACGAGACCGGCGACATCATCGGTACTCCGCGCCAGGTCAAGGCCGAAGTGGGCTTCCGCTTCTGATCGCGGGAAGTTGATGCATCACGGAGCCATCGGTTCGCCGATGGCTCCGGTTGCAACGGCAATGGCCGGCCTCCGGGCCGGTCCATTGCCCACGCCATTGCCGGGCAGGGGGCAATGGCGTGGGCAATGACTGCGGTGTCATCAACCACGTTTCCGTGGTTTTTTAAGACCGCACTTTGTAAACGATTTCAGGTCATTGGACGTTATGCTCTTTCATCGATCAGCCCACCGGAGGAACCGCGCCATGCAGGCACGCCACCTGATGACCGCCGCTGCGATGACCCTGGCCATCGCCGCCTGCAAACCGGCCCAGCAGGAGCCTGCCAAGCCGCGCCCGCCGGTGATCCTGATCGAGGCCGACGCACCGCCGCGGCCGATGAAGCCGGAGCTGCCGCCGCTGTTTGATGACATCGAGCGCCGCACCTTCCAGTTCTTCTGGGATACCACCAACGAGATCAACGGCCTGACCCCGGACCGCTATCCGTCGCGGCCGTTCGCCAGCATCGCTTCGGTTGGCTTCGCGCTGACCGCCTACCCGATCGGCATCGAGAACGGCTGGATCAGCCGCAACCAGGCGATCGACCGCACCCTGACCACCCTGAAGTTCTTCCGCGATGTGCCGATGGGCCCGCAGCGCACCGGCAAGGCCGGTTACAAGGGTTTCTATTACCACTTCCTGGACATGCAGGAAGGGCGCCGCTACGACAGCTGGGTGGAACTGTCCTCGGTGGATACCGCGCTGCTGATGATGGGCGTGCTGTTCGCGCAGTCGTACTACGACGGCGACGATCCGCGCGAGAAGGAAATCCGGCAGATCGCCGACACACTGTACAAGCAGGTCGACTGGCCGTGGCTGCAGCAGCGTGCGCCGCTGATCTCGATGGGCTGGTTCCCCGAGAACGGCTTCATCGACCATGACTGGATGGGCTACAACGAGGCGATGATGGTCTACATCCTCGCCCTGGGCTCGCCCAGCCACCCGGTCAGCCCGGATGCGTGGACGGTGTGGACGCGCACCTACGACAACGACTGGGGCGTCTACCAGGGCCAGGAATACCTGTCCTTCGGTCCGCTGTTCGGCCACCAGTACAGCCATGTCTGGATCGACTTCCGCGACATCCAGGATGCGTACATGCGCGAGCGTGGCAGCACCTACTTCCTCAACAGCCGTTCGGCGGCGTTGGCCCAGCGTGAGTACGCCATCGCCAATCCGATGAACTGGAAGGAATATGGCGAGAACGTGTGGGGCCTGACCGCCAGTGATGGTCCGCAGAACACCACCCAGGACTACCGGGGCGAGCAGCGCCAGTTCCGCCATTACTCCTCGCGCGGTGCGGGCCTGCGCGAGAACTTCGATGACGGTACGATCGCGCCGACCGCCGCGATCTCGTCGGTCGTGTTCGCGCCGGAGGAAGTGATTCCGGCCACGCTGGAGATGCACAAGCGCTACGGCGACTACATCTACTCCAGCTATGGCTTCCTCGATTCGTTCAATCCCAGCTTCAACTACGACATCCCGATCAAGACCGGGCGGGTGGTGCCCGATCGCGGCTGGGTCGCCAGCGATTACATCGCCATCGACCAGGGCCCGATCCTGACCATGATCGCCAACTACCGCAACGACTTCGTCTGGGACGTGATGAAGAAGAACCCGTACATCCGCAAGGGCCTGGAACGGGCGGGCTTCAGTGGAGGCTGGCTGGCGCCGGAAGGCTCCTTCCAGCCGCTGGAGCTGCAGAAGGATGAGAAGGCCGCCGCAGCACGTGCGGTCGGTATTGCCGAATCACGTGCGGCCGCCGCGCAGGAACAGAAAAACAATGCCAACCGCAACACCGGCCAGGGGAAGTAACAAGGTGCACGACTGGAAACACCGTCTGCGACGCTGGGCGTTGCCTGCACTGGCCGCGCTGGTCATGGCAGGCTGCACTCGCACCGAGCAGGGCACCACTACCGTGCGCTTCTGGGCGATGGGCCGCGAGGCCGAAGTGGTCAGCGAGCTGATCCACGAATTCGAAGCGGAAAATCCCGGCATCAAGGTCGATGTGCAGAACATCCCCTGGACCGCCGCGCATGAGAAGCTGCTGACCGCCTTTGCCGCCGACGGCCTGCCCGACGTGTGCCAGCTGGGCAACACCTGGGTGCCCGAGTTCGCCGAGCTCAACGCGCTGACCCCGCTGCAGCCGTTCGTGCAGCATTCCACCGTTGTCGATCCGAAGGACTACTTCCAGGGCATCTGGGATACCAACGTGATCCACGACGAGCTGGTCGGGGTGCCGTGGTACGTCGATACCCGACTGATCTATTACCGCAAGGACCTGCTGGCCAAGGCCGGCTTCGACCATCCGCCGCGCACCTGGGCCGAATGGGACGAGCAGATGGCCGCGATCAAGCGCATGCAGGGCCCGAACCGCTATGCGGTGCTGATGCCGATCAACGAGTTCGAGCAGCAGCTGTCGCTGGCCCTGCAGCAGCCCGATCCGCTGCTGCGCGACGACGACACCCGTGGCAACTTCTCCAGCCCCGGCTTCCGCCGCACGCTGGGGTTCTACGCCAACATGTTCGAGCAGGGCTGGGCGCCGAAGATGTCCGAGACGCAGATCTCCAACGTCTGGGATGAATTCTTCCGCGGCTTCAACGTGTTCTACATTTCCGGCCCCTGGAACATCCGCGAGTTCAAGAAGCTGCAGCCGAAGGAACTGGAAGGGCAGTGGGGCACGGCCGCGCTGCCGGGTCCGGACGGTCCGGGCGCGGGCATCGCCGGAGGTACCAGCCTGGTGATCTTCCGCAAGTCGCAGCAGAAGGAAGCGTCCTGGAAGCTGATCGAATTCCTGTCGCGGCCGGCAATCCAGGCGCGCTTCCACGCGATCATCGGCGACCTGCCGCCGCGTCGCAGCACCTGGAATGCACCGTCGCTGGCCAACGATCCGCTTGCCGCGGCCTTTCGTGACCAGCTGGAGCGGGTCAAGCCGACCCCGAAGGTGCTCGAATGGGAGCGCATCGTGCAGGAAATGCGCATCGTCACCGAACAGGTGGTGCGTGGCGGCCTGCCGCAGGACAAGGCCGTGGCCGAACTGGACCAGCGCGTGGACAAGGTGCTGGCCAAGCGTCGCTGGATGCATGAACAACAACGCCTGCAGCGCAGCGCACCCCCCTCGGGTTCGACCAGTGCAGTCGCGGCCGGGAGCCCGCAATGAAACGTACTTCGCTTGCCGGCTGGATCTTCGCCGGCCCCTCGCTGATCGTACTCGGCGTGTTCTTCGGCCTGCCGGTAGCCTCGGCGCTGGCGCTGAGCGTGACCGACTTCGACCTGTATGCGCTGGCCGACAGCAGCAACCTGCGCTTCGTGGGTCTTGGCAACTACGTCGACCTGCTGCAGACCCCGATGTTCTGGAAGTCGCTGTGGAACACCACCTATTTCGTGGTGATCGGCGTGCCGTTGTCGATCGGCGTATCGCTGGGCGCGGCGATGCTGCTCAATGCCCCGGCCGCGCGCTTCAAGGCGCTGTTCCGCACCGCGCTGTTCGCCCCGGTGGTGACCACGCTGGTGGCGGTGGCGGTGATCTGGCGCTACCTGTTCCACACCAGCTATGGCCTGGTGAACTACGGCCTGGGCCATCTGGGCATCAGCCCGATCGACTGGCTGGGCGATCCCAACTGGGCGATGCCGACCATCATGCTGTTCGCGGTGTGGAAGAACTTCGGCTACAACATGGTGATCTTCCTGGCTGGCCTGCAGGCGATCCCGCATGACCTGTACGAGGCCGCGCGCATCGACGGTGCCTCGCGCTGGAAGCAGTTCCTGCACATCACCCTGCCGATGCTCGGCCCGGTGCTGCTGGTGGTCGGGGTGATCACCGTATCCGGTTACTTCCAGCTGTTCGCCGAACCCTATGTGATGACCCGCGGCGACCCACTGCAGAGCACCGTCAGCGTGCTGTATTTCATGTTCGAGGAAGGCTTCAAGTGGTGGAACCTGGGACGCGCCTCGGCTGTGGCGTTCCTGCTGTTCCTGATCATCCTGGCGGTGACCACCGTGATGCTGCGCTTTGGCCGCAGGAGGCAGTTGGTATGAGTCGTGAAATCGGCCAGTCACGCTGGCACCCGTGGATGATCAATGGCGCGTTGCTGGTGCTGGCCCTGGTCAGCCTGGCACCGTTGCTGTGGATGCTGTCGGTGTCGTTCATGCCGCAGGGCGAGGCCACCCATTTCCCGCCGCCGCTGCTGCCGTCCAGCATCACCACGCACAATTACACCGAGCTGTTCGCGCGCACCGGCATGGGTGGCAACTTCGCCAACAGCCTGCTGGTGTCGCTGGCGATCACCCTCGGTTCGCTGCTGCTCAACACGATGGCCGGCTACGCTTTCGCCAAGCTGCAGTTCGCCGGCCGTGAGCGCCTGTTCCAGGTGCTGATGGCGGCGCTGGTGATCCCGGCACAGGTGGCGATGCTGCCGCTGTTCCTGCTGATGAAGCAGCTGGGCCTGGTAAACAGTTTCGGCGGCGTGATCGTGCCGGCGCTGGCCAGCGTGTTCGGCATCTTCCTGGTGCGCCAGTACGCCCGCTCCATCCCCGATGAGCTGCTGGAAGCGGCGCGCATCGACGGGGCAGGGGAGCTGCGCATCTTCTTCCAGATCGTGCTGCCGATGCTCAAGCCGGTGCTGGTGACGCTGGCGATCTTCACCTTCATGGGCGCCTGGAACGATTTCATGTGGCCCTTGATCGTGCTGACCGACCAGGAGCACTACACTTTGCCGGTGGCCCTGGCCACCCTCTCGCGCGAACACATCATGGACGTGGAAATGATGATGGCCGGCGCAGTGGTCACCGTGGTTCCGGTGCTGGCGCTGTTCCTGGTGCTGCAGCGGTATTACATCCAAGGATTGTTGCTGGGGAGTGTGAAGGGATGATGCGTGCGATCGCCGTTGGACTGGGCCTGTTGTGGTCTTCCCTGGCGATCGCCGCACCACCGGCGCTGCCCGCGCCGAAGGTGCTGGATGATTTCGACGACATCAGCGCCTGGAAGCTGGTGTTGTCCGACCAGGTCAGCGGCTCGCTGCGGCCGGTCAGTGGTGCCGGCGGTGGCCGCGCGCTGTGCCTGGATTACGACTTCCACGAGGTCTCCGGTTACGTCGGCATCCGTCGTCCACTGAACATCGAGTACCCGGCCAACTATCGTTTCGGCTTCCAGCTGCGCGGTGATTCGCCTGCCAACGACCTGCAGTTCAAGCTGATCGACGCCAGCGGTGACAACGTGTGGTGGGTCAACCGTCCAGGCTACGCCTTCCCCAAGGCGTGGACGCCGGTGGAGTACCGCCGCCGGCAGATCGACAAGGCCTGGGGGCCATCGCCAGAGAAGGACATGGCGCGCAGTGCGTCGATGGAATTCACGATCTACAGCAAGGTCGGCGGCCGCGGTACGGTGTGCTTCGACAAGCTGACCCTGCAGGGCCTGCCCGCGCAGGATGATTCGGCGCTGCGGCCCTCGGTGATCGCCGATACCGCCACCGCACTGCAGGACCGGATGATCGACGGCAAGTCCGACACATTCTGGATCAGTGGCGGGGTCAAGCAGCAGACCATCAGCCTGGACCTGCACAAGAACCGCGAGATCGGCGGCGCTGTGATCGACTGGCTGCCCGACCTGGAAGCCAATCGCTACACCGTGCGGACCTCCGAGGATGGCCGTGACTGGCGTACCGTGCGCGAAGTGACCGCAGGTGCCGGAGGCCGCGACTGGCTGGCACTGCCCGACACCGATGCGCGCTACGTGCGTTTCGACCTGCAGGGCGGGCCGAACTGGCGCTACGGCATCCGTGACATCACCCTGAAGCCGCTGGCGTTCGCCGCGACGCCCAATGCCTTCCTGTCCTCGGTGGCGGCCGACCTGCCGCGTGGCGCGTTGCCGCGCGCCTACGTTGGCGAGCAGCCGTACTGGACGCTGCTTGGCCTGGACGGTGGCCAGGAACAGGCGTTGATCAGCGAGGACGGCGCACTGGAGCCGGCCAAGGGCAGCTTCAGCATCGAGCCGTTCATCCGCCTCGACGGCAAGCTGCTTGACTGGTCGAACGTTGCCATCAGCCAGTCGCTGCAGGATCGCTACCTGCCGATCGCCACGGTCGACTGGGTGCACGAGAAGGCCGGCCTGTCGGTGACCAGCTTCGTGCAGGGCACGCCCGAACGCGCCCAGCTGATCGGGCGCTACCGCTTGAGCAATCCGGACAAGGTCGCGCACGAATACACCCTGGCGCTGGCGATCCGCCCGTGGCAGGTCAATCCACCCACCCAGTTCCTCAACACCGTGGGCGGCTTCAGCCGCATCGACAGCCTGGACGTGGGCGAGCAGCTGGTGCGCATCAATGGCGAACCGCGGCTGTATCCCCTGCAGGTACCGGATGCGCGCTTTGCCAGCAGCTTCGACGGCAAGCTGGATGCGATGCACCTGGCCAGCGGCAAGCTGCCCGGCACCACTGCGGTGAAGGACCCGACCGGCATGGCGTCCGGCGCACTGCTGTACACGATCAAGCTCGAACCCGGGCAGAGCCGCGAGGTGGCGATCGTGCTGCCGCAGACCGGCAGCTGGGCGCCACAGGCGCTGGACGTGGCCAAGGCACAGCAGCAGGTCGCGGCGATGTGGCGCGACAAGCTGGGCGTGGTGACCCTGCAGGTGCCCGCTGCCGGCCAACCGCTGGTGGAGACCCTTCGCACCGCGGTGGCGCACATGCTGATCTCGCGGGTCGGCCCGCGCCTGCAGCCCGGTACACGCTCCTATGCACGCAGCTGGATCCGCGATGGCGCGATGATTTCCGAAGGCCTGCTGCGGATGGGGCGCAGCGATGCCGTGCGTGACTACGTGACCTGGTATGCGCCCTATCAGTTTGAAAACGGCAAGGTGCCGTGCTGCGTCGATGCGCGTGGCAGCGACCCGGTGCCGGAGAACGACAGCCACGGCGAACTGATCTACAACATCGCCGAGTACGGCCGCTATACCGGCGACACGGCCTTCCTCGAGCAGATGTGGCCGCATGTGCTGGGCGCCTACAGCTACATGGAACAACTGCGCGGCAGCGAGCGTACCGAGGAGAACCGCGCGCGCAATCCTGCCTTCTACGGGATGATGCCGGCCTCGATCAGCCACGAGGGCTATTCGGCCAAGCCGATGCATTCGTACTGGGACAACTTCTGGGCGCTGCGTGGTTACAAGGACGCAGCGCAACTGGCGGCGCAGCTGGGCAAGGTCGAGGCGATGCAGATCAGCGAGTCGCGCGATCAGTTCCGTGATGACCTGCAGGCCTCGCTGCTGGCGGCCATGCAGCAGCATCGCATTGATTACCTGCCGGGCTCGGCCGAGCTGGGTGACTTCGACGCCACCTCCACCACGATTGCGTTGGCGCCCGGCGGCGAGCAGGGGCGGTTGCCGCAGCAGGCGCTGGACGCGACTTTCCAGCGTTACTGGAGCGAATTCGTCGCACGCCGCGATGGCAAGCGCGAATGGAAGGACTACACGCCGTACGAATGGCGCAACGTCGCCGCGTTCGTGCGCCTGGGATGGCGTGATCGTGCCTGGCAGGCCACCGAGTTCTTCTTCAAGGATCGTGCGCCGCAGGCCTGGAACCAGTGGGCCGAGGTCGTCTCGCGCACACCGCGCACGCCGTTCTTCGTGGGTGACCTGCCGCATGCCTGGGTAGCCTCGGACTTCGTCCGTTCGGCACTGGACATGTTCGGCTACAACCGCGATGCGGATGAGGCGCTGGTGCTGGCCGCCGGTATCCCGGTGGCGTGGCTGCAGGGCGAGGGCATTGCCGTGCAGGGCCTGCGCACGCCGCAGGGTCAGCTCAACTATCGCCTGCAGCGCAGCGACAAGCAGCTGGTGCTGGAAGTACAGCCCGGGCTGGTGCCGCCGGCCGGTGGCGTGGTGCTGCCATGGCCGTATGCAGGCGAGCCGGGCCAGGCGACGGTCAACGGCGAGGCGGCGGAATGGGTCAACAACGAGCTGCATGTGCACCAGTTGCCGGCACGCGTCGAGATTGATGTGCCCAGCGCGGTGCGCCGCGCCGAACGCAAGGAAAAGTAAGCATGCGAGGTCCGCTCGGAATCGGTCGCGGTTTCTGCGCGCTGGGGCTGGCGATCGCGCTGGCCCTGCCCGGGCTGGCGCCAGCCGCTGAGTCGGCCAGCGCGCCTGACCCGGCCACGGCGGTCGGCGAACCCGGCATGAGCATGGTCACGTTCAACCTGCACCACGACCGCGAGGACTGGCCCACCCGTCGTCGCACGATCGTGGCCGAGCTCAAGCGCCTGCAGCCCGATGCCATCGCGCTGCAGGAGGTCATCCAGAAGCGCAACGTGCGCAACCAGGCGCAGTGGCTGGCCAGCCAGCTCGGCTACCGGTACGTATTCGTGTCCACCGATCCGGTGGGTGCACCCAAGCGTTATGGCAATGCGCTGCTGACCCGGCGCCCGATCCTGGCGCATGGCGAGCACCTGCTGCTGCCGCTGGATGACTACCGCACCGTGGCCCATCTGCGCATCGACGTGGAGGGCAGGCCGGTCAATGTCTATGCCACCCATCTCAACGAGCGCAGTGACGACGCCGGCCAGCGCATCCGCCGCAGCCAGGTCGAAGACCTGCTGCGTTTCATCGCCGGCAGTTCTGCGGGGGCACCGGTGGTGATTGCCGGCGACTTCAACGCCCTGGTCGATGCCGGCGACCTGAGCGAACTGCGCAGCCACTACGGCGACAGCTACGGCAGCGTGCACGTCAACACCGACCTGGCGGGTGTGAGCACGCTCAACCGCCATTACTACCAGGCACCGTCGCGGATCGACCACATCTTCTTCCAGCAGGACGAGATGGTCGCGCGCGAAGCGAAGATCCTGTTCGACCAGCCTGATGACGGCGGCCGCTGGGCCTCCGATCACTACGGGGTGTGGACCCGGCTGCAGTTCGCGCCGAAGCCCCGGTAGCGGCATCGCGTGGCGACGCGGCAGGTTCGCTACGGCATCTGATACGTCACAAACAGAAACGGCGGGGATCATCGATCCCCGCCGTTTCGTTGTTGCCGATCAAGGATCGATCAGGCGGCAGGCGGCGTGCGCTTGCCGGCGTCTTCGTCTTCTTCCGAGGCCTGCGCGTCGGCGGCCTGGGCGGCAGCGTCGGCATGGCCATCGGCGATCGGGTCGACCTGCGCTGGCACGACCGCATCGGCGACCGGCGCAGCGGTTTCCACCGGTGCGGTTTCGACAGCCGCCGGGGCGGCCGGCTGCTCGATGACCGGGGCGACTTCAACCTCGGCCTTCGGTTCGACTGCCGGAGCAGCTTCAACCACCGGCGCAACGTCGACCACCACCGGCTTCGGCTCGGCCACCGGTGCGGCTTCCACCACCGCGGTCGGTTCAGAGACCGGAGCGGTTGCAACCACCGCGGTCGGTTCAGCGATCGGAGCTGCTTCGATCGCCGCAGCGGTCTCGACCACCGGCGGCTTCGCCTCGATCACCGGAGCCGCTTCAGGCGCCGGCTGCACCGGCGTCGCTGCATCGATGGCATCCAGCATGCTGGTCTGCACCGGCGACGGGGCCGGTTCGACCTTGGCGGCTGCTTCCACCGGAGCCGGAGCCTGCACTGGGGCGACCACCGGAGCAGCCGCTTCGACCACGGGGCTGCTCACGGCAGCAACCGGGGCAACCGCGGCAGCCACTGCAACCGGCGTACGTGCCGGCTTGCCGGCATCAGCAGCGACCGGCTCGACGTCGTCATCGAAATCGAATTCCGGCTGCGAACGCGACGGCTGCACGGCAGCTGCCGGTGCGCCGACCGGAGCCGGGGCGGTCGGCTCGACGGAATCGCCGTCGTTGTCCTCGCCCTCGGCATCATCGCCGTCGTCCAGGTCATCGCCCAGCACGTCGCCGCCAGCGGCGTTCTCAGCGCCACCGCGACGACGACGACGACCGCCACGACGGCCACGGCGGCGGCGGGTTGCGCCTTCACCGGTCTGGTCACCTGCGGTATCGGTCGCAGCATCTTCGGCAGCCCCGGTCGCAACCACGATCTCCGCATCGGTCTTCGCGGCGGTGTCCAAGGTGGCGACAGTGTCGGCCACGTTTTCAGTGGCAACGGCGGGTGCCTGTGCCTTCTCTTCCTGCACCGCGACAGTGGCGGCAACTGCGGTCGTGGTGGCCACGGCTGCTGCTGCGGTCGCGACATCGGACGGTGCTTCGGCAGCGGCGCGCTGCGGCTTCTCGGCCGGCTTGTCACCGTCCTGCGGGCGCGGCTGCTTCGGCTGCTTCAGCTTCGGCTGCTGCTGGCCCTGGCCCTGTTCGTTGCGCGGCTTGTTCTGCTGCTGCGGCTGCTGGCCATCCTTCGGCTTGCCCTGCTGCTGCGGCTGCTGCTGGCCATTGCCATTGGCCTGGTTGCCGCCGTTGCGGCCATCCTTGCGCTGCTCACCGCGGTCCTTGCGGTTGCCGCCGTCCTTCTGCTGCTGCGCATTGCCATTGCCATTGCCGCCGTTGCCACGGCTGTCTTCGCGACGGTCCTTGCGGTCCTTGTTGCGATCCTTGTTGCGGTCACGGCGGCCGCCATCCTGCTGCGGCTGGCGTGCGGCCGGTGCCGGTGCGGGGGCCGGTGCCGGCTCGCCGCCAAAGATGCGCTTGAGCCAGCCGACGACGCCACCACTGGCGGCGGCTGCCGGGGCCGCTGCGGCCACCGGTGCCGGTGCCGGGGCGGCGACCGGTTCCACTTCCTCGCGCACCGGGGCGGGCGAGTTGTGCTTGACCTGGGTCACCATCGGTGGCGGGATGTTCAGCTGGCCCTTGGTCAGCGCGTGCACCGGCAGCTTGCGCGGGGTACCACGCTGGTAGCTCGGCTTGCCGCTTTCCTCGCCCAGCTCGTTGTCGCGCAGGCGGGTGACGGTGTAATGCGGGGTGTGCAGCTGCTCGTCGGCAACGATCACGATCGGCGCCTCGTGGCGCTTCTCGATTTCGCCCAGCGCGCCGCGCTTTTCATTCAGCAGGTAATTGGCGATCTCCACCGGGGCCTGTACCAGCACCTGCCCGGTGTTCTCCTTCATCGCATGCTCTTCGGCGACGCGGATGATCGACAGCGACAGCGACTCGACGCTGCGCATGCGGCCATGGCCGTCGCAGCGCGGGCAGACGATCTGGCTGGATTCGCCCAGGCTCGGGCGCAGGCGCTGGCGGCTCATTTCCAGCAGGCCGAAGCGCGAGATGCGGCCGACCTGTACGCGTGCACGGTCGTACTTCAGCGCGTTGGCCAGGCGGTTCTCGACCTCACGCTGGTGCTTGTTGGAGGCCATGTCGATGAAGTCGATCACCACCAGGCCACCGAGATCACGCAGGCGCAGCTGGCGGGCCACTTCCTCGGCCGCTTCCAGGTTGGTCTGGAACGCGGTGTCCTCGATGTCGCTGCCCTTGGTGGCGCGCGAGGAGTTGACGTCGACGGCAGTCAGCGCTTCGGTCTGGTCGACCACGATCGAGCCGCCCGACGGCAGGCGCACGTTGCGCTCGTAGGCGCCTTCGATCTGCGATTCGATCTGGAAGCGGTTGAACAGCGGGATGTCGTCCTTGTAATGCTTGAGCTTGCGCAGGGTCTGCGGCATCACCTGCTGCATGAACTCCTTGGCGTGCTCGTACATCTCCTCGGTGTCCACCAGGATCTCGCCGATGTCGGCGCGCAGGTAGTCACGCAGGGCGCGCACGATCAGGCGCGATTCCTGGTAGATCAGGAACGGGGCTGGCTTGCTCAGCGCCGCTTCGGCGATGGCGCGCCAGACGTTCAGCAGGTAGTCCAGATCCCACTGCAGTTCTTCCGCATCGCGACCGACGCCGGCGGTACGGATGATGACGCCCATTTCGTCGGGGATGTTCAGCTTGTCCAGGGCATCCTTCAGGGCGGCCCGGTCTTCACCCTCGATGCGACGGGAGACACCGCCGGCACTGGGTGAGTTCGGCATCAGCACCATGTAGCGGCCGGCCAGGGAGATGAACGTGGTCAGGGCGGCGCCCTTGTTGCCACGCTCTTCCTTGTCGACCTGGACGACCACTTCCTGGCCTTCCTTCAGCAGCTCGCGGATACCGGCCTTGTTGTGGTCGACACCGGCCTGGAAGTAGTCGCGGGAGATTTCCTTCAGCGGCAGGAAGCCATGGCGGCCACCACCGTATTCGACGAAGGCCGCTTCCAGCGAGGGCTCGATGCGGAAGATCCGGCCCTTGTAGATGTTGGACTTCTTCTGTTCCTTGGACGGCTGCTCGATGTCGATGTCATACAACGACTGGCCATCCACGATGGCAACACGCAGCTCTTCAGCCTGCGTGGCGTTGATCAGCATTCGCTTCATTGTTGCGTTCCTCGCAAGCGGCTACCGCGCGGAACGCCATGGGGTTTCGCCTCTGGACACGGCTCGCCGCCCATTCGCGCAAGCGCGGGGAGGGCGGCTTGGGTTTCCAGCGCTACGACACCACGGCAGGCCGCGGGAGCGCTTCAATTTTCTGGTTTTGGGTGTTGCAGGGCCGGCGGCAGCTGTCAGCCAGGCTGGAGCGCCGCACGGGACATGTTCAGCGCGACTGCGTGTCAGGCAATCGGCGATGGCCGGGAACGCCGGTGAGCCGCTAACATGGCCGCCCCGCGGGCGGTGGTCGCGCACTGTGCCGGATTCGTCGGAAGCTGGGCTTCTGGCCCTGAGTAACTTCCAACGAAATCAATCCCTTATCTCGCCCCCCGAGTGTAACAGAATAAACAGGCTGATGACTGCACAAGACCCCACCAAGCCGGCCGGCGACAAGCCTTCCGTGCGCATGATCACCGTTCCGGCCGACCGCGCCGGCCAGCGCCTGGACAATTTCCTGCTCGGCCAGCTCAAGGGTGCCCCGCGCAGCCTGGTCTACAAGCTGGTCCGCAGTGGCCAGGTGCGCGTCAATGGCGGCCGTGCCAAGGCCGAGCGCAAGCTGGAGGCCGGCGACGAAGTGCGGATTCCGCCGGTTCGTCTCAGTGAAGAGGGAGACAAGGCGGGTCCGCCCGAGGCGTTCATGCGCCGGCTGGAGCAGGCCATCGTCTTCGAAGATGCCCGCCTGCTGGCGCTGAACAAGCCGACCGGTGTCGCCAGCCACGGTGGCAGTGGCATCAGCTTCGGCGCCATCGAGACCCTGCGTGCCCTGCGTCCGGGGCAGACCCTCGAACTGGTCCACCGGCTGGACCGTGATACCTCCGGCCTGTTGATCGTGGCCAAGAAGCGTTCGGCGCTGAGCGAGCTGCAGGCGCTGCTGCGTGAAGACCACGGCGCGGGCATCCGCAAGCGCTACCTGACCCTGTTGGCCGGGCGCATGCCTGACGGGGTGATGACGGTCGACGCGCCGCTGCACGTGGGCCTGCGCCAGGGCGGCGAGCGTCATGTGCAGGTCAATGCGATCGGCAAGGAATCGATCAGCCATTTCCGGGTGCTGGAGCGCAAGGGTGGTCATTCCTATTGCGAGGTACGCATCGAAACCGGCCGCACCCACCAGATCCGCGTGCACGCCCAGCATCTGGGGCATCCGGTAGCCGGTGACGATAAATACGGCGATCCTGCGGTCAACAAGCGGCTTCGTGAGCAGATCGGGCTGAAGCGCCTGTTCCTGCATGCCGCGTCGCTGGAGTTCGCGCTGGACGACGGCAAGAGCCCGTATGTGCTGAACGCGCCGCTGGCCGATGAGCTGGTCGAGGCGCTGGATCGACTTCGCTAAGGGCGGTTCGGCGGCGCCGGGCGTTTGGCTGGAGCCGTCGTTTCCCTTCGATAAGGGGGCTTGTCACTTTCTTTGCTCGTGCAAGGAAAGCAACCAAAGAAACACGCCGCCATCCGCGAGCCAGCGCTGCGCGCCGGTGCCCTGTGCTCCTCGGTCCGCCGAGGGGTGGTGCGGAACTCGCTGCGCTCAAACACCCGCGCCTCTTCGCCCTCGCCGGACCTGCGGTGCTCGGCTCGCTACAAGGCGGACCCGACAGCCGCAGCGTAGACCCCTGGCTGCGCGCAGCCTTTGTAGAGTCGAGCAACGCTCGACTCACGCGCGCAGCGCGGGCCTCGCTTTTAATCCTTTCATCGCGCGGCTGGTACGCACGGAAAAATGAGGGGCACGGGCGGGGTCAGTTCGCGGGGGTGTCCGCGGCATGGATGCCGCGGCCAAGCCTCCAGAGACGGATTAACGGCGTCCCCCGCGAACTGACCCCGCCCGGGACCATTCAGAAAGGTTCGGGTGCCAGGCCGCGAGGGGGCTCAGCCCGTTGGCCGGAAATCCCTCACCACTTGAACAGCACCAGGCTGATCGCCAGCGTACCCATGCCGGCCACCAGGCCATAGACGGTTTCGTGGCCCTTGGCGTAGCGCTTGGCCGCCGGCAGCAGCTCGTCCAGCGCCAGGAACACCATCACACCGGCAATCAGGCCGAACACCCAGCCAAACGTGGCGTGGGACAGGGAGCCGGACAGCAGTACATAGCCGATCGCCGCGCCGACCGGCTCGGCCAGGCCTGACAGCAGGCTGGCGGCGAACGCATAGAACTTGTTCTGCGTGGCGAAGTACACCGGCACCGCAATGGCGATGCCTTCGGGAATGTTGTGGATGGCGATGGCGAAGGCCAGCGGCATGCCCACTGACGGGCTCTCCAGCGTCGCGAAGAACGTCGCCAGCCCTTCCGGGAAGTTATGCGCGGTGATCGCCACCGACGTCAGCAGGGCAACCCGCTTCAGGTATTCGCGGCTGTTCTCGCGGAAGGCCGGGTCCTGCTTGTCCAGGCTGTCATGCGGGTTGGGAATGAAGTGGTCGATCAGCACGATCACCACCACGCCCAGCAGGAACGCGAGCGTGCCGTAGGTGAAGCCGGTGCGCTCACCATAGGCCAGCGCGAACGAGGCGATGGATTTGTTGAGGATCTCCGACAGCGAGACGTACACCATCGCGCCGCCGGCAAAGGCCAGGCCGAAGGCCAGCAGGCGCGGATTGGGGCGACGCGAGAACAGCACCAGCAGGCTGCCGATGGCGGTGGCAAGGCCCGCAGCGAGGGTGACCGCCAGGGCGATCCAGATGTTTTCGGGGGGGATCTGCAGCATGTACCGACGCGTTCCTTGTCATCAGGCAATCGCCCCGGCATGGGCCGGGGCGGCAACGGGGAGGCGGGCGTCGGCTGGCCTCGTCACCGGCAGGCGATCAGCCGCCGCGGCGCAGGCTCTCTTCGATGGCGAAGCACTGGTCCGGCTTGGGCTGCGGCGGGTTGAAGCTGACCGGCACCTGGATCGTGGCCGGTACGGCCTGGCCGTTGCGGGTAGCGGCCTTGAACTCCCAGCCCTGCACGGCGGTCTTGGCCAGCTCGTCCAGCTGCGCATTGCCCGCGCCGGTCAGCAGGGTGACCTCGCTGGGCTTGCCGTCAGCGCCGATCACCACCTTGAAGGTGCTGGTGCCGCCCACGCCGGTGCAGGCCAGTTCCAGCGGGTATTGCGGCGGCGGGGTTTTCACTGCAGCCACTTCGGTGGGTGCCGCAGCCGGCGGTGCCGGCGGCTCGGAGGTGCCGCAGCCGGCCAGGCCGGTCACGGCAAGCAGGGACAGGCTCAGCAATCTCACGTTCATTTCAGTTGCTCCGTCAGGGCCGAAGTCTTTGCTGCGCAGATGAAGTCGTTCTCGCTCAGGCCGCCCACGTCGTGGGTGGAGTAGCGGACGACGGCACGGTCGTAGTGGACGCCGAGGTCCGGGTGATGATCCTCGCCGTGGGCGATCCAGGCCAGCGCGTTCACAAAGGCCATGGTGGCGTAGTAATCCTTGAAGCGGAACGTGCGCACCAGCGCCTGGCCGGCCTCGGCCAGCTCCCAGCCGGGAACCTGCGGCAGCAGTTCGGCCAGCCGGGCCTCGCCCAGTTTGTGGTCGCTGCCCTTGCGTGGCACGCAACGGGCCTGTGCCAGCGGAATCAGGTCGGCCATGGGTTCCTCCACCTCGTGTTGACTGAACAATGCGCCGGCCGGTGTATAAATCGAATGAGCGGCTGACGCTTACTTGGCTAGAATAGCCTGATGATCCAGATCTCCGACACTGCCCAGACCCATTTCCGCAAGCTGATCGAACGCGAGGGCGTGCCCGGCATGGGCGTGCGCTTGAGTGCGGTCGATCCTGGCACCCCGCGTGCCGATGCCCGGCTGGAGTTCGCCGAGCCGACCGATCTGCTCGGCGACGAGTGGGCGGTGGACTGTGATGGCTTCACGCTCTATGTGGACGCCACCAGCGTTGGCTGGCTCGATGGAGCAGAAATCGACATCGTGCCCGGTACCGCCGGCACCCAGCAGCTGACGATCAAGGCACCGCGGATCAAGGGCGAAGCGCCCGGCGATGCCGCCTCGCTGGTCGAGCGCGTGCATTGGGTGGTGGAAAACGAAGTCAATCCGCAGCTCGCTTCGCACGGTGGCAAGGTCGCCGTGCAGGAAGTCTCGGCCGACGGCGTGGTGCTGCTGCGCTTCGGCGGTGGCTGCCAGGGCTGCGGCATGGCCGACGTCACCCTCAAGCAGGGCATCGAGAAGACCTTGATGGGCCGTGTGCCCGGAGTGACCGCCGTGCGTGACGCTACCGATCACGACAGCGGGCACGCTCCGTATATCCCGCGCGGCAACGCCGCCTGATCGCCAACGCGTGCCTCTGCCCAGAGCCGAGCAACTCATCGACCTGCTGCTGGCGCGCCAGCAGCGCCCGCCCATCCTCGAGAAGAGCACCGGCCTGCCGTACGGCTGGGCGATCTGGCTGCGGACGCTGACGCCGCTGCCGCGTCCGTTCCACGCGCGCGAGGTGATTGCAGTGCTGCTGCCGCGGCCGCTGCCCGGGCCTCCGGGGCGCTTGCCGGGGCTGGGGCCATGGGCGTCACTGCGTCGCCTGTTCTGGCAGGACTGGGATCCGGCGCCGCGTGACCAGCGCTGGATGCGCTGGACCTCGGCGCTGCTCAGTGCGCTGCTGCATCTGTTGTTCTTCCTGTTGCTGCTCTGGGTGGCGGTGATCCGCACGTCTTCGCCGGACGAGCAGGGCCGCGAGGGTGAGCGCGTGCAGATTGAATTCGTCGGCCGTGCTGCACAGGAAGGCGGCGGCGACCAGCCCGGTGCCGAGGCGGCTGCCGCCGCGGAGGCCGGTGCCGCAGCCGCAGGCCAGGATGCCGGAGCGGCGACAGCGCCCCGGCCGCAACCGTCTGCACCTGCGCCGTCTTCCGCTGCCGCTGCCACGGCACCGACCGCCAGCGTGCCGCCGCCGCCCGAGGTGGAGCCGGCGCCGGTGGCCGCACCGCCGCCCTCACCGGTACAGGCCACCGAAGTTGCAGAGGCGACCGCCGAATTCGTGGTGCCGCCGGTCGCACTGCCGCGCACCGAGGTCAGCATCGTGCCTCGCGACACCATTCCGACGGTGCGCGAGCGCAGCGTGCAGCCGGTACAAGCTGCGCCGATAGCAACGCCGCTACGCACGCCCGACGTGGCTGTGCAGGCGCCGCGCGTGCGCGATGTGCAGGTGCAGGAACGTGAAATCAGCACGGTCGAAGCGCCGGTAGCGTCGCAGCCCATGCGTACCACCGACATCCAGGTGCGCGTGCCGCAGCGTGAGGTACAGGTGCGCGAGCGCGAAGTGCAGGCCGTGACCGATCCGCAGGTGCGCATGGCCACCGTCGCAGGGCGCGAGCCCACGGTGCGTGCGCCTGCCGGGCGCGAGGTGCAGGTGCGCGAACGGGAGGTTGCTGCCGCGCTGCAACCTGCCGCGTCGACCGCCGCCGGTAGCGCGACCACGCCGACACCGGCACCGTCCGGCAGTTCGGCCCAGAACAGCGCCAACGTGGCGCGCCCTGCGACGACCAGCACCGCCGCCGCAGAGGCGGGCGCCCGTCCGGCACCAACCCCAGGCAACTGGGCAACGCCCGCCCGCGGTGACGATTGGGGCGCCTCCAGCCGCAATCGCGACGGTGCCAACCAGGGCGCCGCGCAAACCAGTGCAGGCAAGGGCGATGGCCTGTTCAACGCTGACGGCAGCGTACGCGTGGCCGGCCAGGACGGGGCCGGCAAGGCCGAGCGTGGCGCACCCGGTGGGGCCAACGACGGCTGGAGCAAGGAGCGCATCGCCGCGTCCGGCAAATGGTTGAAGCGGCCGCCGTACGACTACACGCCTACCTCGTTCGACAAGTATTGGGTGCCGCAGGAATCGCTGCTCGCCGAATGGGTGCGCAAGGGTGTCAAGGCAATGGAGATTCCGTTGCCGGGTACCAGCACGAAGATTTCCTGCGTGATCTCGATCCTGCAGGCCGGTGGCGGCTGTGGACTCACCGATCCGAACATGCAGGACCAGCCGGCAGTGGCGCGTCCGCCGCCGGATATCCCGTTCAAGAAGGAGCTGCAGGAAGATAACGGCAGCCGGTAGGGTGCCGCATCCACGCATGGCGTGGATCTACTGTGCATCCAGCTGCGCCGGGTAGATCCACGCCATGCGTGGATGATCCATGCGCTTCACGTGCATGCCGACCAAGGTCGGCCTCTACCAGGTCATTCGCTCTGCGACAGAAACACCCAGAACGGGACGTCGCGGCCTACCCAGTCACGGCTCGCTTCATCCAGGATGTCCAGCAGCGTGTCGAACTCCTTGCCTGCACCGGCGCGCAGGGCATCGACGTCGGCCAGGAACAGCGCATAACCATGGGCAGGCAGCCATTGCAGGTCGCGCAGGTTGTCAGACAGAGCGTCCCAGTTGCCGCCGAAGCCGGCAGGGAAATCAAGCTGGGCGGCCAGTCGCGCCAGCAGGGTGCGCTTGTCGCCCACGCCATCCAGGTCGATCCGGATCACCTTCAGGTCGGCATCGCGCATCGCTGCCGACAGTGCGCTGATATCGGAGCTGTCGATCGCGTAGACGCCGGCATTGTTGATGTCATGCAGGCCGAGGCCGAAATCATCGTGGCTCATGGGCGTTCTCCGGAGGTCGGTACGGTGAAGCTGCGGAACGATTCGTAGTGATCATCGGTGTAGTACCAGGCATCGGGCGGGTTGCCACCGGTGACGATGCGCCTCGCGCCGCGGTTGCCTGCACCGGGCGTGTCGACGGTGTACTCGCGGTAGTAGCCACGCGGGCGCTGTGGCAGCTGCTGTTCGCGGTTGCCGAAGGTGCTGCCATCCTGCCGATGCGGGAACGGGCCGCCGCGCTGGATCAGCGCGATGGTCTGGTGGGCCTCGGCCGGAAGGAAGGCGGGCAGGCCGCTGTCGCTGCTGCTGTTGCGCAGCGCCGGTGCGTTGGCCGCCGGAGTGCCCTGCAGGTCGGGGGCGAACTGCGGCGGCGGCGGCCGCTGCAGGAAATGATTGACGACCAGGCCGAGCAGCAGCAGGACGATGGCAGTGATCAACAGCCGGGGGTTGCGCATGGGCAGGAGCAGGCAAGGGTGGTGCGCCCACTGTAGCGCCTGCGCGCTGCACCCTGCATGAGGGCGCGCGCCGCGTCACCGCTGCGTAACAATTGCCGGCATGCTCACCTGCAGGACGCAATTTCCTTTACATCCCCCTTGGTAATCTGGCGGTCTGTCCCCATCATTCACCGCGCAACGCCCGACACCGTCGGGTGCCCTCGCAATCAGGAGATGCATCATGGCCTACACCCTGCCCAAGCTGTCCTACGCCTACGACGCGCTGGAACCGCATATCGATGCGGCGACGATGGAAATCCATCACACCAAGCATCACCAGACCTACATCAACAACGTCAACGCGGCGCTGGAAGGCACCGAGTACGCTGACCTGCCGGTCGAAGAACTGGTGAAGAAGCTGAAGTCGCTGCCGGAGAACCTGCAGGGTCCGGTGCGCAACAACGGTGGCGGCCATGCCAACCACTCGCTGTTCTGGACCGTGATGGCTCCGAATGCTGGCGGCAACCCGGTGGGCGACGTGGCCAAGGCCATCGACAAGGACCTGGGCGGCTTCGACAAGTTCAAGGACGCCTTCACCAAGGCTGCGCTGACCCGTTTCGGCAGCGGCTGGGCATGGCTGAGCGTGACCCCGGACAAGAAGGTCGTGGTCGAGAGCACCGGCAACCAGGACAGCCCGCTGATGGAAGGCAACACCCCCATCCTCGGTCTGGACGTGTGGGAACACGCGTACTACCTGAAGTACCAGAACCGTCGTCCGGAATACATCGGCGCGTTCTTCAACGTCATCGACTGGAACGAAGTCGAGCGCCGCTACCAGGAAGCGATCGCCTGAGAACGGTAGCGCCGGGCCATGCCCGGCGGCTTCAACAGAAGGCCGGGGGAGACCCCGGCCTTTTTTGTTTGCGCATCGGTAGTGCCGGCCGCTGGCCGGCAACCTCATGGTTCTCATTCGGTGGTGGCAGCCACGTCCTGCAGCCGCAGCGTCGCCATCACGCCCAGGCGCAGGCCGGGCAGGTCGCCATCGGCGGGCAGCATGATCGCCTGCTGGCGGATGCCGCCGAAATGCTTGACCTGGAACAGCACATCCAGCCCATGGCCACTGGCGCCGCCGCCGCTGGCCGCCGGTGCGCCAGGATTGCGCCGGGCCGGCTGGAAGCCGGGCGTGCTGCGCACCAACTCGACGGTGCTTGCGGAAAAATCCCCGGCGATCAGGCTCGGCATGCCCTCGGCCGTGGCGCCGATCCAGGTCATCAGGTCGCTGGTCTGATGCTGCCGGGCCGTGGCCTCATCCGGCTCCGGCCGCAGGCGCGCGACGTAGACGTTGACGTCGTTGTCGCCCAGCCGCAGGCGCATCATGCCGGCGGCACTGAAGGTGCCCGGCGGATGCAGCAGGGTGACGCCGTCCTCGCTGACCGGCAGCCGGCTGAGCATCGCGTTGCCATGCCGGACCGGCTGGCTCGGCGGGTCTGCGGTGACGAAATCGCAGCTGTAGCGCAGCCGGCTGGCCAACCAGCAGGCCGGGTTGCGCCCTTGCTGCTGCAGGACCTGCTGCACCGAGATCACATCCGGCTGCAGATCGGTCAGCAGCTGCAGCACCTGTTCGCGGCGCTGCTTCCATTGCCCTTCATCACGGCTGGGCAGTTCCAGCGCGGCGACGGTCAATTGCCGCACCTCCGTGGCAAGGCCGGCGGCCGGCGGCGCCTGCGGTCGTGCCAATGCAGGCACGGCCAGCATGAGGGCAAGGCAGCTGGACAGGATGCGGGCAAAGGGGAGGGGGCGCATAACGATAAGTTTACGCTTTTGCCGTGCAGGTTCCGTGACTTCCGGCAGGGCCCGCACATGCCTGCCATGCTTTGGCGCGCCTGTCATGCAGCCCTGCAGCGTGCTTCGCACGTACAGGTTCCGGTACTCTTGCGCCTTTCGTTTTGCAGGAATGCCTTACAGGATGAGCCACGACGCAGTCGCCCCCATCGCCGGCCAGGGAAAGATGCCGCGCCAGATCCCGTACATCATCGGCAATGAGGCCTGCGAGCGGTTCAGTTTCTACGGGATGCGCAACATCCTGGTGCAGTTCCTGATCACCTCCCTGCTGCTGCAGGAAATCACGGCCGAAGGCCGTGCCGGTGAAGCCAAGGACATCATGCACAGCTTCATGATCGGCGTGTATTTCTTCCCGCTGCTCGGTGGCTGGCTGGCCGACAGGTTCTTCGGCAAGTACCACACCATCCTGTGGTTCAGCCTGGTCTACTGCATGGGCCATCTGTGCCTTGCGCTGTTCGAGGGCAGCCGTGGCGGCTTCTTCCTCGGCCTGGGCCTGATCGCGCTGGGCGCCGGTGGCATCAAGCCGCTGGTGGCCTCGTTCATGGGCGACCAGTTCGACCAGAGCAACAAGCACCTGGCCAAGATCGTCTTCGACGCCTTCTACTGGATCATCAACTTCGGCTCGTTGTTCGCCTCGCTGCTGATCCCGCTGGTGCTGAAGAACTGGGGCCCGCAGTGGGCGTTCGGCATTCCGGGCATCCTGATGTTCATCGCCACCTTCGTGTTCTGGCTGGGCCGCAAGCGCTACGTGCTGGTGCCGTTGCCGCCGAAGGACCCGCATTCGTTCGCCAATGTGGTGCGCACCGCGCTGACCACGCGCGTGGCTGGCCAGGGCCGTCCGGGCCTGGTGATCGCCGTGCTCGGCCTGGTGCTGGCGGTGGCTTCGTTCGGCCTGGTCGGCTCGCTCGGCATCGTGATCTGCCTGTGCCTGGCGCTGGTCTCGATCCTGGCAGGCATTGGTGGTGGCACCTGGCTGCAGCTGGACCGCGCGCGCGGCCAGCATCCGGCCGAAGCCGTGGAAGGCGTGCGCTCGGTGCTGCGCGTGCTGGTGATCTTCGCCCTGACCACGCCGTTCTTCTCGCTGTTCGACCAGAAGGCCTCGACCTGGGTGCTGCAGGGCCAGCAGATGCAGATGCCGAGCTGGTTCACCGCCTCGCAGATGCAGGCGCTGAATCCGCTGCTGGTGATGATCCTGATTCCGTTCAACAACCTGGTGCTGTACCCGGCCCTGCGCCGCTTCGGCTTCGAGCCCACCGCGCTGCGCCGGATGACCGCCGGCATCGCTTTCAGCGGCCTGGCCTGGATCGTAGTGGGTGGCATCCAGGTGGTGATGGATGGCGGCAATGCGATGTCGATCTTCTGGCAGATGCTGCCGTACGCGCTGCTGACCTTCGGTGAGGTGCTGGTCTCGGCCACCGGCCTGGAGTTCGCCTACAGCCAGGCCCCGCAGGCGATGAAGGGCGTGGTGATGAGCTTCTGGAACCTGACCACCACCATCGGCAACCTGTGGGTGCTGCTGTCCAATGCCGCCGTACGCAACGATGCGGTGACCCACAAGATCGCCAGCACGGGCCTGAGCGAAGCGGCATTCCTGATGTTCTTCTTCGCCGGTTTCGCCTTCGTCGCGGCGTTGGCCTTCGGTTGGTATGCGAAACGCTATCGTATGGTCGACAACTACCGCACCGCCTGAGCCTGACATGACCCCCGTCAATCTGCTGTTGATCGCCATCACCGCCATCCTGTCGTGGATGGCGTTCAACAACCGCAAGCTGGCCGACCGCCTGATCCTGTGGCCGCCGGCGGTGGATCGCCACCGCCAGTACGACCGCCTGATCACCTACGGCTTCATCCATGCCGACTGGTCGCACCTGATCTTCAACATGATCACCCTGTTCTTCTTCGGGGGGTTCATCGAGAGCGTGATGGTGCAGCTGACCGGCAGCTACCTGGTCTACCCGGCGTTCTACGTCGGTGCGCTGCTGGTTTCGATCCTGCCCAGCTACCTGAAGAACCAGAAGAACCCGAACTACCTCAGCCTCGGTGCGTCCGGGGCGGTGTCGGCGGTGCTGTTCGCCTTCATCCTGATCAAGCCGTGGTCGATCATCCTGGTGTTCTTCATCCCGGCGCCGGCGATCGTCTATGCCGCGTTCTACGTCGGCTACAGCATCTGGATGGACAAGCGCGGTGGCGATCGCATCAACCACAGCGCGCACCTGGCCGGTGCGGCGTTCGGCGTGATCTTCATGCTGGCCATGCAGCCGAGCATCTTCAGTCACTTCCTGCGCGAACTGTCCAACCCGACCTTCCGCCTCGGCGGCGGCTGAGGGTGGCCGGGGTCGGATCCACTGGATCCGACCCCCGGGGTTGCGGCCCCGCTCCGGGTCAGGCCCGGGTCTGCTGACCGTAGGTATCGAGCAGGCGGGAGAAGACTTCCTCGCCGATGCTCTGGAACGCCTGGTCTTCGGTCTGTCCCTCCACGGCCAGTTGCAACAGGCCCTCCAGCAGGGCGTGATCGGTATCGGTTTGGGAATCGCTGGGGTGCATCACGGGCCTCCACGGCAGATCGCTTGGTCAACTGTCGCAAAGGGCATGCCAGGCTGGCGCACCCCTGCAGAGGGGTTAGCGGCCGGCTGGCCTGAAGCTTGAGGGCAACAACTGACGCAACGGGCGCAGACTTGTCCCTGTTCAGGCTTCACGCGATCATGGCGCCCGCGTGCGCACCATCCACGCAGTCGCCGCAGGAGACAGTCCCATGGCTTCGGTCACGCCCCCCGGTCTGGCTTACGAGGTCGAACACGATCAGGTCAACCACCGTTTCACCGCCCGCGTGCGCGGACAGGTGGCACTGTTGGAGTACCAGATCAAGCGCAGGCGGATGGTCATCACCCATACCGAAGTGCCCGAGCCGATCGCCGGCCGCGGCATTGCCGGTGAGCTGACCCGGGTCGCACTGCGGTTCGCCCGTGAGCAGAAGTACAAGGTGGTGCCGGCATGTGCCTATGCCGAGGCTTTCCTGCAGCGGCACGAGGAATACCACGATCTGCTTGTGGGCTGAATCCAGCGGGCCACCCTTCAGCCAGGGCAGGCGATGATGCATGAACATGAACAGGGGATCCCGATGAAGATTGGAAACAACCGGCCACTGCACGCCAGCGTGCTGGCCGGCGCTATGGGCGTGCTGTTGCTGGCCGGCTGCCAGCGCGAGAACGAGGCCGCGCCGGCTACCGAGGCCGCGCCGGCGGCCGAAGCCACCGGCACCGCCGCGGCACCCGTAGCGGAAGCGCCGTTGGATCTGCGCGATGTGATCGAGAACAACGAACGTGAAGTGGTCGGCATCAGCTATCCGCCGGGCATTGATCGTTATCCGGGCCTGGCACGCGCGCTGCAGGCCTATGCCACCTCCGCCCGCAGCGATCTGCAGCAGGCGCTGGACGGGCTGGGCAACGACAAGCCGACCATGCCCTATGAGCTGTCGCTGAGCTTCGAGAAGCTGCTGGAGACGCCGCAGCTGGTGGTCGTCAGTGCCGACGGCAGCCGCTACACCGGCGGCGCCCATGGCGAACCGCTGGTTGCCCGTTTCGTCTGGCTGCCGGCGCAGCAGCAGATGCTGAGCGCCGACAAGCTGGTGGCCGATGCCAAGGGCTGGAAAGCGATCAGCGATTTCGTCGCCGACCAGCTGCGTGAGCGTGTGGCCACCCGCCTCAGCGGCGAGGACATGGACCCGTCGCAGCTGCAGGAATCGCTGCGCAATGCCTCGCGGATGATCGCCGACGGCACCGGTCCGCAGGCCGACAACTTCAGCCAGTTCCAGCCGCTGACCGACGACAAGGGACAGATCACCGCGCTGCGCTTCGTGTTCCCGCCCTACCAGGTGGGTCCATACTCGGACGGCACCCAGACCGCCGATGTGCCGGCCTCGGTGTTGTTGCCACACGTGGCCAAGGACTACGTGGAGCTGTTCGCGCGCGGTTAGCCGCAGACGAGGAGGTGACGTGGATACAGGGTTGCAGGAGCGGGTTGCCGGCCTGCTCCACGAGGCCGGGGTCCAGATCGATGGAACCCGGCCGCAGGATATCCAGGTGCATGACCCGCGTTTTTTCGCACGGGTCATGGCGCACGGCTCACTCGGCCTGGGTGAGAGCTACATGGACGGCTGGTGGGATGCCAACGTCCTTGATGAGTTCCTGTTCCACCTGATGCAGGCGCATCTGGACGAACGGGTGCACGGCTGGCGCGAGGTGGCCGATGCCCTGAAGGCGCGCCTGTTCAACCTGCAGTCCGGGGCGGGCAGCTACGAAGTCGGCCGCCGCCACTATGACCTTGGCAATGACCTGTACCAGGCGATGCTCGGCCAGCGCCTGGTCTACAGCTGTGGTTACTGGCGCAATGCCGACGATCTGGATGGCGCGCAGGAGGCCAAGCTGGACCTGGTGTGCCGCAAGCTGGGGCTGCGGCCTGGGCAACGCGTGCTGGACATCGGCTGCGGTTGGGGCGAGGCGCTGAAGTTCGCCACCGAGCGATACGGTGTCAGTGGCGTGGGCATCACCATCTCGCAGGAGCAGGCCGACTTCGCCCGCGAGCTGTGCGCTGGCCTGCCGATCGAGATCCGGCTGCAGGACTATCGCGAACTTGACGAGCCTTTCGATGCGATCTTCTCGATCGGCATGTTCGAACACGTGGGCGACAAGAACTATCGCAGCTTTTTCGACGTGGCCCGGCGCTGCCTTTCGCCGCGGGGACTGCTGCTGTTGCATACCATCGGCAGCAACATGTCGCGCCATCGCACCGATCCGTGGATCGCCCGCTACATCTTCCCCAATTCGATGCTGCCATCGGCGGTGCAGATCAGCCGGGCGTTCGAAGGGCGCTTCGTGCTGGAGGACTGGCACAACTTCGGTACCGACTACGACCTGACGCTGCAGGCCTGGCGGCGTAACGTGGAAGCGGCGTGGCCGCGGCTGGACGCACGTTATGACGAGCATTTCCGGCGCATGTGGCGCTTCTATCTGGCCGGATCGATGGCCAGCTTCCGCTGCCGGCATGCGCAGCTGTGGCAGCTGGTGCTGTCGCCGGAGGGCGTGCCCGGGGGATATGTGGCGCCGCGGTGATCGCCGGCGGAGGCGCGCAGCCGCAGCAGCCCGGTGTCTTTCCGGGCTGCTGCGCCTCATCCTGAGGTTAGTTGGCGACGGTGTAGGCGTATCCCAGCGAGGTGTTGGCCGTGTCGGTTCGGGCTCTGACCTTGAAGTGCATCGGCGGCAGATCACGCCCGCTCATGCGGCACTCCTCACCGTCACCGACCTTGCAGGTGAAGTGCGTTTCGTTGGGTTCAAAGCCCATGCCGATGTACATGTCCAGGTCCGGATTGGCGCGCAGCTTGGTCGTCGTGTACCGATTCGCCTTGGGCTTGATGACCCCGGAAATGCTCTCGCCTTCCATCAGCGTCACATTGATGTCGGCGGTGCGGGATCCCCCCGGGGCGGTCTGCAGGTTCCATGACAGGCAGACCACGTCTGCCGGATCGTTGCAGGCAACCTCCTGGGTATCGTAGGCGCGTCCTGCGGCCATGGTCGGGGATGCCGAAAGGGTGGCGATGCCAGCCAGCATGCTTGCACACAGCAGGGGAGCATTGAAGCGGATTTTCATGTTTTTTCACAACGGGAAGTCTGGACGATTGACTGGCGTTCGCACCTCCTGTGCTCGCCTCCCTCCGTGGTCGGTCGGAGCCGAGTGGGCCACAAGCGGCACCGCGCGTTCTGGGGCCATCGTCAAATTTCGTCGTGGAATGATCTTCTGCTGACAACTCCATTCGATTTGCGACAAGTGGTGTCGCGAACTGCTGTATCTGGCTGAATGAGGGATATATGACGCGGCCATCTTCTTGCACCTACGTCAGGGCAAGCGGCGAATGCGACAGCGGGTAAAAGGCCAGCATCGGCAATGCGCCAGGTCTGCCCCGGCGAAAGAAAAGCCGCCCGGTCTCCCGGGCGGTTTTCGTTTCATGCTATGCGGTGCCGCCGATCAGTTGCCGGCGCCGGTCAGGCCACGCTTTTCCAGCAATGGTTCGATCTGCGGCTCGTGGCCGATGAAATCGCGGACAGGCTGGAAACGGCGTTCATTGACGTCAACTACAAGTGCTGCGCGTTCTGCTTCCCGCATGAGTGTCGTCGACGCTAAGCTGCCGGCTCGGTGGCACTACCGCATTCCTGAAGGCGTTGCAGCATGGGTTGGGACATCACCTACCATCCAATCGCGGATTCGGAGATCCGTGACATCTATTTCCGTGCGCTGGAGGACGCGACTCTGGTCAATGCGTTGCAGCAGCAGTTCCGGATCGAGCCGTTCTACATGGAGCAGCTGCAGGAACGCATCGAGGAGGCTCGCTCGATCAGCGCAGGAGTGCCTTTCGAGAAGGGGCACGCTTTGTACCTGGCGATCGTGGCCGGTCACCTGCGCCGGTATCACTATCTGCGCGGGAGCGCCCTTTCGTTTTTCATCGACGATCCGGTGGTTGCCCGCTATTTCGCGGACTGGCGGCAACTGGTGCCGTTGCAATGGGCAGACGCTGCCGCCCGCAACCATCTGCGTGAAAACTATGGTGGTGGCGTGTTCATCACGCATGCCCGTCTGAAGCAATTGCGCGCGGATTATGCAGTGGACGGCGCGCTGGCTGCGCGTCTGGAGGAGCTGTTCTCCGATGGTCGCCTGGTTGTTTTCTGGCGTGTTGTCGATGACGCGATCGCCAGCGGATGCGGATTGCTGGAGGCCAGTGAGGTGGTCGAGCCGAACCCGATGGATCTCAATGCATCGACCAGCTTAAGCAATCTGATGAACTGCGCGCCGGAAGGTGCGTTGCTGTATGCGGAGGCCGCCTCGGCCCAGCTGGCGGAGTTCATGGCGGGAGCTTCGGATCCGGTGGCGGTCGATACTGCTCCCGCAGCTCCACAGAAACGATGGTGGGAGCGGCTGTTTCGGCGGTGACCAGAGAGCATCCACGCATGGCGTGGATTTATTGCGACCACGCAATCGTGCAGTGGATCCACGCGATGCATGGATGGGTAGATCCACGCCCTGTGTGGATGAACCAACAAAAAAAACCGCCCGGTCTCCCGGGCGGTTTTCGTTTCATGCCATGCGGTGCCGGCGATCAGTTGCCGGTGCCGGTCAGGCCACGCTTTTCCAGCAACGGTTCGATCTGCGGCTCGTGGCCAGCGAAATCGCGGAACAGCTGCATCGCATCCACGCTGCCGCCCTTGGACAGCAGGGTCGCGCGGAAGTGGTCGCCGTTCTTGCGGCTCAGGCCACCGTTGTCGCGGAACCACTTCTGGGTGTTGGCGTCGAGCACTTCCGACCAGATGTAGGCGTAGTAGCCGGCCGAGTAGCCGCCCATGATGTGGCTGAAATACGGGGTCCTGTAACGCGGCGGAACCGGCGCGTAGTAGATGCCGTCCTTCTCCAGCGCGGCGCGCTCGAAGGCCATCACGTCCTTGGCGGCCGGTACCTGGTCCGGGCCGATCTGGTGCCAGCGCTGGTCGAGCATGGCGGCGCCCAGGTATTCGGTGGTGGCAAAGCCCTGGTTGAACTTGGCCGCGGCCAGCACCTTGTCCAGCAGTGCCTGCGGCATTGCCGAGCCATTCTGGTAGTGCTTGGCGTAGTTCTTCAGGATGGCCGGATTGTCGGCCCACATCTCGTTGACCTGCGAGGGGAACTCGACGAAGTCGCGCGGCACCGCGGTGCCCGAGAAGTACGGGTACTTCACATTCGAGAACATGCCATGCAGGGCGTGGCCGAACTCGTGGAAGGTGGTGCTCACTTCATCCCAGGTCAGCAGGGTCGGCTGGCCGGCCGGCGGCTTGGGAATGTTCAGGTGGTTGGCCACCACCGGCTTGAAACCGGTCAGCTTGGACTGCGAGACGTACGAGTTCATCCACGCACCGCCGCGCTTGGAGGCGCGTGCGTACGGGTCGAAGATGAAGATCGCCAGCTGGCTGCCATCGGCATCGAACACGTCATAGACGGTGACGTCATCGTGGTAGACCGGCAGGTCGGTGCGCTGCTTGAAGGTCAGGCCGAATTCCTGGTTGGCGGCGAAGAACACGCCGTTCTCCAGCACGTTCTTCATCTCGAAGTACGGCTTCAGCTGCGATTCGTCGAAGTTGTACTTGGCCTGGCGCACCTTCTCGCTGTAGAAGGCCCAGTCCCACGGCTCCAGCTTGAAGGTCGGCTTGCCGGCGGCCTTCTGTTCCTGGTCGATCATTGCCTGCAGGTCGGCGGCTTCGCGCTTGGCGTTGGCCACCGCTGCCGGGGCCAGCTTGCCGAGCATCGCATTGACCGCTTCAGGGGTCTTGGCGGTCTGGTTGGTCAGGTTGTAGGCGGCGAAGTTGGCAAAGCCCATCAGCTTGGCCTTGTCGGCGCGCAGCTGCATGATGCGCGCGACCAGCGCGGTGTTGTCGAACTCACCGCCGCGGCTGCCGCGGGTGGTGGACGCTTCGTAGATCTTCTGGCGCAGGGCACGATTGGCCAGGTTGGTCAGCGGCGGCTGGCCGGTGGTGTTGAGCAGGGTGATCACGTACTTGCCGTCCAGGCCACGGGCCTTGGCGGCTTCGGCGGCAGCGGCGATCTGCTCCTTGGACAGGCCGTCCAGTTCCTTGACGTCGTTGACGGTGATCGCCGAAGCGTTCACTTCCGACTGCACGTTCTGGCTGAACTTGGTGCCGAGGTTGGCCAGCTCGGCGTTCATTTCCTTCAGCTTGGTCTTGTCGGCCTCGGACAGCTTGGCGCCGGCGCGCACGTAGTTGTCGTAGTACTTCTCGACCAGGCGAACGCCTTCAGCGTCCAGGCCCAGGGTGGCGCGGCTGTCATACAGCGCCTGGATGCGCGCGAACAGCTTGCCGTTGAGCGCGATCGCATCGCTGTGCGCGGCGAACTTCGCCGAATAGTCGGCCTGCAGCTTCTTGCGGGTGTCGTTGGTGTCGGCGCCGACCAGGCTGAAGAACACGGTGGTCGCACGGTCCAGGGTGTCACCGCTCTTTTCCAGGGCGATGATGGTGTTGTCGAAGGTCGGCTTGGCCTTGGTGTTGGCGATCGCCTCCACTTCCTTCAGCTGCTGCGCCATGCCGGCGTCGAACGCCGGGGCGAAGTCGCTGTCCTTGATCTTGTCGAACTGCGGGAAATGCAGCGGCAGCGGGCTGTCGGCGAAGAACGGATTGGCCTGCTGGGCATTGGCAGCGGCGGCCGGGGCGGCAGCGCTGGCCGAATAGGCGGGCAGGGCAAGGCCGAGGGTCATGGCCACGGCAAGGGCAAGGCGGGTGGTCAAGGTCGATACTCCGGTAAGGCAAACAAGGGCCCGAGGGTAACCCGGCCCGGCGCGCGCGCACTTGTGTCAAAAGGCATGTTGGCAAAGCCGCCCTGCAGCAGGGCCACCCCATGGGTGGCTGCCCGGGTACCATGCAATCACCGCCCACGGCCCACCGCCATGACCACTGCCTACGATTTCAGCTTCCGTGACCTTGAAGGCCAGCCGCAGGCGTTGGCGCAGTACCAGGGCCGTCCGCTGCTGCTGGTCAACGTGGCCAGCCGCTGTGGCTTCACCCCGCAGTACACCGGGTTGGAACAGCTGTGGCAGGACTATCGTGATCGCGGCCTGGTGGTGATCGGCTTTCCCTGCAACCAGTTCGGTGCGCAGGAGCCAGGCGATGCTGCGCAGATCCGCCAGTTCTGTTCGATCGATTACCCGGTCAGCTTCCCGCTGTCGCAGAAGATCGAGGTCAACGGCGAGGGTGCCGACCCGCTGTGGGCATGGCTGTCGCAGCAGAAGCGCGGGCTGCTGGGCATCGCCCGCATCAAGTGGAACTTCAGCAAGTTCCTGGTCGATCGCCAGGGCCAGGTGGTGGATCGCTATGCGCCGACCACCAAGCCGGAGCAGCTGCGCGGCGGCATCGAGGCGCTACCGAGGCGGCTTATTTCTCGACGAACGCGCGCTCGAACACGTAGTGCCCGGGCGTACCGATGCGCGGCGAAGTCTGGAAGCCACGGCTGTCCAGCACGGTGCGCAGGTCGGCCAGCATCTGCGGGCTGCCGCAGATCATCGCGCGGTCGTTTTCCGGGCTCAGCTCGGGCAGGCCGAGCGTACGCTGCATCTCGCCGCTTTCCATCAGCGAGGTCAGGCGGCCCTGGTTGGGGAACGGCTCGCGGGTCACCGCCGGGTAGTACAGCAGCTTGTCGCCGACCATTTCGCCCAGGAACTCATGCTCGCGCAGTTCCTTCTCGAAATAATCGCGATAGGCCAGGTCCTTTTCGTAGCGCACACCGTGGCACAGGATCACCTTGTCGAAGCGCTCGTAGGTCTCCGGGTCCTTGATTACCGACAGCCACGGTGCCAGGCCGGTGCCGGTGCCCAGCAGGTACAGGTGCTTGCCCGGGTGCAGGTCGCTGATCAGCAGGGTGCCGGTGGGCTTCCTGCCGACCAGTACCTTGTCGCCTGGCTTGATGTGCTGCAGGCGCGAGGTCAACGGTCCGTCCTGCACCTTGATGCTGAAGAACTCCAGCTGTTCTTCCCAGTTGGCGCTGGCGATGGAGTACGCGCGCAGCAGCGGCCGCGCATCGGTCTCCAGGCCGATCATCACGAACTGGCCGTTCTCGAAGCGGAAACCGCTGTCACGGGTGAGGGTGAAGCTGAAGTAGGCGTCGGTCCAGTGGCGGACCTCAAGCACCGTTTCGGCGCCGAAAGCGGAGGACATGGGCGTATCTATTGGAAGTCGTCGGGACAATTCTATCTCAAATGAGATAGGTTCTCATTAGGCGGAACGAGAGGCGTTCTCAGCGATAACCGGCCGCCTGCAGTTCGAACAGTTCGGCATAGCGGCCGCCCTGTGCCATCAGCTGCGCGTGCGTGCCGCTGGCTTCGATCCGGCCATCGGCCAGCACCAGGATGCGGTCGGCCATGCGTACTGAAGAGAAGCGGTGGGAAATCAGCACTGCCGTACGATTATCCGCCAATTCCCTGAACCGCTGGAACACCTCGAACTCGGCGCGGGCGTCCAGTGCCGCGGTGGGCTCGTCCAGGATCATCACCTGTGCATCGCGCATCCACGCACGGGCGATGGCGATCTTCTGCCACTGCCCACCGGACAGGTCCACGCCCTGCTGGAAGCGGCGGCCGATCTGCTGGTCGTAGCCGCCGGGCAGGGCAGCGATCACTTCCTCGGCCATGCCGCGGCGGGCGGCATCGGAGATCCGTGCGCGATCGTCCATCGCTTCGACCTTGCCGACACCGATGTTCTCGCCGGCACTGAGGTTGTAGCGCACGAAGTCCTGGAAGATCACGCCCAGATTGGCGCGCAGGTCGTCCAGGTCGTAGTCACGCAGGTCGCGCCCATCCAGCAGGATGCGGCCCTCGTCCGGTTCGTACAGGCGTGCCAGCAGCTTGACCAGGGTGGTCTTGCCCGCGCCGTTCTCGCCGACCAGTGCCAGTACTTCGCCCGCGTGCAGGCGGAAATCGAGGTGGCGCACGGCCCATTGCTCGGCATCGGGGTAGCGGAAGCCCACGTCCTCGAACACGAAGCCGTCGCGGATCGGCTGCGGCACGCGCACCGCGTCCTTTCGCGAATGGATTTCCGGTTCGATCTGGAAGAACGAATACAGGTCGTCCAGGTACAGCGCCTGGCTGGCCACCTGCGAGAACCCGATCAGCAGGCCTTCCAGCAACTGGCGCAGGCGCAGGAAGCTGCCGGCGAGAAAGGTCAGGTCACCGATCGAGAAATCGCCACGCACCGTGCGCCAGGCGATATAGGCATACGCGGTATAGTAGCCCAGCGTGCCCAGCGCGGCCAGCAACGTGCCCCAGAACGCCCGCCGCCGGGCAAGCGCGCGGTTGGCCAGGAACAGTGCCGCCGACAGGCTGCGGTAGCGGTCGACCAGGAACCGGTGCAGGTTGAAGATCTTTACTTCCTTGGCCGTCTCCACGCTGGCACCGAGCTGGCGCAGGTAGTCCAGCTGGCGGCGCTCCGGCGTCCACAGGAAGTTGAGGCTGTAGCCGGCCGCATTGAAGTGCGACTCGCCGATGAAGGCCGGCACCAGCGCCAGCGCCAGCAGCAGGATCAGCCACGGTGCGTAGACCAGCAGGCCGACGGCCAGGCTGGCAACGGTGATCGCATCCTGCACCTGGCCGAACAGCTGGCTCATCAGGTTCATCCGGCCCATGGTCTGGCGCCGTGCGCGGTCCAGCTTGTCCTGCAGGTCCGGGTCCTCGAAATCCTCCAGGTCCAGGGTCGCTGCATGTTCCATCAGGCGCACGCTGGTGGCGTTGGCGAACAGCTCCGACAACAGCGCATCGGCATAGCTGACCAGCCGGCCGAGCAGGTCCGAGGCGATCGCCAGGCCGAATTCCAGTGCCAGCAGGCCGAGCAGTGGATTGAGCAGGCCGCTGGACAGCGCCTCGCCCAGCGGCGGAAAACCGGCTCCGTGCTGGCTCAGGTGCAGGGCGGTATCGATGATCAGCTTGCCGACGTACAACATCGCCACCGGCAGCAGCGCACGGATCAGGCGCAGCCCGAGGCTGGCCAGGGTGAGCGCGCGGCTGGTCTGCCACACCTGGCGCAGGAACGGCGGCAGGTTGCGCATCGCCTTGAAGCGTTGGCGCAGGCTGGGTTTCTTGGCGCCGGCAGCGCCGGCAATGGAAGAGGCGGGCATGCCGCCATTGTGCGCGCCTGATACGTGCAGGTGGGGTCAGGGCAGTCGTGTGGCCGCACGGGGTCGGATCCGTTCGCATTGCGAGGGGGTCCGACCCAACCACATCCACGCATGGCGTGGATCTACCGTGTCGACCAAGGTCGACACCTACCAATCCAGAGCAGCGGGAACCTGACCCACCCGGCTGGCCCCCTTTTACGGCAGCGGCGGCAGCAGCCCAGCCCCCAGCCGGTTCCAGGCATTGATCACTGCAATGCCCATGCTCAGGTCACTGATGCCTTTTTCATCAAAGTGAGGTGCCAGCGCATCGAACGCCGCCTGCGACGGTGCGCCATCGGTCAACCGGGTCAGCGCCTCGGCCCAGCCCAGCGCCGCGCGCTCGCGGTCGTCGAAGAAGCGGCTTTCGTGCCAAGCGGGCAGCGTATCCAGCTTGCGCGGTTCGATGCCGCCCTTGCGCAGCGCGGTGCCGTGCATGTCCATGCAGTAGCCGCAGCCGTTGAGCTGCGACACGCGCAGAAACACCAGTTCCATCAACGTCGGATCGATCGAACTGTCATGCACCGCCTTGCTGGTGGCGAGCAGGCCCTTGAAGGCATCGGCGGCCAGGCGGGCGTAGGGAACGCGGGGAGAGGCGTGGTCGGACATTTTCGGCTCCACGGCGGCCACGGTGGCCGCCTTTCATTACAAGGACGCCGCAGCATCGCCGCGCGTGACAACCGACGGCAATTTGTTCGGATTCAGTACGCTGTACACATTGGCGATGCGGCCATCGACCACCTCGATGGTGGTGACCGAGTGCAGGTGGTCGCCTTCGAAACGCAGGATCGCCGGTTCGCCATTGACGTAGCCGAGCTGTGCCGGATGCGCCGCGCCGCGACGGGCGATGGCCCAGTACAGGCGGCCGATACGCTCGGCGCCCAGCAGTGGCCGCACCGCTGCGGTGACCACGCCACCACCATCGGAAACCAGCAGCGCGTTGGCATGCAGCAGCGCCTGGATGGCCTCGCTGTCGCCGCGCTGGGAGGCGTCCATGAAACGCGCCAGCAGCTGCCGGTGCTGGCTGGCATCGGCATTGAAGCGCGGCCGCCCAGACTGCAGGCGCTGCCGGGCCCGGTGCACCAGCTGCCGGCAATTGGCCTCGCTGTGGCCGATCAGCTCGGCAATCTCGCGGTAGTCGTGGTCGAAGGCTTCCTTCAGCAGGAAGGCGGCGCGCTCCTCCGGTCCGAGCTGTTCGAGCAGGGTCAGGAAGGCCACGGAGACGTCGTCGGCCAGCGCGTGCAGCTGCGCAGGGCCGGGCGCCGGGTCGGGTTCGAGGGTGATCGCCAGCGGTTCGGCCAGCCACGGGCCGACATAGTGGATACGTTCACGCTTGGCTACCCGCAGCCGGTCCAGCCCCAGCCGGGTGGTGGTGGTCACCAGCCAGGCCTCGGGGTCGACGATGGCGGCCGCATCGCTGCCGGCCCAGCGCAGCCAAGCGTCCTGAACCACGTCCTCGGCGTCGCTGCGGCTGCCAAGAAGGCGGTAGGCCAGCGCCATCAGGCGCGGGCGGTGGGTCTGGAAGGCGGTTTCGGCGTTCATGTGGGCAAGGACGCGCCAGCGGGGCGCAGCGTGACAGAGGGCAGGGTCGGATCTTGCCGGCCAGCGGCCGGCACCACCACCCCACGGTCGAGGGAGGGGGTAAAATGGGCGGATTACCCCCGCCAGCCTTCAGCAAGCGAGCAATCCGTGACATCGATCAAGCAGGAAGACCTCATCCAGTCCGTCGCCGACGCGCTGCAGTACATCTCGTACTACCACCCGGTCGACTACATCAAGAACCTCGCCGCCGCCTATGAGCGCGAGGAGTCGCCGGCAGCGAAGGAGGCGATCGCGCAGATCCTGATCAACTCGCGGATGTGCGCCGAAGGCCATCGGCCGATCTGCCAGGACACCGGCATCGTCACCGTGTTCCTGGAAATCGGCATGGACGTGCGCTGGGATGACGCCAGCATGGGCGTGGAGGACATGGCCAACGAAGGCATCCGCCGCGCCTACCTGTACCCGGACAACAAGCTGCGCGCTTCGGTGCTGGCCGATCCAGCCGGCAAGCGCATCAATACCAAGGACAACACGCCGGGCGTGGTCAACGTCAAGGTGGTGCCGGGCAACACCGTGGAGGTGATCGTTGCCGCCAAGGGCGGTGGCTCGGAAGCCAAGACCAAGTTCGCCATGCTCAACCCGTCAGACTCGATCGTCGACTGGGTGCTGAAGACCGTGCCGACCATGGGCGCGGGCTGGTGCCCGCCGGGCATGCTCGGCATCGGCATCGGCGGCACTGCCGAGAAGGCGATGCTGCTGGCCAAGGAAGCGCTGATGGAGCCGATCGACATCACCGAGCTGCAGGCCCGTGGTGCGTCCAACCGCATCGAGGAGCTGCGTCTGGAGTTGTACGAGAAGGTCAACGCGCTGGGGATCGGTGCGCAGGGCCTGGGTGGCCTGACCACCGTGCTCGACATCAAGATCAACGACTACCCGACCCACGCGGCCAACCTGCCGGTGGCGATGATCCCGAACTGCGCCGCTACCCGCCATGCGCACTTCACCCTGGATGGCAGCGGCCCGGTGATGCTGGACCCGCCGTCGCTGGAAGACTGGCCGAAGCTGACCTACGACGCGTCCAAGGGCACCCGTGTGGACCTGGACACGATCACCCCGGAAGACGTGGCCAGCTGGAAGCCGGGCCAGACGCTGCTGCTCAACGGCAAGCTGCTGACCGGCCGCGACGCCGCGCACAAGCGCATGGTCGACATGCTCAACAAGGGCGAGGAACTGCCGGTCGATCTGAAGGGGCGCTTCATCTACTACGTCGGCCCGGTCGATCCGGTGCGCGACGAAGTGGTAGGCCCGGCCGGTCCGACCACCGCCACCCGCATGGACAAGTTCACCGAGCAGGTGCTGGCACAGACCGGCCTGCTGGGCATGGTCGGCAAGGCCGAGCGCGGTCCGGCCGCGATCGAGGCCATCAAGAAGCACAAGTCGGCCTACCTGATGGCCGTCGGTGGTTCGGCTTATCTGGTGTCCAAGGCGATCAAGGCGGCCAAGGTCGTCGGCTTTGCGGACCTGGGCATGGAAGCGATCTACGAGTTCACCGTGGAAGACATGCCGGTGACCGTGGCCGTCGATTCCACCGGCGAGTCGGTGCACAAGACCGGCCCGCGCGAATGGCAGGCCCGCATCGGCAAGATTCCCGTCGTGGTGGAGTGATCGGCGCGGCGTCGACCACGCCCGTCCGATTGCAGAACGGCGCCCGGGTGGCGCCGTTCTTCGTTTAACGATTGCAACCGCGCGGCTTTGCTAGGGTGTGCGCGTTGCCAGGGAAGGAAAGCTGCTTGTGCATCAAGGAATACGCAGTGTTTTCGCCGCAGTCGCCCTTGCCTGGCAGTCTGCCGTTCTATTGAACAAGGAGCGTCCTGTGAACCCGTTGCGCAGCTTTTCCCTTGTCATCCTGCTGGTCATGGCCGGCTGCAGTACGTCATCTTCGTCGTATGGCGGTGGCGGCGGCTTCAGTGCCGGTGCCCAGTGCCAGATGCAGTGCCAGGCCAGCTATCGCAGCTGCATGGCCGAAGGCCAGGGGATCGGCAGCCGCCAGTCCAGCTGCGAGCAGCAGGTGGCACCCACGCCGGACCACCGCTGCAAGGACATCGAGCATCCGGAACTGCGTCGTTCCTGCGAGTTGAAGGCGCACGACTGTACGCTGCGGGCACCGATGATGGGCTGCGGCGAGCGGCGTGATACCTGCATGAGCACCTGCGGCTGACCGCGCCGGGGACAGCGCGCATAATCAGCCGTTCCCCGCCCAGGACAGGTCCTAATGCGCACCACCTTGTATGGTTCCCCCAGCACCGCCTCGCTGGTGGTGCATTGGCTGCTGATCGAGCTCGGCATCGAGCACGAACTGCTGCTGCTCGATTTCGATACGCGCGAGCACAAATCAGCCGGCTATCTGGCGCTCAATCCGGCGGGCAGGGTGCCGACCCTGTTGATCGACGGCCAGGTGCTGACCGAGGCGGCCGCGATCGCGCTGTATCTGGCAGACCGTCATCCGCAGGCAGGGTTGCTGCCTGCCGTCGGCACGCCGGCACGCGGCGAGGCCTATCGCTGGATGTTCTGGTGCGCCAACACCGTGCAGCCGGCATACCGCGCCTGGTTCTATCCGCAGGAGGCCGCGGGTGGCGAGTGCATCGAGGCTGTGCGTACGATGGCACGGCAACAGCTGGAGGCGGCGTGGCAGCACGTTGCCGCACACCTGCAGGACGGCGGTCCCTACCTGCTCGGCGATGCGCCGGGCGTGGTCGATTTCATGCTGGTGATGTTGATGCGCTGGTCACGCAACATGCCTACCCCCAGCGACCACTGGCCGGTGTTGAAGGCGTATGCGGATCGCCTGAAGGCGCGCCCGGCGTTCGCCGAGGTCTATCGCCGCGAAGGCATCACCGACTGGCGGTAACCCGTTTTGTAGGGCCGGGCCATGCCCGGCTGCATTTACGGGTGGCACGCGAACCGCAGCCGAGCATGGCTCGGCTCTACCAAAGCGGGCGGGTTACAGGATCTCCAGCACCGTTTCCGGGGGCCGGCACAGGCGGGTGCCCTTCGCGGTGCGTACCACCGGGCGGTTGATCAGCCGTGGGTGGGTGGCCATCGCGGCCAGCAGGGCGTCGTCATCGCTTCCCTGCAGGCCCAGTGCGGCAAACTCGGGTTCCTTGCTGCGCACCAGCGCGGTCGCGGCCAAGCCGGATTCGGCCAGCACCTGGCGCAGCGTGGCCACGTCGGGCGGGCTGCCGAGATAGTCGATCACCACCGGTTCGAAACCGGCGTCGCGGATCAGCTTGAGCGCCCCGCGCGAGTTGCTGCACGCGGGGTTGTGCCAGATCGTCACATCCATCAGAACCACTCCAGCAGGGACACGCCGACGCCGACGTAGGTCGCCTTGTGGTTGTAATCGATCAGGCTCTCGCCATAGCCGTCGAAGATCTGCACATGGCCGCGCAGCAGATTGCTGATCGGGAAGCCGTAGTCCAGCTGCAGCGCGCCGTGCGAGCGGTCACCGGTGCGCAGCGAATGACGTGCCATCAACGAGACTTCGTGACCCTTGTGGTTCCAGGTCAGGGTCGCGTCGCCGCGGCCCATGTAGTCCTCGATGTCCGGGTTGTTGTCGTCGCTGCGGGTCTCGGGAATGCGGTACCAGGGACGCAGCACCAGTGCCCAGTTCTCGCGGTCCAGGCCGACGTTGAGGATCACCCGGTTCCAGCTGCGCGACAGCGGATCGGCACGGCCGTTGGACTGGTGGTTGAGGCTGATGCCGGTCATCCGCCCACGCCAGCCACCGATCGAGTAGCCGTTGCGGAACACCATCATCACTTCCGGCTCGTAGTTGGTCTCGCGGAACGGGCGCGAGTCCTCGCCGTTGTAGGCCTGCCAGCGCGAACTCTGGGTATAGCCCGCCCAGACATCGCCGTTGTCGCCGAACAGGTTCTCGGCGATCTTGGTCTTGAAGCTGATCTGGAACTTCAGCTCGGCGCTGTCCAGCACCTGCGGGGTGGTCACGCTGTTGGCCGGGTTCGGCGAGTGCGGCATGGTGTTGCGGTCGCTGGTCCAGAATGCCGGCAGCAGGTACACCGGCTTGTACGCGCGCAGCTGGAACGGGCCCAGCTTGGAGTCCTCGGCCAGTTCCCAGCGGCTGTCCAGCAGCGAACCGCGGCCGGCATTGGCCAGTGCGCTGTCCGGCGCTTCGGACCGGAACAGATCGCTGACACGCTCGCGCAGCTTCTCCTCGCCCTGGCTCACCCGCGTGGTGTTGCGCTGCTCGCGGCGCGCCTGTGCAGCGGCTTCGGCGGCCGCGTCGGCTTCGGCGGTGGCCTGCGGCGTGCGCCCGAACTGGCGGTCGTAGCAGGCCAGGCGGGCGGCATCGGTGGTGATGGCCGCGCAGGCGGCCGGCGAGGCCTCGGCGCTGGGCGCGAATTCCTGGGCAGCCACAGGCGCGCTGGCCAGCGCCAACGCCAGTGGTGCAAGGCGGGGAAACAACGGAGAGAGGGTCATTGCAGCAGGCCCTTCGGAATGAATGCGGAAAGAGGGACAGTGTGGCGGCTGCATCCGGTAACGGCCAGCCCCACGGGTTTATGCCCGGCGTGTGCGTGCGCGCTGCGTGAAGGCCGCATGCCTCACAGGAACCAGGCGAAGGCGAACAGGCCCAGCATCGCGATCACCAGCGCCAGCTTCAGCGCCAGGCCCAGCAGGATGCCAAGCCAGGTGGCCAGCCCGACCTTGGTCGAGCGGCCGAGCTCGCGGGTATGCCAGTACTCGCCCAGCAGCGCGCCCAGCAACGGCCCGGCGAACAATCCGATCGGCATGAAGAACAGGCCGACGATGCTGCCAATGAAGGTGCCCCAGAGCGCTTTGCGGCTGGCGCCCACGCGCTTGGCGCCAACGACGGTGGCCAGTACGTCGACCAGCAGCGACAGCGCGGTAAGCAGGCCGAGGATCAGCAGGGTGGGCCAGCCGACATGGACGAAGCCGTCTGCCCAGGCGGCCAGCACCAGCCCGACGAAGACCAGCGGGATGCCCGGCAGGGCCGGCAGGACGATGCCGGCGATGCCGATGAGGACAAAAATGACCGCTAGCAGATACAAGATGAATGAGAGGTCCATGCTGTCCAGTATGGTTGTCTTTTTGGGGTTGACAGTGAAGGGTTTTTTCCAGTTGCTTTTTTGTTTTGGTCGGGTTAAGTTGCAGTCGCTGAGCTTGGCAAGGTCACCGTGGATCGTGGCCTGATGAAGCAAGATCATTCCGATCCGCTGCATCGATGCACCTCGCTTCCCCCTTGCTTGTCAGCCGCCCAACAGGCGTATCCAACAACAAGAGAGAGTCAAAGGGAGTTAGTGAGATGGCTGATCGCGAGAACGGTACCGTGAAGTGGTTCAATGATGCCAAGGGCTTCGGCTTCATCAGCCGGCAGAATGGCGAGGACGTGTTCGTGCACTTCCGTGCCATCGAGACCCAGGGCTTCAAGAGCCTCAAGGAAGGCCAGGCTGTGAGCTTTGAAGTGGTGCAGGGCCAGAAGGGCCTGCAGGCTGACAAGGTCCAGCCGGCGTAATACCTGCCGCTTGCCGGCATGAAAAAGGCCCGCGCAAGCGGGCCTTTTTTTGTTGCTCCGGTTCTGATCGGCCGGGGCCCGCTGCCGTTCAGCGCAGGATGACCTTGCCGTTGACCACGCGGACATAGGTGTTTTCGCGGATGCCGCCGAGGTCGCGCTGGTTGACCACGATGGTGCGGCCGTCGTCCATGCGCACGCTGATGTCATACGTATCGCTGGTGACGTTCTTCTGGATCTGGTTGCCAGCCAGTGCACCACCCACGGCGCCGGCGGCGGCGGCGATGTTCTTGTTGCCGCGGCTGCCGCCGGTGTGGTCGGAGATCTCATGGCCGGCCACCGCACCGACGATGCCGCCGAGGATCGCGCCGGTGGCGGAGGGCGCGGTACGGCCGGACTGCACGGCACTGATGCGGGTGACGATGCCGCAGTCCGCGCAGCGGCCCTGGTTGTAACCGGAGTTGTTGCCGTAGCCGCCGTTGTTGTAGCCGTTGTTGTAACCACCACCACCGTAGCCTGGCGAGGTGGCACAGCCGGCCAGGCCGACGGTTGCAATGACACTGGCGGCGATGAGCTGGATCTTCATGGGGCATCTCCTGGCCGTGAAGGCGGGTGCGTTGGGTGGTACTGCGTCATGCAGCAGGGTGAGCGAATCCTCCTCTTTCCAACGTGAACAAGGCGCCAACCACCTCGGCGTTCGCCCACTCGAAGATGAATCAGCGGAAGTCCTGATGACAGGCCCGGCAATCGTCCTGCATTGCCTGGACCTGCTGCGCCAACGCGTTGCAGTCGATGGGCGGGCTGGCCAATGCCGCATTGAGATCGGCCCGGTACTGGCTGGCGTGCTGCTGGAACTGCCGGCTGTCCTTCAATCCGGGGAAGGCCTGGTCCAGATCGTTGGACAGCAGGCGCAGCACCTGCACGCGCGGGACGCTGTCGGCCAGGCTGCAGCGGTTCTGCTGCTGAGCCTGCTGCAGCAGATCCGCCTGTCGCTGCATCACCTGCATCAGGCTGTCCGGGAACGGATCGCGGCGTGCCTGCAGTGCGCGGCCGACCATCACCGTGGCAATCAGGCCGATCAGCAGGCCCAGGCCGAGCACGAACAGATAGCGGTGGGCGGTGGACGGGCGGCGGGGTGGGCTGGCACTACTCATGGCGGGCGCTCCGGGCGTGCAACGGTGGGTTCGGCGTCGTCGTGCTGTAGTCAGGGGACCTGCACGTTAAAATAGCCCGATGAACGAACAGGTCAAACAACGCTTCGCCGGTATTGAACGGCTGTATGGCGTCGGCGCGCTCGAGCGCCTGCAGGGCAGCCGTGTTGCCGTGGTCGGCATGGGCGGCGTCGGCTCGTGGGTGGTGGAGGCGCTGGCGCGCTCGGCGGTGGGCCATCTGGCCCTGATCGATGCCGATGACATCTGCGTATCCAATACCAACCGCCAGCTGCCGGCGCTGGAAGGCAACTACGGCCGCAACAAGGCCGAGGCCATGGCCGAGCGCTGCCGGGCGATCAATCCGCAGATCGAGGTCGACGCCGTGCAGGCGTTCCTGACCCCGGCCAACATGGCCGAACTGCTGGACCGCGGTTTCGACCTGGTGATCGATGCCTGCGACAGCTTCCGGGTGAAGGTGGAGACCATCGCCTGGTGCCGCCGCCGCAAATTGCCGTTGCTGACCGTCGGCGCGGCCGGCGGCCGTACCGATCCCACCCTGGTGCGCATCCGTGATGTCTCGCGCACCGAGCATGACGCGATGCTGGCGCTGATCCGCAAGAAGCTGCGCAGTGAATTCAACTTCCCGAAGAATGCCAAGCGCTATTTCGGCGTGCCGGCGGTGTATTCGCTGGAAAACGTGAAATATCCGCAGGCCGACGGCAGCGTCTGTGGCCTGCGGCCGAACCTGGGCGCGGATGCGGCCCTGAAGCTCGATTGCGGCGCTGGCCTGGGCGCGGCCACCCACATCACCGGCGCGTTTGCGTTCGCGGCCGTGGGCAAGGCGCTGGAGATGCTGCTGGAGCCGAGGAAGGTGAAGGCCGAAGTGGCCGAGGATCACGCCGACGCGTGATCGGTAGCGCCGGGCCATGCCCGGCGAGCGCACAGCGCGACCAGCACAATGCCGCCGGGCCTGGCCCGGCGTTACCGGTCAGGCCGGCAGGTTGAACAGCCGCCGTGCGTTGTCCGTGGTGGCCTGCGACACGGCGTCCAGTTCCATCCCGCGCAGCGCGGCGATGTGGCGGGCGATGACCGCCAGCCGCGCCGGCTCGTTGCGCTGGCCACGGATGCCCGCGTCGGGCTGGTCCGGCGCATCGGTCTCCAGCAGCAACTGTTCCAGCGGCATCTCGCGGACGAGCCGCTGCAGGCGCTGCGCACGCTCGTAGGTGAGTGGTCCGCCCAGGCCGAGCAGGAATCCCAGCTTGTGCAGCTGCGCGGCCTGTTCCGGGCTGCCGGAAAAACTGTGCACCACCCCGCGCAGGCCACCGATGCGGCGGATCGCGGTGATCACCGCATCCACTGCACGGCGGGCATGCACGATCACCGGCAGATCGAACTCGCGGGCCAGCGTCAGCTGGCCGAGGAAATACTCATGCTGCGCCTCGGCATCCAGGCCCTCGACGAAGAAATCCAACCCACATTCGCCGATCGCGCAGGGGCGCTCCTGTTCGATCCATTCACGCAGTTGCGGCAGGTGTCCAGGCCGGTGCTGGTGCAGGAACATCGGGTGCAGGCCATAGGCAGGGTAGAGCCCCGTCGCCTGCTGGCAGACCTCACGCAGCTTCGGCCAGCTGGTCGCAGTGACGGCCGGAACCACCTGCATCTGCACGCCGGCATCGCGCGCGCGGTCGATGACCGCCGCGCGATCGCCATCGAATTCGCCAGCATCCAGATGGCAGTGGCTGTCGACCAGCAGGTTCAACGCTGCTCCAGGGGAGGGGGTGTGGTCGCGCTCCGGCTCTTCCAATTGGCCAGCAGCAGGGTGCCAAAGCCCAGCACCAGTTCGTCGACGAACGGAATCGGGTCGGGGATGAACAGGGTCAGCACGAACAGGCCGGCGGTCAGCTTGAACAGGGTGGGGTAGCGCAGCCGGCGTGCCCATTGCAGGACCGGCAGCAGCATCGGGTTGGCCATGGCGGAGGTCCTCCTGGGGAATGTGCAAACGCTACCACGGGCCCAGCATTTCCAGATGCTGAATGGGTTACGGCGACGAGCAGGAAATGTGGAGATTCCGTTCAGGCACCGCATGCTGCAATCTGGCCTGAGAACGTTGCGGACGGTCCGCAAGGAGCAGGTCATGAAAAGCACAACTACAACTGTCCTGGTCGCAGCGGGCGCGCTGCTGGTCGGTGGTATCGCAACCGCCGCCTTCATGAAGAGCGGCGACAAGTCGCCCGAGCAGCTGAGCGCCGGAAATCCGAGTGAATCGCGCCTGGTCGATGGCAACGCCACCGACGATGGCGCGCGCGGCAACGCAGTGGACGCCAGCGCGCCGCGCGGCCTGGAATACGCCGATGTGCTGAAGGTCGATCCGATCACCGAGAAGCAGAAGGCCTATGCCACCGTGATCGGCACCGATCCGGTACGCGAGACGTCCACCACCCAGACCCCGCATGAGGTCTGCCAGGACGTGGTGGTGCAGGAACGCCTGCCCGAGCGTGACGGCAACGTCGGTGGCACCGTGGTCGGCGCCGTGGTTGGTGGCCTGCTGGGCAACCAGGTCGGCGGCGGCAATGGCAAGAAGGCCGCGACCGCTGCCGGTGCCGTGGCCGGCGGCTTCATCGGCAACCAGGTCGACAAGCGCCATGTGGGTGGCCGTGTGGTCAACCGCACCGAGCGCCAGTGCCACACCGAAACGGCGACCTCCGAGTCGAGCCGTGTCACCGGCTACAACGTGACCTACCGCAATGAAGACGGCACCACCGGCACGATGCGCATGGGCAGCAAGCCGGGCAACCGCATTGCCATGGGCACCAGTGACGTGGTCAAGGGCTACAACGTGACCTACCGCTACGACGGCGCAGAGAAGACCGTGCGCATGGACAACAAGCCGTCCAGCGATCGCCTGCCGGTGGTGGATGGGCAGCTGGTCACCCAGACGGCTGCAGCCGGCGACGCGACCGCGAACCGTCAGTAATTGTCCGGCAACATGGGCAACGAACAGGCCAGCCTCTGCTGGCCTGTTTTTTTATGGGTGGGGTTCATCCACGCGTGGTGTGGCTCTACCATGACGCCATGAGCATCTTCGACCTGCGCATCGAAACCGAACGCCTGATCCTGCGTCCGCCGCAGCGGCAGGACTACGCCCCCTATCTGGCATTCTGCGCCGATGAAGAAGTGATGCGCACGCTGGGCGGTGTGCAGGCACCCTCGGTGGCATGGCGCAGCTTCTGCAGCCTGGCCGGCGCATGGCAGCTGTTCGGCTTCTCGATGTTCAGCGTGATCGAGAAATCCAGCGGTGAATGGATCGGTCGCATGGGGCCGTGGCAGCCGCAGGACTGGCCCGGCACCGAGGTCGGCTGGAGCATCCGCCGGGCCAGTTGGGGCAAGGGCTACGCACCGGAGGCGGCGATCGCAGCCATCGACTGGGCATTCGATACGCTGGGTTGGGAGGAGGTGATCCACACCATCGCCGAAGACAACGAGAATTCGAAGGTGGTTGCACGCAAGCTCGGCAGTACGCTGCTGCGCATGGGGCAGTTGCCACCGCCCTATGAAGGAAAGCCGCTGGAAATCTGGGGGCAATCGCGCGGGCAGTGGCAACAGCGCACACGCTGAGCGCTGGCCGGCAGTCGCCCCAATCCAGCTGCATCGAGGTTGCCGGCCAGCGGCCGGCACCCCCGCATCGCCATGCTGCACCCGCGCTTGGCAATCGCCAGATGGCTTGCCAGACTGCGGGCAGCCGGCTGCAGGCCGGGACCTCCCTGGAGCAGGCAATGGTGGAAGAACGCAGTGCGTTGACGGTGCATGGCATGTCGGTCTCGGGCAATTGCCACAAGGTGCGCCTGTTGCTGGAGCAGCTCGGCAGCCGCTACCGCTGGGTGGAGGTGGACAGCGCCCACGGCCAGACCCATACCGCGGAATTTCTCGCCCTCAATCCCAATGCCAAGGTGCCGTTGATCGTGCGCGACGACGGCCGCGTGCTGACCGAATCCAATGCGATCCTGTTCTGGCTGGCCGAGGGAACGCCGTATCTTCCCGCCGACGGTTGGCAGCGTGCGCAGGCATTGAGCTGGATGTTCTTCGAGCAGTACACGCATGAACCCTGCGTGGCGGTGGCACGCTTCATCCGCGGCTGGACGCCGGCCGACTCGCCACGCCGTGCCGAACTGCCGCGCCTGCATGAGCGCGCTGCCAGCGCGCTGGCCGTGATGGAGCAGCATCTGCGGCAGGCGCAGTGGTTCACCGGCGATGACTACGGTATCGCCGATATCGCTCTGTTTGCCTATTCCAATGTCGCCGCAGACGGTGGCATCGCACTGGATCCATTCCCGCAGGTACGGGCCTGGTTGCAGCGGGTACGTGCGCAGCCTCGCTTCGTGCCCATGCCCGCGGTGACCGCCGAGGTGCGCGCGCGGTTCAACGCACCGGATTGATTCCCCTGCAGCGTCGGGCGTGCTCGACCAGCGGAAGGGTCGGGCAGGCCTGGCGTTACGGTCTGCAACAACGGCACGGAGGGTGTTCGATGTTCGCTGTGGTTCCTGATCCCATTCCTGCACGCATGCGTGGCCTCAACCGCGCCGAGGTCTGCGACGCCAATTTCCTCGAGGCCGTGCGCGACTGGCGCGGCATCCCGCGTCCGCGCCCGGCGCCGGATGCGCCGATCCTGCCGGGCAGCACCCTCACCGCCACCGCCTTTGGCGAACTGTTCGAATCGCAGCTGGTCAGTCGCCAGCTGGACCTGATGGCGCGCGTGCTGCGCGTGCAGAACAAGGTTTTCTACACCATCGGCTCGTCCGGTCATGAAGGCAACGCGCTGCTTGCGCGCGCCTGCCGCCACACCGATCCTGCCTTCCTGCACTACCGTTCCGGTGCGTTCATGGCCGAGCGTGCGCGGCTGGTGCCCGGCATGGATCCGGTGCGCGACGCCGCGCTGTCCTTCGCCGCCAGTGCCGATGATCCGGCCAGCGGCGGCCGTCACAAAGTGTGGGGCAGCAAGCCGCTGTGGGTGCTGCCGCAGACCTCGACCATCGCCTCGCACCTGCCCAAGGCGGTGGGTACCGCGCTGGCGATCGAGAGTGGCAGGCGCCTGAGCCAGCCGCTGCCGATTCCCGCCGACAGCATCGTGATGTGCTCTTTCGGCGATGCGTCGGCCAACCATGCCACCGCGCAGACTGCGTTCAATACCGCGATGTGGTCGGCCTACCAGAAGCTGCCGGTGCCGATCCTGTTCGTGTGCGAGGACAATGGCCTGGGTATTTCGGTGAAGACCCCTGAAGGATGGATCGCAGAGCGCTTCAGCCGGCAACCGGGCCTGGACTATTTCTTTGCCGATGGCCTGGACCTGGCGGCCGGACACGCGCAGGTGCAGGCGGCGGTCGAGCATTGCCGGCGCATGCGTCGGCCCACCTTCCTGCACCTGCGCACCACGCGGTTGATGGGCCACGCCGGTACCGACTTCGAAGTGGAATGGCGCGCATTGGCCGAGCTGTGCGCGGCCGAGGCGCAGGACCCGCTGCTGCGCTCGGCGCAGATCGCGCTGGAATCGGGCTGGATGGATGCGACGGGCGTCGAGGCCGCCTATGAAACCCTGCGCGCGCGCTGCATGGCCGCCGCCATCGATGCTGATACGCGGCCGAAGCTGCAGACATTGCAGGAAGTGATCACGCCGTTGGCACCCTATACGCCGGCAGCGGTGCAGGCCGAGGCCGAGCGCGTGGCGCCCATCGAGGCCCGGCAGGCACTGTACGGCGGCGCCGATGCGCTGCCCGAACGGCAACCGCCGCGGCATCTGGCGATACAGATCAACCATGCGCTGCAGGAGCTGCTGGGCAAGTACCCGCAGGCGCTGTTGTTTGGCGAGGACGTGGCGCAGAAGGGCGGCGTCTACACGGTGACGCGCGACCTGCTGCGCCGTTTCGGCCCGCGCCGGGTGTTCAACACGCTGCTGGACGAGACCATGATCCTGGGCATGGCCCAGGGGCTGGCCAACATGGGCATGCTGCCGATTCCGGAAATCCAGTACCTGGCCTACCTGCACAACGCCATCGACCAGGTACGCGGCGAGGCCTGCTCGCTGCAGTTCTTTTCCAACGACCAGTTCCGCAACCCGATGCTGGTACGGGTGGCCGGGCTGGGCTACCAGAAGGGGTTCGGCGGCCATTTCCACAACGACAATTCGATCACGGCGCTGCGTGACATTCCGGGGCTGGTGGTGGGCTGTCCGTCGCGTGGCGATGATGCGGTGATGATGCTGCGCACATTGGCGGCATTGGCCCGCGTGGATGGACGGGTAGCGGTGTTCCTTGAACCGATCGCCCTCTACATGACCAAGGATCTGCACGCGGCCGGCGACGGCCAGTGGTTGTTCGACTACCCCGCACCCGGGCAGGCGCTGGTGCTGGGTGAGGGCAGGGTGTATGCGCCGGATGCCAGCGATCTGGTGATCTTCACCTATGGCAACGGCGTGCCGATGGCGCTGCGCGCAGCGGTCGCCATCGAGCAGCAGCTGTGCTGGCAGGTGCGTGTGGTCGACCTGCGCTGGCTGGTGCCGTTGAATGCGGCCTTCATCGGCGCCCAGGCCGCCACCGCGCAACGGGTGCTGGTGCTGGATGAGGGGCGCCAGAGCGGCGGCATCGGCGAGGGCGTGATCACCGCGCTGGTCGAGGCCGGGCACGGCCACCTGCCATTGCGCCGGGTCTGCGGTGCCGATACCTATACGCCGCTGGCGGGGGCAGCAATGTTCGGGCTTCCAAGCGACAATACGGTGATTGGCGCCGCCCTCGACCTGGCGCAGGAACCCTGATGCATGTGTGGATTGGCGGGTATGTTGTTGCCGGCGGCGCAGACGCCGGCCGAGGTGCTGCAGGCGCAGGCGCTGGCCATGGGCCAGGCGCTGCACCATCGCGGGCCGGATGACGGCGGTACCTGGGTCGATGCTGCAGCTGGCATTGCCCTGGCCCACCGGCGCCTGAGCATCCTCGACCTTTCACCGCTGGGCCACCAGCCGATGGCCTCGGCCGACGGTCGCTATGTGATGGCCTACAACGGCGAGGTCTACAACTTCGCCACGCTGCGCGCCGAACTGGAGCCGCTGGGGCATGCGTTCCGTGGCCATTCCGATACCGAGGTGCTGTTGGCCGCGATCCTGCAGTGGGGCGTCGAGGACACCCTGCAGCGCGCCAACGGCATGTTCGCCATCGCCCTGTGGGACCGCCAGGAACAGTGCCTGTGGCTGGCCCGCGACCGGGTCGGCAAGAAGCCGCTGTACTACGGCTGGGCCGGTGATGCCCTGGTGTTCGGCTCGGAGCTGAAGGCGCTGTGGCAGCACCCGGAGTTCGACAACGATATCGACCGCGATGCGCTGACGCTGCTGCTGCGGCTGGACTACATCCCGGCACCGCACAGCATCCACCAGCGCTGCTACAAGCTGATGCCCGGGCGCGTGCTGCGGCTGGATGCGGCGGCGGTGGCGGCAGGGGCCAGCGCCCATCGCCCTGAGCAGGCGCAGCGTCCGTACTGGGACGCGCGCGCGCGCATGCAGGCGGCACTGGCCGCACCGTTCCAAGGCCGTATCGAGGAGGCCGAGGAGCAGCTGGATGGCCTGCTGCGCGATGCCGTGGCGCTGCGCATGGTCGCCGATGTGCCGGTAGGCGTGTTCCTGTCCGGCGGCACCGATTCGTCGCTGGTGGCGGCGCTGATGCAGGCGCAGAGCGGGCAGCCGGTGCACAGCTTCAGCATCGGCTTCAGCGGCTCGCACCACGACGAGGCACCGTTGGCCAGGGAATTGGCTACCCACCTTGGCTGTGATCACACCGAGCTGTATGTCAGTGGCGCCGATGCGCTGGCGGTGGTGCCGCAGCTGCCGGCAATGTTCGACGAACCCTTTGCCGATGCCTCGCAGGTGCCGACCGCGCTGGTCGCCCGCCTCGCCCGCCAGGGCGTGACCGTCGCACTGTCCGGCGATGGCGGCGATGAGCTGTTCTTCGGCTATACCCGCTATGTGCGTGCGCTGCGCAACTGGCAGATGCTGGGACGGGTGCCCGCGCCCCTGCGCCGCTGGATGGGCGCGCGTGCGCACCAGCAGGGCGAGGCGTCGCGCACCGGCGGGCTGGCCGCGTTGCTGGCCGAAACCGGCGCACGTGGCATCGGCGATGTATATCGCAACCGCATCTCGCGCTGGCGCGATCCGGCGGCCGCGGTGATCGGTGCACGCGAGGCGGGCAGCTTCTACGATCTGGCCGATCCGCTGCATGGTGCCGGTACGCCGGCCGACGCGATGATGCTCGCCGACTTCGTCAGCTATCTGCCCGACGACCTGCTGTGCAAGGTCGACCGCACCTCGATGGCGGTCAGCCTGGAGGCACGTGCGCCCTTGCTGGACTGGCGCGTGGCCGAGTTCGCCTGGTCGCTGCCGCTGGGCTTCAAGCGCAGTGAGTCGACCAGCAAGGTGCTGCTCAAGCGCGTGCTGGGGCGGTACGTGCCGCAGTCGATGGTGCACCGGCCCAAGCGTGGATTCGGCGCCCCGGTCAGTGATTGGCTGAAGGGCGACCTGAAGCCCTGGGCGGACGAACTGTTGCAGCCGGCGCGACTGGAACGCGAAGGCGTGCTGTCGGCCGCCGCCGTGCAGCCACTGTGGCAGCAGTTCCTGGGCGGCCAGCGCAAGTGGCACACGCACCTGTGGAACGTGCTGATGTTCCAGGCCTGGCAGGACCATTGGCGGCAGGTGCGTGCAGGCGTGAAGCGCGATTGATCTTCACCGGCAGGGAAGGGCGCGGCGGCTAGGCTGGCCCTCCCGCACGTGAGGAGTATGTCCTGATGTCCATCCCCACCATTGCTGTATTCGTCGGCAGCCTGCGCAAGGACTCATGCAACCGCAAGCTGGCCCGCGCGCTGGAGAAACTGGCCGGTGACAAGGCGCGCTTCCAGTACGTGCAGATCGGCGACCTGCCGCTGTACGACCAGGATTTCGACGCCAGCTACCCGGCGCAGGGCACGCGCCTGAAGGACCAGGTACGCGCCGCCGACGCCGTGCTGTTCGTGACCCCCGAGTACAACCGTTCCGTGCCGGGCGTGTTGAAGAATGCCATCGACATCGGCTCGCGCCCCTACGGCGACAGCGCTTTTGCGGGCAAGCCAGCGGCGGTGATCGGTGCTTCCATCGGCCAGATCGGCACGGCGGTGGCCCAGCAGCACCTGCGCAACAGCCTGGCCTTCCTGGACATGCACGTGCTTGGCCAGCCCGAGGCGTTCATCCACTTCAAGGATGGCCTGATCGATGCCGACGGCACGATCCACAACGAGGGCACGCAGACGTTCCTGCAGGGCTACGTAGACCGGTTCCTGGCCCTGATCGCGGTGCATGCCAAGGGCGATTGACGCCAGCAGCGGCGGTTACCATCTGCGATAATGGCCCGCTTCGGGCGTCGCAACGACGCCCGTCGCAGGCAATGCGACGCCCTTGCGCCAGTCTGGACAGGCTCAGGCGGATATCCCCCGTTCTTCCACGGCTTATCCACAGATTTGTCCATGGCCGCCGGGGTCGGCGCATGCCTACACTCGTCTGGCCCCTTTTTGCAGGAAACACCGCAGCATGTCCGCCCGTTCCGGCTTCCGTTCCAACCGCAGAGAGCGCGGCGATGGCTTCGATCGCGATCGCGATGAATCGCGTATCGACCAGTTGCGCGTGCCGCCGCATTCGGTGGAGGCCGAACAGGCGGTGCTGGGTGGCCTGATGCTGGCACCGGAGGCCTACGACCGGGTCAACGACCAGTTGACCGAGGGTGACTTCTACCGCCGCGATCACCAGATTATCTACCGGGCGATCCGCGAGCTGTCCGAGCGCGAGCGCCCCTTCGATGCGGTGACCCTGGGCGAGTGGTTCGAATCGCAGGGCAAGATGGAGCTGGTGGGCGATGGCGCCTATCTGATCGAACTGGCCAGCACCACGCCGTCGGCAGCCAATATCGTGGCCTATGCCGAGATCGTGCGCGACAAGGCGGTGCTGCGGCAGCTGATCCAGGTCGGCACCGACATCGTCAACGATGGTTTCCAGCCCGAGGGTCGCGACAGCAGCGAGTTGCTGTCCGCTGCGGAAAAGAGCGTATTTGCCATCGCCGAACAGGGCGCGCGCGGCCGTACCGACTTCGTGGCCATGCCCGGTGCGTTGAAGGACGCATTCGAAGAGCTGCGCAACCGCTTCGAGAATGGCGGCAACATCACCGGCCTGCCGACCGGCTATACCGATTTCGATGCGATGACCGCCGGCCTGCAGCCGACCGACCTGATCATCCTTGCTGCGCGTCCTGCGATGGGCAAGACCACCTTCGCCCTGAACATCGCCGAGTACGCGGCGATTAAGTCGAAGAAGGGCGTGGCGGTGTTCTCGATGGAAATGTCCGCATCGCAGCTGGCGATGCGCCTGATCTCGTCCAATGGCCGCATCAACGCCCAGCGCCTGCGTACCGGCCAGCTGGAGGACGAGGACTGGAGCCGGGTGACCGGTGCGATCAAGATGTTGAAGGAAACCAAGATCTTCATCGACGATACGCCGGGCGTGTCGCCGGAGATCCTGCGTTCCAAGTGCCGCCGCCTCAAGCGCGAGCACGACCTGGGCCTGATCGTGATCGACTACCTGCAGCTGATGAGCGTGCCGGGCAACAGCGAGAACCGCGCGACCGAAATTTCCGAGATTTCGCGTTCGCTGAAGGGCCTGGCCAAGGAACTGAACGTACCGGTCATTGCCCTGTCCCAGCTCAACCGCTCGCTGGAAACACGTACCGACAAGCGCCCGGTGATGGCCGACCTTCGCGAATCGGGCGCAATCGAGCAGGATGCGGACATGATCGTCTTCATCTACCGCGACGATTACTACAACAAGGAAAATTCGCCGGACAAGGGCCTGGCCGAGATCATCATCGGCAAGCACCGCGGTGGCCCCACCGGCTCGTGCAAGCTGAAGTTCTTCGGCGAATACACCCGTTTCGACAACCTGGCCCACGACTCGGTCGGTTCGTTCGAATAGCGCCGACGGCGTTACGGTAGCGCCGGGCCGTGCCCGGCGGATCTGCTCTCCAGCGGCAGGTTTCATCGCCCCGCAACCGGGTTTCGTCGCAAACCGTTTGCGGGCGACAGGGCAGGGCGGCAACGTGGTTGCAGGCGGCGGGGTGCCGCCGAGGGAGCCTCTGATGAAGACCTTGTTTGCGCTTGGTGTCTGGTGCCTGCTGTTCGTGCTGTGCTGGCCGTTGGCGATCCTGGCGCTGGTCGCCTGGCCGTTCGTGTGGCTGCTGAGCCTGCCGTTCCGCCTGCTCGGCATCACCTTCTCGGCACTGTTCGCCTTCCTGCGCGCGCTGTTCATGCTGCCGGCACGCCTGCTGGGCGGCGGCCCGGTGACCGCATGAGGCCGCTCGTCATTGCGATGGCGGCGCTGCTGGTGGCGGCGCCCGCGTTCGGCAAGGAACCGCAGTCGGTCTACCTGGAGCGCGGGCATGATCCTGCTTTGGCCGCCACCGCGGTGACTGCAGAGGATGCGCCCAAGCAATCCTGCCGGGTGGTGAAGGAGTGGAAGGCCGGGGAAACGGTCGTCCAGCACCGCATCTGTGACGATCCGCCGAAGAGGGCTGCCGCCAAGCCGGCGCCGCGGCCGATGCAGCGTTGATCCGCCATCTGCCGGTACGGCGGCGGCTTCAGGATGAGGGTGCCGCGGCGGCCGGCGGTGCCGGGAACACCTGTTCGCGCAGATCGCGGTAGACCATGATGATGCGGCCACGCGGGCGCACTACGAATTCAACCAGCAGCGGCGAGCCGGCGGTGGCTGCCGCCGGATGGGTCACCGTGCAGGGCTGCTTGATCCCACAGCGCCGCAGGGATACTTCCAGGCTGCCATCGCTGGCCGTGCGCACATCCGCGCCGGGTGAGTGGAAGAGCGTCTCGGCAGGCACGTGGTAGCGGATCAGCACGTCGCCATCGCGTTGCGGCATCACTTCGACCGGCTGCACCTCGGCTGCGCGGTAGTCGGTTCTGGGTGGGGTGGCATTGCACCCGGCCAAGGCGAAGCCGAGCAGCATCGGCAGGCGGCAGAAGCGGGACAGGTGCATGATCGTACGACTCCATGGAAATCGGCGGCGGCCACAGCATTCCCTGGCCGGTTGCATTGGGCCGGGTTGCAGGCGGGCGGTCAAGCGGCCAACAAAAAACCCCGCCGAGGCGGGGTTTTTCGTATCCAGCAACGCTGGCCAGTGGCCGGCACTACCCGATGGCTCAGTTCGCCTTGTGGATCGCGCGCTTGCTCACGGCCATCGCCGCGTCGTGCACCACTTCCGACAGCGACGGGTGGGCGTGGCAGATCCGCGCCAGGTCGTCGGCCGAACCGCTGAACTCCATGGTCAGCACGCCTTCGTGCACCAGCTCGGACACGTTGGCGCCCACCAGGTGCATGCCCAGGATGCGATCGGTTTCGGCGTGGGCCAGAACCTTCACGAAGCCTGCCGGCTCGATCATCGCCACGGCACGGCCGTTGGCGGCGAACGGGAAGCTGCCGGCCTTGTACGGGATGCCTTCGGCCTTCAGCTGCTGCTCGGTCTTGCCGACCCAGGCCAGCTCCGGCTCGGTGTAGATGACCCACGGAATGGTGTCGAAGTTGACGTGGCCCGGCAGGCCGGCGATCAGTTCGGCAACCGCGATGCCTTCCTCGAAGCCCTTGTGCGCCAGCATCGGGCCGCGCACGCAGTCACCGACCGCCCAGACGCCATTGACGCCGGTGTGGCAGTGCGCGTCGACTTCGATCTGGCCACGCTCGTTGATCTTGACGCCGGTACCTTCGGCCAGCAGGCCCTTGGTGGCGGCGCGACGGCCGACGGCCACCAGCAGCTTGTCCACGACCAGCGACTTCTCGCCTTCGGCGTCGGTGTAGGTCAGGGCGACTTCCTTCTTCTTGCCCTTGCCGGTCACTTCGGCCTTGGAGACCTTGGCGCCCAGGCGGATGTCCAGGCCCTGCTTCTTGAATTCCTTGGCGGCGGTCTTGGCCACTTCGGTATCGGCCGCAGCCAGGAAGTCCGGCAGCGCTTCCAGGATGGTCACTTCCGAACCCAGGCGCTTCCACACGCTGCCCAGTTCCAGGCCGATCACACCGGCGCCGATCACGGCCAGGCGCGCCGGCACTTCGGTGAAGTCCAGGCCGCCGACGTTGTCGACGATGGTTTCGCCGTCGAACCTGGCGAACGGCAGTTCGATCGAATCCGAACCGGCGGCGATGATGACGTTGGTGCCCTTCAGCTCGACGACCGAGCCGTCATGCTGGGTGACCTTGACCACGTTGCCCGGCTGCAGTTCGCCGAAGCCGTAATAGGCGGCGACCTTGTTGGCCTTGAACAGCATGGCGATGCCGCCGGTGAACTGCTTGACGATCTTGTCCTTGCGGCCAACCATCGCTTCGACGTCCATCTTGGCATCCTTGAAGCTGATGCCGTGGTCGCCAAAGATGTGGCCCATGTTCCAGAACTGGCGCGAGGAATCCAGCAGCGCCTTGGACGGGATGCAGCCCACGCGCAGGCAGGTGCCACCCAGGGCCGGCTTGCCGTCCTTGCCCAGCGCTGCGTCGATGCAGGCGGTCTTCAGGCCAAGCTGGGCCGCGCGGATGGCAGCGTGGTAACCGGCCGGGCCGGCACCGATGACGACGACGTCGAATTGTTCAGCCATTGAAATAGTCCTTGTTGCATTACCAGAACCCCTCCGCGCAGGCGCGGAGGGGCGGGAGGTCTCTTACAGGCCGAACAGCATGCGGCCCGGGTTTTCCAGCTGGTTCTTGATGTCCACCAGGAACTGCACCGAGTCCTTGCCGTCGATGATGCGGTGATCGTAGGACAGCGCCAGGTACATCATCGGCGCGATCACGACCTGGCCGTTCTGGGCGATCGGGCGCTCCTTGATGGCGTGCATGCCCAGGATGGCGCTCTGTGGCGGGTTGATGATCGGGGTCGACAGCAGCGAACCGAAGGTGCCGCCGTTGGTCACGGTGAAGGTGCCGCCCTGCAGTTCTTCCAGGCTCAGCTTGCCGTCACGGGCCTTCTTGGCGTAGTCGGCGATGGTCTTTTCGATGTCGGCGAACGACATGCGCTCGACGTTGCGCAGCACCGGCGTGACCAGGCCCTTCTCGGTCGACACGGCGATCGAGATGTCCGAGTAGCCGTGGTAGATGATGTCGTCGCCGTCGATGGAGGCATTGACCAGCGGGAAGCGCTGCAGCGCGTTGGCGGCGGCCTTCACGAAGAAGCTCATGAAGCCGAGCTTGATGCCGTGTGCCTTGACGAACTCGTCCTGCAGTTCCTTGCGCGCCGCCGACACCTTGGACAGGTCGACTTCGTTGAAGGTGGTCAGCATGGCGGTGGAGTTCTTCGACTCCATCAGGCGCTCGGCGATGCGCTTGCGGATGCGGGTCATCGGCACGCGTTCTTCCGGACGTGCGCCACCGGCCTTGCCGGCGCCGCCGTTGCGGGCGAAGTTGACGATGTCTTCCTTGGTGACGGCGCCGCGACGGCCGGTGCCGTCGACGTCGGCCGGGTTCACGCCTTCGGTGATGGCGGTGAAGCGGGCGCCCGGCGGCAGCGCGTCGGCAGCCGACTTGGCAGCCGGGGCCGGGGCAGCGGCGGCGGCCGGAGCAGCAGCGGCCGGAGCGGCCTCAGCCTTCTTCTCTTCGGCAGCCGGGGCCGGTGCAGCAGCCACGGCGCCTTCTTCGATGATCGCCACGACCTGGCTGGAAGTGACGGTGTCGCCTTCCTTGAACTTGATTTCCTTGATCACGCCATCGACCGGCGACGGCACTTCCAGGACGACCTTGTCGGTTTCCAGGTCAAGCAGGTTTTCGTCGCGCTTGACGGCGTCGCCCACCTTCTTGTGCCAGGTGGCGATGGTGCCGTCGGCGACGGATTCGGGCAGTACCGGGGCTTTGACTTCGGTGGCCATGCGGGAGCTTCCTGGTTTGTCTTCTAAATAGGGGGAGAGTTATTCAGCGAACGAGTCGTTGAACGGGTTGACCAGTGCATCGGCGACCAGCTGCTGCTGTTCGCGGACGTGGTCAGCCATGTGACCGGCAGCCGGCGAAGCCGAACGTGCGCGACCGGCGTAGTGCAGGTTCTGGCCATCGGCCAGGCAGAACTGCAGGTGGTGGCGGATCTGGTACCACGCGCCCTGGTTCTGCGGTTCTTCCTGCGTCCACACCACGTCGGTGGCCTTGCCGTACTTCTTCAGTTCGGCAGCCAGCAGCGCACGCGGGAACGGATACAGCTGCTCCACGCGGATGATCGCCACGTCGTCCTGGCCACGCTTGGTCTGGTCTTCCAGCAGGTCGTAGTAGACCTTGCCCGAGCACAGCACCACGCGCTTGACCTTCTTGGCATCTGCATTGGCATCGCCGATCAGGTGCTGGAACTCGCCATTGGCCAGCTCGTCCAGGGTCGACACGGCCAGCTTGTGGCGCAGCAGCGACTTGGGCGACATCACCACCAGCGGCTTGCGGGTGGTCAGGTGCTGCTGGCGACGCAGCATGTGGAAGGCCTGCGCCGGGGTCGACGGCACCACCACCAGCATGTTCTCCAGCGCGCACAGCTGCAGGAAGCGCTCCAGGCGCGCCGAGCTGTGTTCCGGGCCCTGACCTTCATAGCCATGCGGCAGCAGCAGGGTCAGGCCGGAGATGCGGCCCCACTTTGCTTCGCCGGCGGCGATGAACTGGTCGATCACCACCTGGGCGCCGTTGGCGAAGTCGCCGAACTGGCCCTCCCAGATGCACAGGGTGTTCGGATCGGTGGTCGAGAAACCGTACTCGTAGGCCATCACTGCTTCTTCGCTGAGCAGCGAATCGATGACGGTGGCCTTCTCCGGCGAATCCACCAGCTGCCGCAGCGGCAGGTAGTAGTTGTCGGTTTTCTGGTCGTGCAGGATCGCGTGGCGGTGGGTGAACGTACCGCGGCCGACGTCCTGGCCGACCAGGCGCAGCGCACTGCCTTCGTCCAGCAGGGTGGCGTAGGCCAGGTTCTCGGCAAAGCCCCAGTCGCCCGGGATCTCGCCGGCAGCCATCTTGCGGCGGTCGTCGTACACCTTGGACACGCGCGAGTGCAGCTGCACTTCTTCGGGCACGGTGTTGATCAGCTTGGCCAGCGCGACCAGCTTGTCCTTGTCGACCTTCGTCGACACCGGATCGGACAGCTTGCCTTCCAGCAGCTTGGGCCAATCAACGAACAGCGGGCTGGTCGGCGGGGTCTTTTCGACCTTGGCCAGCTCGGTGGTCACTTCACCGGCATCGAGCTTCTCGCGGTACGCATCGACCATCGCCTTGCCGGCGCCGGCGGCGATCACGCCTGCCTTTTCCAGCTGCTCGGCGTACATCTCGCGGGTGGTGGCGTGCTTGCGGATCACCTGGTACATCAGCGGCTGGGTGATCGCCGGCTCGTCGGCCTCGTTGTGGCCCCAACGGCGGTAGCACATCAGGTCGATGACCACGTCCTTGGCGAACTTCTGGCGGAACTCGAACGCCAGCTGCGCGGCGAACACCACCGCTTCCGGATCATCGCCGTTCACGTGCAGCACCGGGGCGGCAATCATCTTCGCCACGTCGGTGGCATAGCGCGTGGAGCGCGTGTCCTGCGGATTGGAGGTGGTGAAGCCGACCTGGTTGTTGACCACGATGTGCACGGTGCCGCCAACGGCGAAGCCGCGGGCCTGCGACATCTGGAACAGCTCCATGACCACGCCCTGGCCGGAGAAGGCCGCGTCGCCGTGGATCAGGATCGGCATCACCTGCTTGCGTGCGGTGTCCTTGCGGCGTTCCTGGCGCGAACGCACCGAGCCGGCAACCACCGGGTCGGCGATTTCCAGGTGCGACGGGTTGAACGCCAGGGCCAGATGCACCGGGCCACCCTCGGTGGCCACGTCGGCGGAGAAGCCCATGTGGTACTTCACATCGCCGGCCGAGGCGTGCTCGTCGTGCTCGAACTTGCCTTCGAATTCGTCGAACAGCTTGCGCGGGTTCTTGCCGAGGGTGTTGACCAGCACGTTCAGGCGGCCGCGGTGGGCCATGCCGATCACCACGTCCTTGACGCCATCCTTGCCGGCGCTGCGGATGATGGTGTCCATCATCGGGATCAGCGAGTCGCCGCCTTCCAGCGAGAAGCGCTTCTGGCCGACGTACTTGGTGTGCAGGTAGCGCTCGAGGCCTTCGGCGGCGGTCAGGCGCTCCAGCGTGCGGCGCTGGGTGTCAGCGTCCAGCTGGTAGTTGCCACCGGCCAGTTCCAGCTTCTTGTAGATCCACTGGCGCTGCTCGACCTCGGAGATGTGCATGAACTCCGCACCGATCGAACCGGTGTAGGTCGCCTTCAGGCGCGCCAGCAGGTCACGCAGCTTCATGCGCGGCTGGCCACCCACGCCGCCGGTGCTGAACTCGCTGTTGAGGTCAGTATCGGACAGGTTGTGGAAGGGCAGGCCGAGGTCCGGGGTGTTGACCGGCGCGGCCAGGCCCAGCGGGTCCAGGCGGGCGTCCAGATGACCACGCGAACGGTAGGCGGTGATCAGACGACCGACATTGCGCTCGCGCTCATCGCCTGCACCGGTGCCGGTGCCTGCTTTCAGCGCATCCTTGGCCGCGTCCGCGATGTGGGAAATGACGGCCGAGTGCGGAATGTCGCCCGCTTCGCGGCCCTTGAAGCCGTCGAAGTAGGTTTTCCATTTGGGATCGACACTATCCGGGGAGACCAGGTACTGCTCGTACAGGTCCTCGACATAGGAGGCGTTGCCGCCGGCGAGTTGCGAAGATTGCGCAAACTGCTTCAGTTGATTGTCCACGATGGAGGGTGCTGATTCGCTTTGTGGGGTATGGCTTCAGAAGGACCCGGCACGAAGATGAATAGCCATGCACGGGCGCGTTCAAACGGCCAAATTGTACCCCCATCCGGACACGAAGGGGCAGCGACGAGGGCATCGGGCGTCCCCCGGTGTCGGTCCCAGACAGGTTGAGCGCACCGGTCGCGGTCAGATGCCGAGTGCGCGCAATTCGCTGCATTCGCGCGAACGGTCCCAGACACGCTGCAATTGCTGCTCGAACGGCTGCGAACGTGCCGGCAGCGCGATTGCCGATTCGCCGTCGAGGCGATGGCCGATGAGACGAAAGTAGAAGTCGCCTGCATCGTTGAGCAGGCAGGCCGAGGCCAGGGCGCGATCGATCGGATCGGCGACCTCGCGGAACTGGATCACACTGGGAAGGCGCTGGAACAGCGCCAGCAGCGGCGCACCGGCGCTGGCGATGGCTGCGGCGTCATGCACGATCACCCGCAGCTGCTTGTCGTGACGGGCGGTGACGAAGCGGCGCAGGGCTGCCTGTACCGGTGGCGCGTCCAGCAGGCCGGGGTCCAGCTGCCGGCTGTGCAGCCACAACCGGCGGCGGGCGCGATGGATGATCGCCGTGGTGATCGCCACCGCTTCGGCGCGGCTGTCGATGGCGGAAACGGCCTGCAGCCGGCGCCGCATCTGCTGGTGGCCGATGCCGGCTTCTTCGAATTCGGGGCCATCAGGAAGGAGCCCCTGGCGGGCGTAGAAGTCGCGTGCCGGCAGCTGCGCATGCAGGTGCAGCTCGGCCAGGCCGAGCTCGCGCCCAGCCTGCACCAGTGCCTCAAGCAGGGCCTCGCCAACGCCGTGGCCGCGATACGCCGCCAGCACCGCCATGCGGCCGATGCGGCCATCCGGCGCCAGCCGCCCGGTGCCGACCGGCTGCCCGTCGGCATCCAGTGCCAGCACGTGGGCACAGACCGGGTCCAGGGCATCGCGTTCGAGGGCGGCGTCGATGCCCTGTTCCTGCACGAACACCCGCTGGCGCACGTCGTGGATGGCGACGTGGGCCTCGGCGTGACTGACCTGCTGGACCCGCAGCGGGCTCATGGCTCAGCCGCGGCCGGGGTCGCTGTCGTCCTCGTCGTGGTCATCGAAGTTGACGATCACTTCAATGCCGTCGTCGTGCACGGTCACCAGATGGACGTCATCGGACATCGAGTCAGCCTCGATCACCTCGACCTGCTCGTGGCCCTCGATCACTTCACCCAGCACCTCTTCCTCCTCGTCGGCGTACACCTCGTTCGGATCGATCAGCTGGAACACGCCGCCGACCAGCAACTGCTGGACCACCGCACGGCCCTTGTCGGACAGGCCGCGGTAGGCGGCGGCGTCGAGCTGCTCGGCACCTGCCAGGCGCTGCGCGTCCTTGACCGGCAGGGCGAAGTCCTGGCCACTGACATACAGGCTGGCACCGCGCTTGGCCCGGCGCCAGGCCAGGCGCGCCCACGGGTGGCGCTGCAGCAGCAGGCCCGACTGCAGGGCCTCCAGCACTTCTTCCTGCGGCGGCGCGGCCTGGTGGGCCATCACCTCGCCGGCGGCGCGGTAGGTGGTGATGAAGCGGCCGAACCAGTCACCCAGCTTGTCCGGATCGTTCATGCGGATGGCGTTGAGCGCGGTGATCACCCGCGCCATCGCCACGGTGTCGATTTCGTTCGGGTCGGCCGGCGCCTTCAGGTCGGCGTCCTGGTAGCGGATGTTCTCGTCGGCGTCGGCGATCAACGTGTCCAGGTAGTCACTGATCAGCTCGGCCGAAGACGGTGCGCGCATGCCGAACGAGAACGTCAGGCACGGGTCTTCGGCAACGCCGTGATGCGGCACGTTCGGCGGCAGGTACAGCATGTCGCCCGGCGCCAGCACCCAGTCATGGGTCGGCTTGAACACTTCCAGCAGCTTCAGTTCCACGTCGGGGCGGAAGCCCAGCGGCGGGCGCTTGCCCTTGATCGATTCACTGGCATCGATCTGCCAGCGGCGGTGGCCGTGGGCCTGCAGCAGGAACACGTCGTACTGGTCGACATGGGCACCGACCGAGCCCCCGGTAGTGGCGAAGCTGATCATCACATCGTCCATGCGCCAGCGCGGCAGGAAGCTGAAGTGTTCGATCAGGGCGCGCACATCCTTGTCCCATTTGTCCACGTCCTGCACCAGCAGGGTCCAGTCGTGGTCGGGCAGGGCGGGGAAGATCTCTTCCTGGAACGGGCCGCTGCGCACGCGCCAGCTGTCCTGGGCCTTGTCGTGCTCGATCAGGCGGGCCAGCACGCCCTCTTCGCAGGCCAGGCCGGCCAGGTCTTCCGGCTGTACCGGGGTCTGGAAATCCGGGAAGGCATTGCGGATCAGCAGCGGGCGTTTCTGCCAGAAGTCACGCAGGAAGGTGGCCGGTGCCATGCCCAGCGGCTGGCCGCGGCGGGCGGTGACTTCGATCAGGGGAGAGGAGGACTTGCGGGCGGCCATGGGGGAGTTCCTTGCAGCGGAAAGCGGGAGGGGCGGCGTGGCGGGCCGCCAAGGGTTCCATTGTCCGACGTTCGATGGGATTGCGCACGTGTGCTGGTTTGTCGCGGGGTCCGGCCAACGGCTGAGCCCCTCGTGGCGGGGGTCGAAAGCAAAAGCTGGGATTGGCCGGGCGGGTGGGCTGCGCGGGGGACGCTGCAAGTACGTCCC